>PKDD01000139.1 GCA_002862465.1 Haliea sp.
AGTGAAACGATGTATCGCCGATGGTAGTGTGGGGTTTCCCCATGTGAGAGTAGGTCATCGCCAGGCTTTAATCGTGAATCCCGCAGCACTGCGTGCCGCGGGATTTTTTATGGGCGATGAAAAGAATGCGCTGGAGGAGTTATACCGCCTGCAGTCTTTCTATGGTACCTGCTATTTGATGCCCCTTTGATGACAGCCCCACGCCTGTTTAGGCCCGCCTTTTCGTCTTTACGTCAGCGTTATAAAACGTCGATGATGTATGACCGAACAACACTGACGCCCATACTGTCTGTTAGGGTGACGCTGTAGCCATAAGGTCCTGGCACTACACTTGTTTCACCGCTTATGATGCCGCCGACTGGTGACATCGTAAAACCGGTAAAGTTATCGCTACCCACACCGAGCCAGTTGTAAGGTGGTGTTCCTCCCTCCGCTGCCATAGCTTCAGCATAAGGCATATTTCGAACTGCATCGCGTAACATTGCTGTCGTGATGGTCAATGTGGATGGCGGGATGTCGGGCCCCGAGGCAATAGCTAACGTCGCAGCTAACTGGTCTGTATTGTTGCCGTCGCTGACTTGATACACCAGTCCAAACGTTCCTGCTTGGTTGGGAATACCTGCCAAAATGCCGGCTTTGCTAACGTTAAGTCCGGAGAGGCCGCCATTAGACACTAGCGTCCACATGTAGTCGCGTTTATCCCCACCCGACGCGCTTAGCACAGCCGCATAGCTGACCCCTACGGTGCCGTTAGGTAAAGTCGATGTAGTAATGGTCAGTGGAGAGGCAAATGCTGAAACGTTTAATATCAGCGCTTCTGACACTGTACGCGAATCATCCATCACGGAGACCTTTACAGCATATTGACCCTCCGCCGGAGCAATCCCGCTGAGTATGCCATCAGGTCCGAGTCCCAATCCACTGTTGCCACTGTCTAGCAGAGTCCACAGGTAGTCACCTTGCCCACCGACAGCCTCTAGAATTGCATTATAAGGTTTACCCTGTTCGGCTCCCGTCAGTGGCGATGGCGTGGCAATAGCCAGAGGCTCGGGCCTATCACCTGTCACACTTAGTATGAAGGAGTTGATGACTTGCGTGTTCGTGCTGTCGGTTACGCGCAGGGATAGGCCATAATCCCCAGTTGGTGGCGCCGTGCCGGCAAGAATCCCTTGATTATTGATAGCTAACTCAGTGCCGCCATTGTCAATCACCGACCATGCATACGGTTTTGCTCCTCCATCGGCCTCCACCAGTGCGGTATATGCGCTGCCATCGACAGCATTGGGTAAGGCCGTAGTAGTAATTGCGAGATCGCTAGTAACGTCTGGGTCGTCTGGAGGAAGAAATCCTGAGTCCCCACCGCCGCCCCCGCAAGCGGTCACGACGAACAATAACATACACAAAACAGTCAAACGGCTAATAAGGGTAGCGTCCCGATTGATCATTGATTATCCCCTGTAGTTCACAGAAGTAGGTATTTTTCAGCCCTAGCATACCGTGGATTATTTTTGAGATGTTCACTCGTAGTGTTAGGTTAGCACGACCTCCCGTGAAAATTCGAAAAATAACAGAATGCTAGTCGTGTTTGTTATTTTTTACATAAGCCCCTTTTTCTGGATAGGTTTGAATGGTTTAGAGTCGTGTCTCTTCTCATTCGCAGTTGCGCCTTAACACCACCTGACACGTTACGTCGTGCTTGCCAACTGATACCATCAACCCTATGAATCTGTCTTCAAAAGCTCAAAACCACCTGTCTGTGTCAGTGGTGCTGCACAATAGCCCGTTGGCCCTATTGAACAGCGCTATGCAGAGTTTGCGACGATCAGCTCAAGCCGCTTTCCAAGCTAATTGTTTGGCCCGAGTGACGGTGTATTTGATCGACAATTTATCGCAAGAGTTTTACCGCGCCGAGTTGATTCAGGAAATTGCGGGCTGGCCGCAAAGTGAATTTTTCGATATTCAATACCTTCCATTAGCGAGCAATCGGGGCTTCGGTGCTGGGCATAATGAAGTCCTCCAGTGGCTGGCGAGTGATTTCCATTTGGTCCTAAATCCCGATGTAGAGTTGCAGGACGATACGCTTCGGAGGGGCTTGACGTTGCTGCTGGACAATCAGGATGTTGTGCTGGCCAGCCCTAAAGTGTTTAGCGGCGGCGGCGAGCAAGAATTTCTGTGTAAACGCTATCCCTCGGTTCTTGTGTTGTTATTGCGTGGCTTCGCCCCGCGGCTTCTACGTCGTCTATTTCGTCAGCAGTTAGCGGCTTATGAAATGCGTGATTTGTGTCAGGATGAGGGCCAGGGACAAGTCGACGTGGCAATAGCGAGTGGATGCTTCATGCTGGTTCGCACACCTGACCTGCGAGCAACCAGCGGCTTTAATGAGGATTTTTTCTTGTACTTTGAGGATTTCGATCTGTCGCTGCGGCTGGGCAAGGTGGGCCGCCTCGTCTTTGATTCAGACATGCGAATTATTCACCATGGAGGTTATGCGGCGAACAAGGGTCCACGCCACCTATGGTATTTTATTGCATCGGGAATTAAGTTTTTTAAACGTCATGGGTGGCGCTGGATATAGTCAGTCGTTAAAAGCTGTTAGACTTTATATTAACGGATCGGGTTTTAATGGAAGCAAAAATGCATGAATTGAGGCGCATGGCCTACCTTGACGCAATGGGGGTTGACAGTTATGTGTCGCGTGCCCAGTTGCCCGGCGCAGCAACTACTCGACGGCTCGTGATCCGGACAGCGCCTAAAAACCAACAGCTGTCTGCTGCACCGGTACTCGAGCCCTTGCAAGTTGCACAGAACCCAGAGTCCGCGCTCGTCTCTCAACCTGTGCGCGCGGCAGAGAGGACATTGGATGCCAGTGCGTTGCAACGCGGCGAACCCGTTCCCCGCTTCAGTTTGACTGCAATTGTCGCTGGCAGTTGGCTGTGGCTTGAGGAGTTAGCCGGGCCACTCACCTCGGATCAGGTCAGACTGGTACAATCAATGGCTCAAGCTTTGCTACTGTGCCATCCATCACAAGGGGATGCGGTAACGCCTGCCGTCGAGCCAGATGTAGCGCAGTTTGATTGGCCGATTCACACGAATCAGCAGCTTGACCTTGGAAAAGAGGCAGCTCAAGCCAGTGTTGCCGGCTTTGTTGACAGAAGGCTGGGAGAACATGGATGCCGCGGTCTTGTGTTGCTCGGTGAGGCCTGTTTGCAGCGTGTGCCTCGGCAGCATATCAGTGTGATCACTGCGAATACGGTGAGCAGCGCGGAAATATTGGCACAGCCGTCCCTCAAGCGGCAAGTATGGCGCGACTTGTTGCCGCTGGTTTGCGCGGCATGAGACACGATCGTGACCGAGTGTTTGCCGATCTGGTTCAAATTTTCTGTGGCACTATTGCATAAGGTTAGGCTTGCCTCTCCGGCTGACGCCGAATCGTTGGCGGCGATTGATGCCAGCGTTAATACTCATCCTTGGAATAAACGTCAGTTCGCTGTTATCTGCAGCTGCGGCGACCTACAGAAGCAGTGTGCGATGGTGGTTGAGGAGGACGGCCGAATAGACGGATTTTTGGTGTTTTCTCAGGTGCTGGACGAGGCCTCTATTTATAGTGTTGGCGTTAATTCTGCGCAACAGGGTAAAGGCCTCGGGCGTCTGCTGCTGCAAACTGCGTTGCTCAGGATGAGAGAGGCTGGTGCGGTCCGATGTCTTTTGGAAGTGCGTCAATCCAATGTCGTCGCTCGGCGACTGTATGAGGGGAATGGATTTAACTTAGACGGAATACGCAAGCGCTATTACCCCACAGAGGGCGGGCGAGAGGACGCCCTATTAATGTCGCGGCACTTGAAAAGGAATATGCAATGAACGTTGTTGAGACTGAGTGGTGGACTCTAGCGCTTCCGCCTGAGTGGTGGGCAGACTCGGAGGAGGAAAGTATTTTGGTTGGTGATCGTGACGATGTAGGCTGCATCGAGATAAGCACGCTGCATAAAGAACAGGGAGACTTTGATCAAAATTCTGTGAACGCAATAGCGCAACAAGAGTCTGAGCGGGTGCTGCAGTGGCGGCCCGCGACGCTGGGAGAATTCTCTGGCGCCATGAGCCACTATGTACAGGAGGGCGTAGCGGTGCGCGAATGGTATGTATCATGCGGTGCGCTGTTGTTATTTATCACCTACAGTTGTGATGAAGAAAACGGCGGGATGGATGATGCGGCGGTGGATGAAATACTCGATACACTCATGCTGGTGGGCGAGTAAGTAAGTCTAGGACACAGCGCCTGTCACGCGCACGCGCTTGGCACCTTTTACCGGACGAGTCTTTAACGCGTCCTGACGTTTCTTTATCCGATCGTCGATGAGATTCTTAACCGCGATAATCAGACCGGTAAAGATAAAGGCTCCGGGTGGCAGAATTGCCAATAGAAATGGTTGGTAGTCTGGATACATTACGATTTTCCAATTGGCCGCGCTTGCACCGAACAGCAAATCCATATTTGCAAACAACGCGCCCGTGCCACTTAATTCGCGCAGACCACCTAGCACCGCAAGTACACAAGCGAAGCCTAACCCCATAATCAGCCCGTCGTAGAAGGATGGCCCTATTGAATTTCGTGCAGCAAAGCCATCGGCTCGGCCTAAGATAACGCAATTGGTGGTGATTAGCGGCAGGAAAATACCCAGAATTTGGAACAATTCATACGTAAACGCTTGCATCAATAATTCAATACAGGTGACGGCTGCAGCAATAATCATGACGAATGTCGGCAGGCGCACCGCATCGGAAACAAGATTGCGAATCAATGACACGGAGGTATTGGAAATAATCAGTACCATCGTTGTGGCAAGTCCCAGTCCCAGTGCATTGACTACGCTGCCAGTTACAGCAAGTAGCGGGCAGAGCCCTAACAGTTGGACAATAGCCGGATTGTTTTTCCACAAACCATTAATGGATAGATCTTTGTAACTGACATCCGCCATTAGGTGCTATCTCCATTGGGGCCAGCGTTGGTGTCGCCCCGATCAAATAGGCTGTTTCTATTGATTTTGGCAAATTGTAAGACCCTGAGAACTGCTGCAACCACGGCTCTCGGGGTAATAGTGGCGCCGGTGAATTGATCAAAAATGCCATTGTCTTTTTTGACAGCCCACCCGGCCAGCGTCGGGTTTTGCAGTGAGCGTCCATTGAAGCTCAACATCCAGTCAGATTTTTTCAGGTCCACTTTGTCGCCAAGCCCAGGTGTTTCCCTCTGTGCGAGTGCACGGACACCTGCTATCGTACCATCTCGATTGACACCTACAATCAACTCGATGTCTCCAGTGTAGCCATCGCGTGCGATGGCTGGAATTATCACTGCTATCACTTCTCCATTTTCTCGCGCGACATAAATTTTCTTGTCTTCTCTTAAGCCCAATTCCACGTCTTGTGGGCCAACGGCTATCGTGTCATCCAGCATTGAATTGTCATGTCGGCTTCTGGGAACAATCTGCAGTAGTGCCCTTTCTTCTGCTTCGCGTTTTTGCTCTGCGATGTCGTCTTTTGTTAGCAGGTGAGTGCCAGCGATGAGCGCAGTCGTGCACGCGGCAAAAACTGCAAGTAGAATGCTGTTGCGCGTAATAGATCGGCCAAGCATTTTATTCTCCTGCCCGTTTTTTACGATGACCATACGTACGAGGCTGGGTATAGTAATCGATGAATGGCGCAGCAAAATTCATAATGAGTACGGCAAAAGCCACTGAGTCTGGGTAGTTCCCCTCTATCCTAATAGTATATATTAGCACACCGATCAGGCCGCCAAAAATGAGACGGCCGCGCAAAGACACGGCTGAACTTACAGGGTCAGTGACAATGAAGAAAGCACCAAACATAGTCGCGCCGCCTAACAGGTGGAACAAAGGTGACCCGCCACTAGCGGAACTTCCGCCGTCATAAAAGATAGCTGCAAGTAGCCCAAGAGTGACCAGCATGGCCACAGGCGCATGCCAGGTAAATATGCGCTGATATAGCAGCCATACTCCTCCGGCTAAAAAGGCAATATTAGCCCACTCCCATCCACGACCTGACCAGCGTCCAAACTGCGGGTACTGGCCCCAGAGATCTTTGATCAGCAGGCTATTGTTTTGTTTTAAAAGATCCATTGGTGTCGCCATCGTGATGGCGTCATAAGCCGAAGGGGTGAAGCAAGCTTGCAAAGCCTCCATGAACCCCGGCAACTCTCCGAGACCGCGCGGTGGCGCCCACGCAGTCATTTGTATGGGAAAAGAAATGAGGAGAATAACATAGCCAACCATCGCAGGGTTAAATGGGTTGTAGCCGAGTCCGCCGTATAAGTGCTTTGCCAGCAGAATAGAGCTTGCAATGCCTACCGCAATGAGCCACCACGGAGCATAAGGCGGCAAGGCAATACACAATAAAACGGCCGTTACAAGCGCACTATAATCTTTGAGATAAAAGCCTAGGGGGCGCCGTCGAAGTTTTAGCGCAAGCGCTTCACATGCCAGCGCCACGATGCTTCCCCACAGAATATTGACTAAAGTACCGAAGCCAAAAAAATGTGTCAGTACAATAATTCCGGGAATTGTCGCAAGCAATACACTTTGCATAACGCGCTGAGTGCTCATGGGTCCATGCGCGTGGGGAGATGTGAGACGCATCAGAGCCATATCATGCGTCCTCAGCGGTATTTAACAGCGGTTGCAAAGCATTAATTTTCTCAGTTAGCCGGGCAACGGTTGATTCCAGCGCCTCGATGACCTTTGCCTCCTCGGCATTTTGATGGCTTTGCAACAGCGTGGCCTGCGTCTTTTTCAGGCGGTTCTGTAGTTTTTTTAGGTCGACACGCGCCTTCTCTTGCGGGCTTAACGCCGCTTCTGTTGTGCGCGCTTGCATCGCTCTTTCTATCGCAGATTGCGCTGCGTCAGCCGGTCGCTGCTCTGCAGAGCGAGTGTCGAGATGCTGCTGATAGTCGTTTAGTGCCTGTTTTGCCACTGCCATCTTCTCTCTGGTCTTGTCGACACCGGTCTGCAGTGCGCCTACAAGATCGCTGCCCTCGGCTTGAGCCTGCTCCAGCTTGGTGGTTGCTGTGGTCAGTCGCTTTGCCGTTGATGCAATGGCTTTCTCCAACTTGTGCAGTTCACTTTCGTCGCCAGCACCGTCCTGCTGCTGTTCGGCTTTTTTTATCTTGGCTCGATCTATGGCGGCCTGAATGGGGTCCTCTGCGCCACTTTCTTGAGCTGCTTCGGCACGCTGCTGTGCAGCGATTTTTCGTGCAGCGCGTTTAGCTTCTTTTTCTTGCTCAGCCTGCTCCAGGCGCTGCTGGCGTGCTTCAAATCGAATGCGCGATTGCTCCGCTATTTCATGGTCATGGCGCAGCTGTAAAATTTCTGATTTAGAGGCGCGATAATATTGCACCAGTGGAATATTACTGGGACAGGCAAAAGAGCAAGCGCCACATTCGATACAATCGAACAGGTTATGCTCTTCTAGTTTTTCGAATTCCTTTCCTTGTGCAAACCAGAACATCTGTTGAGGTAATAGGCTGGCGGGGCATACTTCAGCACACATTCCGCAGCGGATGCAGGCTTGAGCGGGCGGCGGTGTAGACAACTCTGCTTCGCTCGGCGCTAGCACGCAGTTAGTCGTTTTAACAATAGGCACGCCCGTATCTGGTATTGTGAAGCCCATCATCGGTCCACCCATAATGAGGCGATTATTTTTCTCACTCTGATAACCGGCTTTGTCTATTAGGTATTGCACCGGGGTGCCGATGAGGACCTCAAAATTTTGTGGCTCACGCACGCTTTCTCCGGTCACGGTGGTGACTCTTGAGATGAGAGGCCGTCCCTTTACAACGGCATCGAAAATAGCCACAGTGCTGCCAATATTCTGGCATACAACGCCTACCTCAGAGGGCAATCCGCCACTGGGTACCTGCTGCCCAGTAAGGATCTCAACCAGTTGTTTTTCACCACCGGATGGATACTTTGTGGGAAATGTGACGATCTCTATATTAGTGCCTTGTGCTGCCGCACACAGGGCAGCAATGCCCTCTGGTTTATTGTCCTCAACACCGATTAAAGTACTTTTGGGGCCAATAATTTGCTGCAGAATCTTTGTGCCCTCTATGATCTCGAAAGCTTGCTCGCGCATTAGAGCGTCGTCAGCTGTGATATAAGGCTCACATTCTGTGCCGTTGATAATCAGTGTTTCAATTGGAGTGTCAGCTTTGACCGAAAGTTTGACGGCACTTGGGAAGCCGGCACCGCCCATGCCTGCGATGCCTGCATTGCGAATTATACTGATCAGGTCAGCGGTTTCTAGCGTGCGATAATTCAAAACGCCACTGTGCGCTTCCCATTCGTCCTGCCCGTCTGTGGTAATTACAATGCAAGGTGCGAGATAGCCAGACGGGTGTGCAATAAGACGATCCTCGATGGCGTGAATCGTGCCAGAAGTGGGTGCGTGCACGGGTACGCTTACAAAACCAAGCGCTTCAGCGATCATTTGTCCCTTGAGTACACGCTCACCAATGGCGACCAATGGGCGCGCCGGCGCTCCTATGTGTTGCGATAGTGGAATGATCAACTCAGGCGGTATACCTGCATCGGCAATAGGAGTCCGCACGGACTGGTGCTTGTTCTCGGTCGGATGGATGCCGCCGTGGAAGTCAAAAACTTTCCTCATGCAGCGCGGCCCTCGTTTGGATTGCTAGGAATAACATCGGTGGCAATAATGTCCACGCGCCTGCTGACGGGGTCAGGTAGTTGCCAGTGCCAAGTCTTCAGCGATTCTTCCTCTGCAATCATGTCGATGCAGTCGACAGGGCAGGGCTCGACACACAGATCACAGCCGGTGCATTCGCTGCTGATAACTGTATGCATTTGCTTGGCCGCCCCTAGAATTGCGTCGACCGGGCAGGCCTGTATGCATTTAGTACAACCAATACATTCGTCCTCGCGGATAAACGCTACCGCTGCGATTTTTTTGGCCTCGCCGTGTTCCTCGTCCAGAGGCAGCGGCTCTAGATCCAACAAATCAGCGAGAGCCTGAACACCAGTCTCCCCACCAGGTGGACATTTGTTGATGGCTTCACCGCCGGCGATGGCCTCAGCATAGGGCCGACATCCAGGGTATCCGCACTGGCCACATTGAGTTTGGGGCAAAATATTGTTGATCTCATCTGCGATGGGATTGCCTTCGGTTTTGAATTTCTCCGCAGCAAATCCCAACAGAGCGCCAAACACAGCGGCGAGCAGCACCAAAGCGATAATAGCAGCGAGCAGTGGATGTTGTGTTAGGAGGTCGATCACTTGTGTCTATACCAGCCCGGCAAAGCCCATAAAGGCCAGCGACATCAGGCCAGCGGTTATCATGCCCACTGCGGCACCTTTAAATGGCGCAGGCACATCCGCCACCGTCAAACGTTCACGCATCGCGGCAAAAAGAACTAACACCAAAGAGAAGCCTGCACCCGCGCCGAACCCATAAAATAGCGACTCTAAAAAATTATGATCCTTTGAAATATTCAACAGTGCGACTCCAAGCACGGCGCAGTTGGTGGTGATCAGAGGCAGATAAACACCTAGCACGCGATGCAATAGTGGGCTGGTCTTACGCATCACCATTTCAGTAAATTGTACGACCACCGCAATCACCAAAATGAATGCAATCGTCTTTAAGTAGCTTAGTCCTAGCGGGACTAGCAAGAATTGATAGGTTAGGTTGCTGCAGGCTGCCGCAAGAGTGAGCACAAAGGTAGTCGCCATAGACATGCCCATCGCGGCTTCCAGCTTGTTTGACACGCCCATAAATGGGCACAGGCCCAAAAACTGTACCAGTACGAAATTATTGACCAGAATGGCGCCGATCAACAGTATGGAATAGTCTGCCAGCATGATTAGTTTCTCGCTGTACCTCGCGCTATCAGCAACCCGGCGCTCGGAATTCCGGGACCGTCATTTTAGCGTTTACGACGGACTAAAGGGGTCTAATTTTACAGACTAACGACCAGTAGGTAAAAAGAGTTTTGGGGACTATTTGACTTGCATGCCCGGCGTAGCCCCTGCATTAGGCTCTAAAAGGAAGATATCTTTGCCGCCGGGCCCCGCGGCTAGAACCATACCTTCCGATGTGCCAAAGCGCATTTTACGCGGTGCCAAATTAGCTACCAGTACCGTCAGTTTGCCTACTAAGTCTTCCGGTTGGTAGGCTGACTTTATGCCTGCAAATACTTGCCTGTGCCCTGCGCTTGTTCCTTCGCTGTCAAGGCTGAGCGTCAGCCGTAGTAATTTGTCGGCACCGTCAACGTGTTCAGCGGCGATGATTTCGGCGATTCTCAGGTCAATTTTAGCAAAGTCGTCAAACTCAATAGTGCTGTCCTGGGCGGGCGGGCTATTCATCCCGCCTGATGGCAAGACCTCTGCGGCTTGGGCCTCCCTACTGGCCTCTACCATGGCTTCCACCTTTTTACTGTCGATACGCGTGAGGAGTGGCATAAATGTTGCCAACTGCTGGCCTGTTAGCGGTGACTCCAGTGCCGTCCAATCTAGTGAGCAATTCAGAAATAGTTCTGCTTTTTCCGCCATAGCAGGCAGCACTGGCTTTAGGTAGATCATTAGGACTCGAAATAGGTTGATGCCAACGCTGCATACGTCGTGCACCTGCTGCTCAGTCCCATCCTGCTTAGCCAGTATCCATGGCTTTTTCTCATCGATATATTGATTTGCCCTATCTGCCAGCGCCAGAATTTCACGCATTGCCTTGTTGAACTCTCGCTGTTCATACAATTCGGCGATGGCGCTGCCTTTGGCAATGAATTCCTGCAATAGCGCGGGTTCCGAACAATTGAGAGCAAGCTGGCTGTCAAAAGAGTTGCGCAAAAAGCCCGCGCACCGACTGGCGATATTCACGACCTTGCCTACAATGTCGGAATTAACGCGTTGAATGAAGTCCTCCAGATTGAGATCGATGTCATCCACAGAGGCTGATAACTTAGCGGCAAAATAGTAACGCAGGTACTCTGCATCAAGGTGCTCGAGATAGGTACTGGCTTTAATAAAGGTACCGCGACTCTTTGACATTTTGTGGCCATTAACGGTAAGGAAGCCGTGTGCATAGACTGCGGTGGGCGCGCGCAGTCCGGCCGAATGCAGCATGGCTGGCCAAAATAGACCGTGGAAGTTGATGATGTCTTTGCCGATGAAGTGGTACAACTCAGTGTCAGTGCCGAGTGCCCAGTAGGGCTCAAAGTCGTGTCCGGTGCGATCGCAGTAATGTTGAAAGCTAGCAATATAGCCGATGGGGGCATCCAGCCAAACATAGAAATATTTACCGGGTTCGTCGGGGATCTCAAAACCGAAGTAGGGGGCGTCTCGGCTAATGTCCCACTCTTGCAAGCCGGCCTCGGTCCACTCCCGGAGCTTGTTTGCGACCTGTGGCTGCAGCGTATTAGAGTTAAGCCATTCTGTCAGCATTGACTCAAATTCAGGAAGCTTGAAGAATAAATGGGTAGACTCTTTTTCTATTGGCTTTGCTCCGGATAGAGCGGATACTGGATTGGTCAGTTCCATCGGGCTGTAGGTGGCCCCACAGGCTTCACAGTTATCACCGTACTGATCCTCAGCTTTGCAGCGTGGGCAAGTGCCTTTAATAAAGCGGTCAGCGAGAAATAGCTGTTTTTCCGGATCGAAGGCCTGCGTAATCGTCCGAGTGGCGATATGGTTGTTTTTTTTCAACTGCTGGTAGATAGCCTCACACCAGAAACGATTTTCTTCGCTGTGGGTGGTGTGAAAATTGTCAAAGTCTATTAAGAAGCCGGTGCTGTCGCGCAAATGTTCCTGCTTGATGTTGTCAATCTGCTGCTCGGTACTTATCCCTAATCTTTCTGCTGTCAGCATGATAGCGGTGCCGTGGGCGTCGTCGGCGCAGATGTAAATACAGTGGTGTCCTCGAGACTTCTGGAACCGCACCCAAATGTCGGTTTGCACCTGCTCTAGCAGATGTCCTAGATGCAGAGAGCCATTGGCATATGGCAATGCGCTAGTGACTAGGATTTTGCGTGGAGCGGATGCTGCCATGTTGGTTATCTGCTTAATAAAACAGACTCTATAATAGCGTTTTTGTGCCGGAGTTTCATCCGTCGCGGTTGTTAAGGTGGCATTGTTGAACGCACAGCATATCTCTATACTGACGGGCCGGAAATACTGTGGCCATTGGCGCGGTTCAGTCTCTTAGCGTTTAAAGGTATTGATGAATCAGATTAAACACATTGTTGCAGTTGCTTCCGGTAAAGGAGGCGTAGGCAAGTCCACTACGGCGGTTAATTTGGCGCTGGCTCTCAATGTCATGGGCTCGCGAGTGGGGCTGTTGGACGCAGATATTTATGGGCCCAGCCAACAGTTGATGCTCGGCATCCCCTCTGGCCACCGGCCCGAACAGCAAGGCGATCAGCATCTGCTGCCTGTCGAGGTTTACGGTTTAAAGACCATGTCTATGGGGTATTTGGTGGATGACCGTACTCCGATGGTGTGGCGAGGGCCGATGGCGGGCGGCGCTCTTGCGCAAATGCTGGAACAGACTATCTGGGGTGAACTCGACTATCTGGTAATTGATATGCCGCCGGGAACAGGGGACATTCAACTTACCCTATCGCAGAAGGCTAAGGTAGCCGGAGCGGTAATCGTGACTACACCACAGGATATCGCGTTATTAGACGCACGCAAAGGTATCGAGATGTTCCGTAAAGTCGACGTCCCAGTACTGGGAGTTATAGAGAATATGTCGGTGCATATTTGCAGTCAATGCGGACATCATGAGCATATTTTTGGCCAGCAGGGTGGAGATCGTATTTCAAAAGATTATGGTGTGCGATTGTTAGCCTGTTTGCCGCTGACGCTGTCCATACGAGAGCAGACGGATGCAGGCTGCCCCACCGTGGCGGCTGCCCCTCAATCGCCTGAGGCTAGACTGTATTTGGATGCTGCGGCCGCGGTACAAGAGGCTTTAGCAGCCCAAGAAGACAGCGGCGGACGTCAGTTTCCCGAAATAACAATTTCTGACGACTAACCATAGCGGACGGGTGAATTACGCATGAGTATCAAGGCAGATAGGTGGATTCGTGAAATGGCCACTCAGCATGGCATGATTGAGCCGTTTGAGGCCGGCCAGGTGCGCGCTGATGGTGACAAACGGCTTATTTCTTATGGCACATCTAGCTATGGCTACGATGTGAGGTGCTCACCTGAGTTTAAAGTGTTTACCAATATTAATTCGGCAACGGTCGATCCGAAACGCTTTGATGATGGCAGCTTTGTGGATGTTTTAGATGACGTTTGCGTTATTCCACCGAATTCCTTTGCGCTAGCAAGTACCGTGGAATACTTCCGTATTCCGCGCAATGTACTGACCATCTGTCTCGGAAAGTCGACCTATGCTCGTTGTGGCATTATCGTCAATGTAACGCCACTAGAGCCCGAGTGGGAAGGCCATGTGACGTTAGAGTTCTCTAATACGACTACCTTGCCGGCGAAGATTTATGCCAATGAGGGGGTCGCGCAAATGCTATTCTTTGAGTCTGATGAGGTCTGTGAAGTGAGTTATAAGGATCGTGGAGGCAAGTATCAGGGCCAGCGCGGGGTGACTCTGCCGAAGGCGTGAATCTTGCTAACGCGGATGTCACTAGCGTCAGCCTGCCGCGTATTGAATGCCCGTTGTTGGAATCGTCCGCCCGTCCAGCACTGCCTCGTTGTCAGTCAACTGTAATCTGCCCTGCAAGTACCAGCGCACGGCTAGAGGGTAGATTATGTGCTCCTGCAGTGACACTTTAGCGGCCAGAGTCTCGGCAGTATCATCGGATACAATTGGCACCCGGCATTGAAGTATAGGCGGCCCACCATCGAGTTCCTGCGTCACAAAATGTACTGTGGCTCCGGCCTCGCAGTCGCCTGCATCCAAGGCACGCTGATGCGTGTGCAATCCGGGGTGTTTAGGGAGTAGGGACGGATGAATATTCAATAGACGGCCAGCAAACGGCTCGACTAGCACCGGCGTCAGAATTCGCATAAAACCCGCCAGCACGACCAGGTCAATTGAGAAGGCGTAAAGTTCATCGACCATGGCTTCGTCGAATTCTTCGCGCGTTGCAAAGTTGCGGTGATCGATAACACGAGTGGCAAGCCCGGCATTCTCTGCGCGCTGCAGGCCAGCAGTGTCAGGATTGTTACTAATAACAATGCCGATTTGAGCGTCCAATTCTGCACATGCGCAAGCGTCGATAAAAGCTTGCAAATTCGTTCCATGTCCGGAGATCAGTATGGCGAGGCGGGGCGGTACCAGTGAACTCACGGCAGCAGTTTTACCTGATCATCTCCAGGGACAATACGGCCCATTTCCCAGGCGTGGTGTCCCGCTGCGGTAAGGAGTGACAGGGCTTTTCTCACATGTTGAGGCGCGATACATACCACCATGCCAACCCCGCAGTTAAAGGTGCGATACATCTCAGTTGTTTCTATCCTGCCCTGACTCTGCAGCCATTGGAATATCTCAGGCCATTGCCAACTGGCAGTTTCGATCAGCGCGCTGCAGTTTTTTGGAAGGACACGGGGCAGGTTTTCCAGCAGCCCACCGCCGGTAATATGGGATAGAGCTTTCACCGGTATTTCTGTAAACAATGCCAGCAGGGCTTTGACGTAGATTGTGGTGGGAGTCATTAGTGCCTGGCCGAGTGTGGTCTTACCAAGCGTTTGCTGTAAATCTGCATCGCCCACCTCTAATATTTTCCGGATCAGCGAGTAGCCGTTGGAGTGTGGCCCACTGCTTTCAATGCCCACTAATATATCGCCTGTAGCCACTGTGCTGCCGTCGATAATCGCTGATTTTTCCACCACACCCACACAAAATCCCGCTAGGTCATAATCGTCACCCTGATACATGCCTGGCATTTCTGCCGTCTCGCCGCCGACCAGAGCACAACCTGCCAACTCGCATCCTGCGCCAATGCCAGTCACTACAGCTGCCGCAGTATTCACGTTAAGTGCGCCGGTGGCATAATAATCTAGAAAGAAAAGGGGCTCTGCGCCCGCCACCACAAGGTCGTTGACGCACATAGCGACCAGGTCTATCCCTATCGTATCGTGAATGCCCATTTTCATTGCCAATCGAAGTTTGGTGCCTACGCCATCCGTACCTGACACGAGTACTGGTTGTTTATAACCGGTCGGGATTTCACATAGAGCGCCGAATCCGCCGAGGCCACCCATGACCTCCGGTCGCATTGTGCGGCCTGAGACCCCTTTAATCCGCTCGACCAGTTCGTTGCCTGCGTCAATATTGACGCCTGCATCCTTATAACTCAGGGTGTTCTTTGTATTCTCAGCGGTCATTACTCGGATTCCAGTGAAATATTGCCTGATGGATAGGATTGGGTATTTTATCGCGCATGATACGTGAACGCACTCACCAATTGCTGTTAGTGACTCAGTCCTATCGATTTTTGTCATATGTATTTTTGCCGGATATTAGCGGTTTCAGTTCGGGATCACTCTTTGAAGGCAGAATATGCCTGACGCAGGCTAGTGCTGTTACACTGCGTCTGGGCGGAAGACTTGGAGAATGTGGTGAAAGCGACACGATTAGCATTGATGCATTTACTGCTGTCTCTGCTGTTTGCAGGAAATGCTTGGGCGGAGATGGTCCGAGATCTGCATTCTGCCAGTGTGTTTGTAGCAAACCAGAGCTCTAGGGCGCTAACGGCTGCGTCGAGTCAGGCGCTGGCTGAAGTGTTGGTGAAGGTGTCTGGCTCTCGTTTACTACTTGCCGACCCAGCCATCGTTGAGGCTTTGTCAGATTCCCGTGCGAACGTACAGCAGTACGTTTATACGCGCAATGAGCCGCCCGCAGTCGGGTTTTCGGTGAGGTTTGAGTTTGATGGTGACTATGTCGCTGACCTAGTGAGACAAGCGGGTGCGCCGCTGTGGACGGCGAGTCGTCCGTTGGTGTTGGCATGGGTGGTCGTTGAAGATGAACAGGGTCGGCATTTTGTCGATAGGGATAATTGGCCTGAGCAGGCGCAGGTGTTAATCGATGAGTTTTCCCGTCGAGGCGTCCCGGTGCAGCTTCCCGTGTTTGATCTAGAGGATATGTCAGCGTTGAGCCTCAATGACGTATGGCGTCTAAATTCAGCTGTTATCCAAAAGGCCTCGGCCCGTTATAACGCACAAGATATTATCGCGGGCCGCCTGGCGGAGGTGGGCGTGGGGAAATCCGCGGGAGATTGGCGCTATTTTTATCGAGACGAGCGGGTCAACCGATCTGTCACCGTTGATGATCTGCAAGCATTTATGCGTGATGGTGTTAATCTTGTCGCCAAAGAAATCTCTGCCAGATATGCCGTGGCGCCCACTACTGGTGAAGACGGGGCTATGCTTATGTCGGTCATCGGTGTATTTACTTATGCAGACTACTCAGCTATTGCGAGTTGGTTGGAAAACCTGGAGTTGATAGAAGAAGTTGTTATCGAAAGGGTACAGGGAGATAGCATTCGCTTTCGTCTGCGAGCACAGACAGATGCCGAACAATTGGCGCCGATCATAGAGCTTAATGAAAATCTCGCACTTGTTCCGACAACTGAGTTAGATGCGGTGTTGAGCTACCGATGGCAGCGGTAGATCCCCCCCTAGACGCCGCAGGGCATTCGCCCAAGCGGCAACTATCGCTGGAGGTGCGCTTGCGCGACGACGCCACGCTAGATAACTTTTTGGCGCTGCCGAATATTCAGCCGCTGGTGGCGGCGTTGCAGGCCCAAATGGACCCCGCTGGAGAATCGATTATTTACTTGTACGGTCCAGCTGGCGTGGGAAAGTCTCATCTGTTGCAGGCAAGCTGTCACGAGGCCGGAGTCGAAGCGATTTACCTGCCGCTATCGGATCTGCGCCAGTATGCACCGCAGGACGTGTTGCAGGGGGTTGCAACCCTGAATCGTATCTGCATCGATGATATTCACGTGGTGCTAGGTGATAAGAACTGGGAGCAAGCTTTGTTCAATTTGTATAACGACGCTCGCCAGCGCGGGTCTCGATTGATCGTGGCGGGGGATGCTGCTCCGCGGTCGCTGGCCGTCAATTTGGCAGATCTGCGTTCGCGTTTGTCTTGGGGTATTGTCTACCAATTGTCGCAGCCGGAAGACGAGGATAAACAGGCTATCTTGCAATTTCGAGCCAGCCGCAGGGGCTTGTCTCTGACGCCAAGCGTCGCATCTTATATTGTCAGCCACGCGCCGCGGGCCATGGATCAGCTTTTACAGGTGTTAGAGACATTAGATAAGGCTTCTCTGGCCGAAAAGAGGTCATTATCTATCCCATTTGTCAAAGAAGCGTTTAAGTGGTAAATCACTGCTAAATCAAAGAATTGCGGGGGTATCCGACGTCCCGCGCATTGGCGTTGGCCACATCATGGAAATAAGGCAGATGAAGTGTTCTTCGTGCCTTGTTTTAGTCGAGGTGTGTAACCTATCTCACCTCTTCTATTGCTTTGCGCATTGCTTGAGCATCAGTCGCGCCGCTGCTGGAAGCTATATTTTTGACGCGGTGTGGTGAGGTGTTCGCAATCAACAGGCTTAGTCGCCACATTTAGTTCTGCCGAGCCAGCAGTATTAAAAATAATCGCGCTTGCGATGTGCTCAAAGGTCGGCGAGAAGCGCCTCTAAGTTCAGCTTTCCTTTTGGCCGAGGTTGGCGTGCAGCACCGCGCCATTGATAACTGGATTGTGATGGGCCCAGCGAATCAGTTCGGCGATTTCCTCGGGTTCGATGAGCCGGTTAAAGCTGTTCATTGCGGCAACGCCTGCCTCAATTGCAGGGTCAGTTCCCAGATGTGTGCGCAACATTTCGGTGTCGGTGAAGCCAGGGCAGATCATGGCGGTATGAAGACCACTACCCATCAGGTCTTGGCAGGTAGCCCGCATCATTCCGAGTTGGGCGTGCTTGCTGATAACATAGCTGAAAGAGCCTGGCACAGCTTTCTCTGACAGCGTAGAGCCAATATATAATATACTTGATGATGCCGGCATGAGGGGCAGAAGGTGCTGATTAAGACTGTTCACGGCAACCACGTTGGTTGCCATCACTTGGTTCAGGCTGTCACTGCTGCAGTTGTCGACGCTGTCTTTTTTCATCTGACTGGCATTATGGATTAAGGTCGCCTCAGAGCAGTCTGGCAAGGCTTCTTTTAGCGTGTCGCAGGCAGCATCAATAGACGCTTGGTTGCTAAGATCGCAAAAGATACTAGTAACACCGTCTATAGTGCACTCGCGACGAGCGAGATTGAATACGCTAAACCCCTCATTGCGGAATGTTTGAGCTGCTGCGCTTCCTATTCCGACGCTGGCACCGGTGATAATTGCTACTTTCATTTTCTATAATCCTTAACGCCTAATGAGGCGTTTTACAGCCATGCTGTGCCTTTAAAAGAATGAGGCTCCGTGATTTCTACCGTGACGTCAAGCGGTCGCTCCGTTAGAATAGAGAGATGGAAGAATTGACCACATTGTACATTGATAAGGAAAGCCACAAGTTTTCTGCGGCTCATTATACTATTTTTTCTGCGACAGAACGTGAGCGCTTGCACGGGCATAACTATTCAGTCTCAGCAAAAATTGTAGCTCCGATGGGCGATAACGGATTTTCAGCAGATTATAATGTGTATAAGAACCGCCTCGCGGCGCTGTGTGACGAATTAGACGAGTATACGCTGCTGGCCGGGGAATCCCCGTATCAGGAGGTTGTTGAGTCTGGCTCCTGTTATTGCGTGCGATACGACAGCGAGGAGATATTGTTTCTGCAGAGTGACACAAAAGTGCTGCCCATTCGAAATGCCACTGTTGAGGAGTTTTCTCGCTATCTGCTGAGCAAATTACTTGATCAGAGTGCGGGTGATGATTTGCGCGAAGTTGAACTTTGTGTCGCCTCTGGACCCGGGCAAAAGGGCTGTACTCTCTGGTACAGCGATTGACACGGGCCGTCGCTATTGGCCGTTAATACCGCAGTGGCGAAGCAACGCGTCAACGCGAGGCTCGCGCCCTCTGAAGGCAATAAATAGTTCCATCGGCTCTTTTGATCCACCTGCTTCAAGGATGCTTGTTCTGAAGGCAGCACCGGTCTCCGCGTTGAAGATACCGTCTTCTTCAAAGCGCGAGAATGCATCTGCTGACAGCACTTCTGCCCATTTATAGCTATAGTATCCCGCGGCATAGCCGCCAGCGAAGATGTGGGAGAAAGCATTTTGGAAGCGGTTAAACACGGGTGGTGAGGTGATCGCTACCTGCTGTCGTATCGTATCTAAAAGGTCCTGCACTGTGTCAAAAGCGCCACTACCCCATTCTCGGTGCAGGCGGAAGTCGAAGAGTGAAAACTCCAACTGTCGCATCATCGTCATGCCGGATTGAAAATTACGTGCCGACAACAATTTATCCAGCAATGCCTCTGGCAGTGCTTCCCCTGTCTCATAATGACCCGAAATAAATGCGAGAGCCTCACGTTCCCAACACCAATTTTCTAGAAACTGACTAGGCAACTCGACCGCATCCCAAGCAACCCCATTAATACCAGACACCGCCGCTACCGTCTGGCGTGTCAACATGTGATGCAAGCCATGGCCGAACTCATGGAATAGCGTAGTGAGTTCATTATGGGTTAGCAATGCTGGACTGTCCCCCACTGGAGGGGTGAAGTTACACACTAAATAGGCAACGGGGATTTGCAGGCCGTCGGGAGTTTCGCGCCGCACTCGGCAGTCATCCATCCAGGCTCCACCGCGTTTATGCGCGCGAGCATACAGGTCGAGAAAGAAGCGGGCGATGACTTTACCACCGGACAGTAACTCGAACAGCTTGACGTCAGGGTGATAAGAATCAAAGTGCTCCACTGCATTAACATCAATGCCGTAAAGACGCCGCACCACTTCAAACAGGCCTGGCAGAACCCGGTCTGCTGGGAGGTAGGGTCGGATGTCTTCTTGCGACACTGCATAGAGATTTTGACGTAATTTTTCGCTGTAGTAGCCAACGTCCCAAGATTGCAGTTCAGTGAGACCACTTTCATCTCTCGCAAATTCTACTAGCTGGGCCCATTCCTGTCTCGCCTGAGGCAGGGTCTGTTCCGCCAACTGGTGGAGGAAATCCACAACGCTGGCCGGAGATTCTGCCATCTTTGTCGCCAAGGATAGTTCTGCGTAGTTTTCAAATCCGAGCAACCGCGAAAGCTCACCGCGTAGCTGCATCGTATCCGTGATGAGCGCCGTATTGTCCCACTGACCCGCGTTAGGGCCTAACTCTGACGCCCTGGTACAGTGTGCGGTGTAGACCTCTTGGCGCAGGTCCCGATCATCGCAGTAGTTTAGTACGGGTGACAATGATGGGAACTCGAGGTTAATCAGGTAGTTCTCCTGCCCCGCTGCTGTCGCCGCCTGTTTCGCGCTGGCCATTGCCGTCTCTGGCAGGCCACTCAGTTGCCCTGCCGTTACCTGCTTGGACCAGGCATTTGTAGCGTCCAGGACGTTCTCTCCGAATTCACTGCCAAGCTTAGACAAGCGCTGTCGCAGTTCGCCGTATCGGGTTTTCTTGTCTGATGGTAGGGCAACCCCGGCAAGTCGGAAATCCCGCAGTGCTTGATCGATGGCTTTTTTTTGCGCTGTATCTAGAGCTGCGAAAGCCTCTGCGTTGGCTATTTGTTGGTAGGCGGCACACAGTTCACTATGCTGCCCCATCCATGTGCTGTATTCAGAGAGTAATGGCAGACAGGCATTGTAGGCTTCGCGCAAGGTTTCACTGTTGCACACGCTATTCAGGTGCGACACCGGTGACCAAGTCTTAGCCAGTGTGTCCTCAAGCTCTTCTATGGGCTGCAGAAGATTGTCCCATGTGTAATCTTCATCATTGGCTAACAGCGCTTCAATACCGAGTTTATTGTTCTCGATCAGTTGCCGGATAGCCGGTTCTACGTGCTCCGGTTCAATGCGTGAAAAAGGCGGTAGCAGGTGCGGTTCAAGTAAAGGATTAGGCATAGTGTTATTTTCCAGCTGATATTCAATGCATGTTTCTGAATAAAATCAGAAATTAATCGAGCGGTTTCTTTTTTTTCAACGGAGTATATCCGTCATTGACGACAACCGGTGCGTCTGTTGTTTTTGCCCGGCGCTTACCAATATTTTTCTGGTTGCGTGTGCGTGTCTTACTTTTCTCGGTAGTGGGCTTTTCCTTCTTTTTCTTGACGCCCGACGCTTTGCCGGACGATTTCACTTTTTTGGGGCCGCTGTATTTTGCCTTCAGACCGGTCAGGGTGCGTCGCTCGAAACGGAGCGCAAGATAACGCTCAATGCCGACCATCATGTTCCACTCGGATGCGCTCGCCAGCGAAACGGCTAGACCCTTTGCGCCTGCCCGACCGGTGCGTCCGGTGCGGTGCAGATAATTGTCTCCGCTGTAGGGTATGTCGTAATTGACCACCAAGTCGATACCACTGACGTCGAGGCCTCTGGCGGCCAAATCGCTGGCGCAAACGATGTGGACTTTACCGTCATGGAATTGATGCATGACATGTTTACGCTCTTCCGTACTCATCTCGCCGTGCAGGCAACCACAGCGCAGATCTTCATATCTGAGCAGGTTGGACAGCCGTACAGCCGTGGTACGTTTGTTGCTGAAGACCAATGCGCGATGAAAGCCACCCTCCTTGATCAACGCGGTTAGCAATTTGTCCTTGTGTTCCCGACTGTCCGCCAGTATCAACTGGTGCGTAATGCTACTGTGTGGCTGGCGCACTTGGCCGACCGCAATTTGCTGTGGCTCGTGTAGCAGTGTTTCGGCGATGTCACCTACGCCTCGGTGTGACAGCGTTGCGGAGAGCAGCAGCACCTGTTTGCTGTCAGCACTGAGCTCAGCGATTTTGAGCACGTCTTCACGAAAGCCCATGTCCAGCATGCGGTCGGCTTCGTCGAGCACCAAGGTTTGAAGCCCGCTTAGATCAGCACTGCGCTTCTGACAGTGTTCCAGAAAGCGACCAGGTGTCGCCACAACAATTTCTGGATCCTTACGCAACTGTGCTTTTTGATATTTAAAGTCGGCTCCACCGGTGATGGCTTGGGCTTGTATTGGCGACATGGCTAACAATTGGCGGCACTGCTTAAGCACCTGCCTGGCCAGTTCGCGGGTAGGAACGAGAATCAGGGCCAGGGTGCCTGTCTGCCTTGTCGAACTCGCGGCAAGAATTTTTTGTGATAAGGGAATCAGATAAGCCAGTGTTTTGCCGCTGCCGGTCTCTGCGCTGACCAGCAGATCTTTGTCTTCCAGTGCCATGGGAACGGTCAGTTTCTGGACCTCGGTGGCTTCCGCTAACGCAAGTGCATCGATACCCAGACGCAGGTGACGGTCAAGTTGCAGTTCTTCGAACACGTTATTGCGCTCCACGGATAATCTGTAGGTGTTTGGAGAGTTCCATTGTGACTGGAACGGATGGTACTTTAGACGAGTTGTAACAGGTTGAACAGGGAGAAAGGCTTAATGGTGCAGGCGATAAGAATTTCTGAGACCGGCGGTCCTGAGGTGATGATCTTAGAAGAGGTGCCGCTGGATGCGCCGGGCCCAGGCATGGTCACCGTTGAGAATAGGGCAATCGGTCTTAATTATATCGACACATACCACCGTAGTGGGCTGTATCCCTTGCCCTTACCCGCAGGAATAGGCCTTGAGGGCGCCGGGGTTGTCCAAGCGGTGGGGGAGGGCGTGAGGCTGTGTGTGGGTGATAGGGTGGCCTATTGCTCGGCGGGCTTTGGCGCCTACGCGCAGGCATTGAATCTGCCGGCTGCACGTTTGATAAAAATGCCTGATGGCATAAGCTTCGAACAGGCAGCGGCGTGCCTATTAAAGGGACAGACCACGGAATACCTGCTGCAGCGTACGTATCGCTTGTCCTCGGGTGATACCTGCCTGTTTCACGCCGCCGCGGGCGGCGTCGGGCTACTCTTCGGCCAATGGGCTAACAGCATCGGGGCGACGGTGATTGGCACCGTGGGTTCCAAGCAAAAAGCCGAGCTGGCCCTAGCCCATGGTTTCGCCCATGTCATCAATTACCGTACGGAAGACATGGTGCAGCGGGTGCTCGACATTACGCAGGGCCAGAAGGTGCCGGTGGTCTACGACGGTGTGGGTTTAGATACCTTCGACAGGTCATTAGATTGTCTGCAGCCTCGCGGACTGATGGTGAGTTTTGGAAACGCCTCGGGGGCACCTGCTCCTCTGGATTTGCAAACGTTGGCTAATAAAGGCTCTTTGTATATTACGCGCCCCACGATGGTTACCTATACGCTATCAAGCCAAGAGCTGCAGCAGTCCGCTGACGATCTGTTCGCCCGTGTGCTGAGCGGTGATGTGCATGTCGCAATTAACCAGCGTTACCCGCTGGCCGATGTACAGCAGGCACACCATGATCTAGAGAGCAGGAAAACGACAGGTTCAAGCATCCTCCTGCCTTAAAATTAATGTGGAAACAGGGTATGACGCATTCTCCAGTTGTAAGCCATCAGGTTGCTCATCAGGGCAGAGCGATCTATGCGCTGATGGCTTTGTTGCTGGCATACATATTGTCTTTTATTGACCGCAATGTAATGGCAGTTTTAATTGGCCCTATTCGAGCCGATTTTGTAATTAGCGATTTCCAGTACAGCTTGTTACACGGTTTTGCCTTTTCTATGTTTTATATTTTTCTTGGGTTGCCTATTGCGCGATTGGCAGACAGGGGAAGTCGTAAATGGGTGGTCACTATCGGGGTACTTTTTTGGAGCCTGATGACCTGTCTGTGTGGGATGACGCGCAGTTTTAGCGCTCTTTTTTTTGCTCGCGCCGGTGTGGGTATAGGAGAAGCTGCGCTGTCGCCGCCCGCTTACAGTTTGTTGAGTGATTATTTTAGTGAGGGGAATTTGCCTAAGGCGATGGCGGTTTATACGTTGGGAATTACCATAGGTGGTGGTTTAGCCTACATTATCGGCGGTGGCGTGTATGAATATTTTGCCGCCTATGGTGAGTTGTCACTGCCGTTTTTAGGTGAACTGCGCCCTTGGCAGAGCACATTTATAATCGTCGGTCTGCCAGGGTTTTTACTCGTGCTGATTTTATCGCTGATGGTAGAGCCCCCACGCCGCGGAGCTTTACAGCAAGAAGCGGAGGACTATAGTATCGCCGAAGTGAAGGGACATCTGCGGATGCACTGGCAGGCCTATGGAAGTTTGATCATGGGCGTATCGCTGCTCGCCATACTAGGCTATGGCACGATGGCTTGGTATCCGGAGTTTCTCGTGCGCTGTCATGGTGTGGACCGGGCGGAAGCGGGATCGCGTTTTGGTCTGATTTTTATTGTTGCCGGCAGCCTCGGTGCACTGTTGGGCGGTTTTAGTGCAAAGCCGTTACGCGAGCGTGGCTTTGAGGATGCCAGCATGCGCTTAATTGTGTGGATTGCTCTGCTCTGGCTGCTGCCCGCAGTACTTGGCCCTCTGTCTCCCAACAGCAGCCTAGCAATATGGGCAGCGGTGCCTATAGTGTTCTTTCTTAACAGCTATTTTGCGCTAGCAATTTCTGCATTGCAAAGCATCACGCCCAACCGTATGCGGGCCCAAGTGTCTGCTCTGATGCTATTCATGACCAACTTACTGGGATTGGCCTTGGGGCCTAGCGTCGTGGCCGCATTCACTGACTTTGTTTTCGCCGATGATGCTGACTTGGCCTACTCGCTGAGTCTTTTACCTGTGTTGCTCTGTCCTCTCGCAGCTATTTTGTTGGCATGGGGTCTAAAGTACTACCGTGCTGCGCTGTTATACTGCGCTCATCTTTCAGGAGAGTAACGTATGCCAGTGCGCGTCGCCCCGGTTGTATTGCTGGGCAAAGAAGTTCGCTTAGAGCCGTTGGGGCCTGTCCACGCCCAAGGGTTATATAACCGTGGCAGAGTAGCAACAGACTGGACTCACCTGCCTCGCTCGTGTTTTGTCGATCTGGCAGACACTCGTCATTGGATCGATGAAGCATTAGGTATGGAGGGGCAATTGCCTTTTGCCATAATAGAAACCGTCAAGGGCAGGGTGATAGGCAGTACGCGTTATTTGAATATCAGGCCAGAGCATCGTTCGCTGGAGATTGGCTGGACATGGCTTGGACAGAATTGGCAATGCACAGCCGTTAACACAGAGACGAAGTTGCTTCTACTCTCTCACGCATTTGAACAACTGGGTTGTGTGCGTGTGGAATTTAAAACTGACAGTCGTAATGAGCGTTCGCAGCAAGCGCTGCAGAGAATCGGTGCTACGAAAGAGGGTGTGCTTCGTAATCACATGGTTGTGCAGGACGACTTTGTACGTGACTCAGTCTATTTCAGTATCATCAGCGATGAATGGTTAGATATCAAGGAGCGTCTCAAAAGACTCGGAGATCGCTCCTGACGCCTATCGCGTTTAACTTACCGTGGTCTGCACCGTTTCGTTTTCCGAAAAGCTACCGGCAAACAGTGGAGACGTGAGATAGCGCTCAGCTGAGTCCGGCAAGATCGCAACGATAAGCTTGTTTCTATGCTCTCTTTGTTGCGAAACTCGATGCGCAATAGCCATTGCTGCGCCTGAAGAAATGCCTGCCAGAATACCCTCCCGCTGCATCAGTTTGTGGGCCCATTCAATGGCCTCGTCGCTGGACACTTGTTCAACCTGATCGATCATACTTAAGTCCAGATTTTTTGGTAAAAAGCCAGCACCGATGCCCTGTATTTTGTGGGGAGCATGGGTGGGTTCGTCTCCTGCCATAGCCGCCGTGATTATAGTGGTAGAGTCGGGTTCAACCGCGACCGTCAGTATGTTTTTGCCTCGATTTTTTTTCAGATAACGGGAAATACCTGTAAGCGTTCCACCGGTCCCTACTCCCGAGATCAGAATGTCTATCCCACCCTCGGTATCCTCCCAAATTTCTGGCCCAGTAGTTTGCTCATGAATAGCGGGGTTAGCCGGATTCTCAAACTGGCGCGGCCCCCAATACTTTTCTGGATCAGTGGCGATGATGTCCTCTGCTTTCTGAATGGATGCAGAAACGCCTTTTGCACCATCGGTAAGAACCACTTCTGCCCCCATGGCCTTCATCAACATGCGCCGCTCTAAGCTCATGGTGTTGGGCATGGTCAATGTGCAGCCATAGCCTTTAGCCGCTGCGACGAACGCCAAGGCGACGCCTGTGTTGCCACTTGTGGGTTCGACGATAGTCATTCCCGGCCTGAGGCTCCCATCCCGCTCCGCCATTGCGACCATATTGGCGCCTATACGGCATTTGACTGACATAGCCGGATTTCGATTCTCCAGCTTGACATAAATATTTCCATCACTAATGTGATTGATCTTGACTAAAGGCGTGTCGCCAATAGCGTCAGCATTATTTTTGTGGACATTACGCATGATGAGTACCCTCTATTGGACTGATTTAAAACATTATTTTGGTCTAAGATTAGTCTCGCTGGACATGGCTGTCTATCGCATGCGACTTTGAAAGCCCGGTTGTGGCGAAAAAAAACGACGTTTATTTCAATTTTGCTGGAACTTTTAATTACTGACAGCGTCTGATTAATCACAGACGTTGTCGTGGTCGTTACCCCTTGGGCAATAAGGAGGCGGTAACGCGCAATTCCGTCCGGATCTTCCTCTCCTTGCAGGTTATTCGCCTGCTTCAGCCGGCCTTTTGGCCGGCTTTTTTTATTCTAGTGAGGCTTCTTTTAACTCCTGCTGGGTCGCTTGCACCAGTGAAGACAGCGTCTGCGGTCCCACCAGTGTTGCAACGACTCGTCCTGTTGGATCGAGAATGAGTGTTGTCGGCAAGACGACCGGTCTCGTTATGCCCAGTTGCTCGGCAGGGTCTGCCGCTAGACTGGCAAACGTTACGCCCAACTTCTGACGTTGGAGTTCTAGTTCCTCTCCCGTTGTTCCATCATAGTTTACCCCGACGACGGTCACTCGATCATAGTCTTGATCAAGACGATTTAACTCTGGAATCTCTTTGATGCACGGTGCGCACCATTGCGCCCAGTAGTTGACTACAACCCACTGCCCCTGCAGAAGACCCAAGGTTGGCGCAGTCGCGCCCGGATGATTCTTGGTGCAACATACTAGTGACAATACTGCAGATAAAATCAGTGCGTGTCTCACAGGCTGAATAAATCCGCTAGGTTTATATTTAGGATCTCGCGTTGATCCTTCCGCTCACTCGCGAGAAGGCGTAAAGCGTTGCTCTGCCAGTTACTGTGAGTAGCGAATTCGTGGTCGGACAGAGAGTGCTCATCGTCAATCCATTCTTTCAATTGCCACAAGGGAATGGTGTGTAGATCTCGACTCAGCAAATAATGCCCTTTATCATTCTGGGTGATGACTTTCTCTTGAATAAGAATGTCCCGCACCATACTCCAAGTTTCGCTATCTAAACCTCGAATGACTTCATGCCTACCGTCGAGGAGTTCGATCTCTCGGACTGCATCGCCTGACTTTTGTTTTTGCCAGAACAAATGCAGTACGTCTAATGCTTTCAGAGTCACTGGCCGATGCGCTTGTTCATTATTTTGATAGGCCGATAGACTATGCACAAGAACTCCACCCATTAGCACGATGTTCCAACACAAATAAATCCATAGCAGAAACAATGGAACAGCAGCGAATGCGCCGTAGATCAATGTGTAACTAGAACTTGCCACTAACTGTGTAAAGGCTGTGCGAGCAGCATGAAATGCAAGAGCAACGAAAATGCCACCTATTAGCGCGTGTTTAAACGGCACCCTGCAGTTAGGAACAGCGGCGTAAATCAGGCTGAAACCGGCCGTGCTCAGTAATAGCGGCGTGCTCTCCAGTAGGAAAGCTTTAGCGCCAAAAATATCAAGATCTTCAAGAGCATTGGCGAAGGATGAAAGATAGGTGCTTATCCCTAGCGCCAGACCAATGGTAATCGGCGCCAGAGTCAATACGGCCCAATACAACAGGAAGCTGGATAGGGCACTACGATTTTCTCGAGCGTGCCAAATCATGTTGAACGCGTGTTCAATATTACGCAGCATCAGAATGGCCGTGATAAATAGGAATACGATGCCAGGTCCGGTAAGGTTTTTTGCTTGCTGCGAGAAATCATTAAGGTACTTTTCGACATCAGAGCCACTTTCAGGCATTAAATGCGTGAACAGGATCGACTGCATCTGATCTTCGGCGCCCTGAAAAGCCGGAATAGCCGACGCTATTGTATAGAGGACCGTTAGCAGTGGCACCAGTGCAAACAGACTCATATAAGTCAGTGCAGCTGCATTTTTAGAACAATGATCCGCTACAAATCGGTCCGCGAAATAACGAACACGGCCCCAAAGCTCAGAAAATATCGGTATACGGGAACTCATATCAGCATTATTGCACGACTCTGGGGCCGGCTGCACGACTCCGTCGGTTCGATTCCGTTGGTTGCCTGAGCGAAATCGGTCGATATGTTGCTATAATCACGTCCGATTTTGTTGCAGTGGCGGGACATTCATCATGAGTACAATTACTATTTATCATAATCCACGTTGTTCCAAATCGCGTGCTACTCTCACTTTGCTGAAAGAAAATGGCGTGAACCCTAGAGTGGTGCTGTATTTAGAGAGTCCACCGGACACGAAGGAATTGAAAGTGCTGTCGAAGAAGCTTGGCCTAACAGCAGCTCAACTGGTGCGACGCGGTGAGGAATCCTATAAAGGTTCTGGTTTGAACAATGGATCCGAGGAAAAGGAAATTTTAGCGGCCATGGCCAAATATCCGAAGCTGATTGAACGCCCGATTGTGGTCAAGGGTGATACTGCCGTGCTTGGTCGACCTCCCGAGAATGTTCTGGAGCTCATCAGATGAGCAAAGAGCCCTTTGTACTGGTGCTTTATCACTCAAGGCAGGGTTCAACAGCCACCCTAGCACAGCACATAGCACGCGGAGTTGAACGGGTGATAGGCGTGGCTGCCCGATTGCGCACTGTCCCAGAGATCTCCGCAAACTGCGAGCAAACTGAAGATGATATTCCTGCAGACGGTCCGCTCTACTGCACGCTAGAAGACCTGCGTGACTGTGCTGGACTTATTATGGGTAGCCCTACTCGCTTTGGTAATATGGCAGCACCACTGAAATATTTTATCGATCAAACCTCAACGCTTTGGTTAAGTGGCGCTATGATCGACAAGCCAGCTGCTGTTTTTACGTCCAGTTCAAGTCTGCACGGGGGGCAAGAGTCGACCCTGCTTAGCATGTTGTTCCCGCTGTTACATCACGGCATGATTATTGTTGGCATTCCCTACAACGAGACGGGATTAATGAGCACTGCGTCAGGGGGAACACCGTATGGTGCTTCGCACTGGGCAGGTAACGACAATATGCGAGAAGTAGACGAGGTTGAAATGGGATTGTGTCGCGCGCTAGGGCAGCGCGTTGCGCGTCTGGCTGCTGGAGAACGGCGATGAGCGCTGCTTTTGCGCTGCGGTTGACATGGGTGGCCTGGCTGACTCTCGTATTGCAGCAGGCCGTCGACGCATGGGTTGATCAGGCCCCGTGGTTTATCTGGACACTTAAGTTATTGCCTTTACTGATTTTTTTGCCGGGCATGCTGAAGGACAATCTCCGCAGCTATATATGGTTGTGTTTCGTCTGTTTAGGGTACTTCATGATAATGGTGCAGCGTGTTTTCGCGCAGCCGGATAGTCTGCTAGTTGTGACGGGGTTGGTTGCCGTTGTGATACTTTTCACGGCTGCGATGCTTTACGTGCGCTGGCGGGCTAGAGACCTGCGTGCGATAGACAAACCTGAAGTAGATATTGGAGCTTAGAATATGAGTAAACCCTCCTTTGTGCGTCGATTTTTTTCTGGGATTTGGCGGGGACTCACGCGCGTCAGACTGGCAATGTCAAACATACTGTTTTTGGCAATAATCGCGTTCGCTTATTTTGTGTATGTTGGCGGCGCACCTGAGCCCCTGCCGGAAAAGGCTGCGTTACTATTGAATATAAGTGGCACGGTGGTTGATCAGAAGTCAGACGTCAATCCTCTGCAGGCTCTGCTAGCGTCCCCCTCTCCCGAGGGTCATGAAGTCCTGCTGCGTGACATCATAGAGGCGATTGACTACGCGGCGAAGGATCCGGCCATTAATTCTTTGGTGATGGAGCTTGATTCTCTAGAGCGTCTCGGCATCAGTAAAACTCAAGAGATTGTTGAAGCGCTGCAAAATTTTCGCGAGAGCGGAAAGCCCATAATAGCGATTAGTGATTATTACACGCAGGACCAATATCTGCTGGCGAGTCACGCTGACACAGTAATTGCGCACCCTTTGGGTGGTGTGGCGCTAGAGGGGTATGGAAGCTATCAAAATTACTTTCGAGAGGCGCTGAAGAAAATATCTGTCAATGTGCATGTTTTTCGGGCCGGAGATCATAAGTCAGCAGTGGAGCCATTCATGCGCGACGATATGTCTCCCGCTCAGAAAGAGCTGACCAGTCGTTGGCTGAATGAATTGTGGGCGCAGTATACGGCCATTGTAGAAACACAACGAGCCCTCGATTCTGGGGCTGTCGATAGTTATATAGACGGCTTTGCGCAGCGACTACAGGCGCAGGGAGGAGATGCGGCACAGACCGCTCTTCGGTCGGGCCTTGTTGATCGCTTGCTCACTCGCAGTGAAGGCAATGACTTTCTTGTTGAACTGGTCGGAGCGAATGACAAAGACGGCCGTTATGAAGCCGTTGTTTTTGAACGCTATGTGGCGCGGAAACGTCCACTTTCGCTGGGGACGTCTGACAGCGATCGTGTCGCGGTAATAACTGCACAGGGTACTATTATGCCCGGCCAGCAACCGCCCGGATCGATTGGGGGTGATTCCTTGGCGCACTTGATTCGCGGCACTGTAGAAGCGGATGGCGTAAAGGCAATAGTGTTACGCGTAAACAGTGGCGGTGGCAGCATGTTTGCCTCTGAGATCATTCGAGAGCAGATTCTCTATGCAAAAAATATGGGTTTGCCCGTTATCGTGTCGATGGGCGCCGTCGCGGCCTCTGGGGGCTATTATATAGCCGCTGATGCTGATGAGATTTGGGCGACGCCTTCCACTATCACTGGCAGTATAGGCGTCTTCGCTGCCTTCCCCACGTTCGAGGAGTTACTGGACCGCGTAGGTATATACACAGATGGCGTAGGCACTACAGACTTGGCAGGTTCAATGCGGGCTGATCGGCCACTGAATCCGCAGCTAGAGGATGCCCTTAATAGTGGCGTGCACTTTGCCTACAAAAGCTTTTTAGGAATCGTAGCGCAGGGGCGTGATATGAGTATCGCAGAAGTTGATCCATTGGCCGAGGGCCGAGTATGGTGCGCTGCCGATGCCTTAAAGGCGGGTTTGGTGGACAATCTCGGCAGTTTGGATGATGCAATCGCAGCTGCAGCCTCGATTGCTGACTTGGACACTTATGAGGTGCAGTATGTTGAAAGGCCCCTGTCTCCGCGAGACATGGTGCTGAAGCAGCTCGCTAACAGCGTCGGAAGTCTGAATGTGTTCACGCGATCTGCCGCTAGCTCGGCGCTGTCGGGTCTGCTGGGTCCAATGCAGGAAGCCGCGAAAGAGCTCGCCAGTATGCAGGATCCAGGGCATCTTTATATGCGCTGTGTTGCCTGCTCTATGGCGCACTAGTCGACTGAAGCCTTAATGCTCAAGCGGCGTGACGTGCGCGATAGTCTTATTAATACGCCAGCTAGCTAGGTCTTCCAAAATCATATACAAGCAGGGTATCAAAAGCAGCGTAATTACAGTGGCAAATACAATGCCATACGCCAAAGATATCGCCATGGGTAGCATTTGTTCTGCCTGCGTCGTGCGTTCTGTTAGCATCGGTAACAGGCCAAAAAAAGTTGTCAGTGAAGTCAGCAGGATTGCTCGAAAGCGCCTTGCCCCGGCCTCTACTACCGCGGCATAGCGCTCTGTGCCATTGGCCACGGCCTTGTTGACGAAGTCCACCAGTATGAGGCTGTCATTGACGACTACGCCACTTAGCGCAATGACACCCATCAGTGACATCATGCTCATCGGGTACCCCATTACCCAGTGGCCAAATATTGCACCGATCATGCCGAAGGGAATGACCCCCATTATGATCAAAGGCTGCAGATAAGACTTGGTGGGGATCGCCAGCAAGGCATAAATTCCAAACAGTGCCAAGGAGAAACCTATGATCATGCTGACAGCCATTTTGGCCTCTTCATCTGCAGCACCAGAGATACCGTAGCTCAGTCCAGGATATTTTTTCTGCAGTGAGGGTATCAGATTATTTTCAATATCCGTGATGACTTTGGCGGGCTCGACGACCTGCTTATTAGCTTCGGCCGTTAGCTCCGCAGCCCGTTGATAGTTGATGCGTGTTGCTTTTACTAGGCCCTGTTTAACTTGCAGGTCGGCCACAGTGTCAAACGGCACCTCATCTCCGGCTGGTGTTCGGATAAACATATTGCTCAAGCTGCTGACGTTCTCGCGGTCTTCCTTAGGGTAGCGCACCATGACCTTGACCTCATCGATGCCACGCTGCACACGCTGAGCTTCTGCGCCATAAAACGCGTGTCGTACTTGGGTGCCTAAGTCATAGCGAGTAATGCCCAGAGCCTCTGCCTCAGGCAGGATATCGAGATGGAACTCATCAGAAGTATCGCTAACGCCGTTGCGGATATCGTAAAGCCCTGTGTAACGTCTTAATCCTTCCTCAAAGTCGGCGGCGGCATTTTTGAGCGTGCTAAAATTATTATGCATGAGGTCAAACGCAATGGATGGTCCGAAGCTTGGACCCTCCGCGCTGGTAATAGAGAATACTTCTGCGCCGTGTATTTTCCCAACTTCTTTGCGCCAGCGTTCTTCGACTTGACGCGTTGAAATCGTTCGTTCGTCTTCCTTGGTTAACTCGACATCAATGCGCCCGTTAATGCGCTCAAACCCATAGGTGGCCATGTGCCGGAGTAAACGTTCGTCGGGAGCGCCCTCGCTGCGGTATCGATCTTCTATCGCGGTAAACGCATTGGCGATCTGACTGATGGCCTGCAGTGTGCGCTCTTCCGGTGTGCCCGGAGACATGCGCAATTCAACCTGCAAAAACTCCCCCGGAGTATCGGGTGACAATACTGTTCGCACGGAACCGCCTGCCACAAGCCCCGCAGACAGTATTAGCAGCATTAGGAAAAAGGCCAGCGTCATGTAGCGATTGTCAACGCAGCGCAACATAAAAGGCTTATACCGCTGCTGTACAAATTTACTTAAAGTTCTGTTAACGGCTTCTTGTACATGGTCAATTTTTAGTAGGACAGCGTTAGAAGCAGGCTTAGAATGCGCGAGGTGAGCTGGTAGAATCCATTTTGACTCTACTAGCGAAAAGCATAGACACATAATTACGACCCAGCCACAGGCTGCCGGAAAGGCTCCAAATATCCCGTCTATGAACAGTGAAGGTAGAAAAGCCATAATGGTGGTCAATACGCCAAAGGTGGCCGGGGTCGCTACGCGATAGACACCATTGATTACGTTTGTAACGCTGTGGCCTAATTCTTCCGTCTCGGAATAAGCGCTTTCCCCCATAATGATGGCATCATCGACCACGATGCCCAGCACCAGTATGAAGCCAAATATGCTGATCATATTCAGTGATTGACCGATAAAGCTTGTGTTAATCAATGCCATGGCGCCAAGGAAACATACGGGTATCCCCAGCATGACCCAAAACGCTAATTTTATTTCCAAAAATAAGGCAAGAATGATAAATACGAGTAGCGCACCCATCGCTAGGTTTTTTACCATCATGCCGAGGCGGCCCTTCAGGTAATAGGTCGTGTCATACCAGATATCAAGCTTAACTCCTTCGGGCAGTGTATCAACTTTTTCTGCAGCATAAGCCTTGACCGCATCTGCCGTTTCGATGATGTCTTGGTTACCCATTGAGAAAACGCTAACGCCAAGCGAATAATCACCGTTGAAGGCTGCAAATCCGGCAGAGTCGACGAAACCGTCGTTGACCTCAGCGATATCACCCAGCATCAGGCGGGTGCCGTCTGGCCACGTTTTTACAACGATGCTCTCAAAATCCTGCTGGACGTAGGCCTGCCCCATCGTCCGCAACATGATTTCGCCATTATCAGTGCGTACCGAGCCCGCGGGGAGATCCAGCGATGATGCAGAGATGATATTGGCGATATCCCCCAAGTTGAGGTGATATTCGCGCAGCAATTGTTCGGACACTTCGATGGCGATTTCATAATCTCGAGCGCCGACCACACTGGCTGCGGAGATGGCAGGGTAGGTCAATAGTTCGCGCCGGACTTGATCAGCAAGTGCCTTCATGCCGCGTTCATTAACGTTGCCTGACAATTGCACTGTGAGGGCTGGAAATAGTAACTCTGGCTGACTGATAACAGGCTTTTCCGCTTGTTCGGGAAAGTTTTGTATGCCATCAACCCTGCTTTGGATGTCAGCCATTAATTTGGGGAGATCAATGCCGTCTTGCGGCTCAATCATCATAAAGGCTCTCGACTCGAATGAGTCTGACTCGATGCGCTTTATACCGTCGATGTCGTTAATCGATTCTTCGATTTTAAGCACGACACCCTGCTCGACCTCTTCCGGTGCTGAGCCAGGATAAGCCACAGAGATAAAAATTGCTTCAATATCGAAGGCCGGAAACATTGCGCGCTGGATATTAAAAGCCGATCCCAAGCCCACGGTCATGATGATCAACATAAGAAGATTGGCTGCCACCGGATTTTGCGCAAACCAAGCGATGATCCCTTTTTTATGATGTGAGGGCATTAGTTGTCATAGCTGTTGTTGTTTGGAAGTTTTGCTGCGGCTGTCGTTTCAGTGGCCTCTGGATCCGGCTGTGTCTGCAGTCTGCCCGATGGGTCAAGCATGTTACTCGGTATCTGTGACTCTATGCGAACTTCCGCGCCCTCGTATGAGTTGTCTAACGTTGTCAGCGAGACCAGATTCCCATCGCTTAGGCCAGCGCTGACATAAATAAAGTCGCCGCCGGTGCGTAATAAGGTCACGTTGCGAGTCCGCAGATGTCCAGTCTCATCGATGATCCATACATTGTTGCCTGGCCGAATAATGTAGCGGGGCAGTCGGACAATATTGAGCAGTTCCTTGCCCTCGATACTAGCATTCACAAAGCTACCAATCCGCAGTGGCTCGTTATAGGGGGATTGCAGGCCGTAAGGGTCTTTGATACGCGCAACACTGAAAAGTACGCGAGAACGCGCATCAAAAACACCTTCCGTGTGATGCAAGTAAGCGTTCCAGTGTTTCACTTTGCCGCCCACCTCAGTATATAAGTCGATAGGTGAGCCATTTTCCATCGTGCCGAGTTCAGGCAGTTCAAGGTACTCTAATTTGTTCTGTGGTATTGGCAGGCGTACCTCTGCATATTCCACGGAAAAAAGCTCTCCCAGTGGTGTGCCAGCGGCGACAAATTGACCTAGCTCACTGCGTTTTGTTCTGATCAGCGCATCGTAAGGCGCTTTTATAATAGTGCGCTCTAGATTGTCTCTGGCAGTATTAAGGTCTGCCTGTGCGGCCAGCATTTGCGCCAGGGCTTGATCCAACTGTGGTTTACGTAAGTAAAGATCTTCGGATGCTTGCGTGCGCTGCTTACCTTTTGATGTCTTCTTCCATTCCTGCTCTGCGACTTTTGCGCGGCCTGTTTCCTGCGCCAGATTGCTTTGTGCAGACTTCACAGAAGCTTCCGCGCGCAATAGGTTCGTTTCGTAATCTCGGGGGTCAATTCGCAGCAAGACATCATCTTTGGCTACGAACCCGCCGACGATAAATGCGGGAGATACTTCGATAATTCGTCCGTTAACTTCTGAAAGGAGCGAAGTCTCCTGCAACGGGGTTACTGTGCCCTGCGCCTGAACCGGAATGCGCAGACTCTGCTTCACAACCTTTGTCACGTCTACGCTAACGCGCTGTCTGATGGGTTCTTCAATACTTGCTGGGGTCCGGTTCAAGTAAAGCAGCGTCGTGATCAGAACCGAGCCTGCTAGCATAACAACCGAAAAGAAAACCTGTTTGTTTCTTGAGACCACTGTCACTACCAATTAGAGTTTGCTAATAAAGAGAGCGCTTAATCGCGCTGATGCAGACGTTCTGACATGTACAGTAGATATTTAACCATAATTTAGCTCTTTATTAGTGTGAAATACTTGTAATTAAACGGTTTGCATACATCTGACTGATGCAAGAGTTGGAGGGTGGTATACTACTGAATACGTCGTATAAAAAAAGGAATGCGCCCTATGGCAACATTGTTTGAAAACCCCGCCGCACTGTTGGATGCTGTCGGACAACATCTGGGTTACAGCGGCTGGGAAGCCATAAGCCAGCAACGTATCAATCAGTTTGCCGACGCCACCGGCGACCACCAGTGGATTCACATAGACCCCAAAAAAGCGGCGGAGGGGCCTTTCGGAACGACCATAGCACATGGCTATCTCACGCTGTCTATGGCAAATCTTTTTTTGCCTCAGATCATGCAGGTAGATAATACCTCCATGGGTGTTAACTACGGTTGCGAAAAAGTACGTTTTCCCGCAGCGGTGCCAGTTGGAAGTCGGATAAGGGGCGGCGGGGAAATTATTACTGCTGAAGAGGTGAAGGGCAGCGTACAGGTCGTTGTGCGCATGACAATTGAGATTGAAGACGGCGAACGCCCCGCCTGCGTGTTAGACACGATCAGCCGCTTTTTCCCCTAGGCGGCCTAACAAAGGTGTTTATTTTACCGACAGGGCCCGCCGAATTTCCTCCGGGAGGCACTTGAGTGCTGGAAACAAGTGATCTTATAGAGCAAGTCTATCCCGCCGCCACAGTGGTTTTGATACGCGATTGTGTGGATGGTATCGAGGTGCTTTTGGTGCAGCGCAGCAAAGCAGTGCAGCACATGGGTGGAATGTGGGTATTTCCCGGCGGCAAGGTAGAGCAGGCGGATTATCCTAGTAACCGCGACGATTATCAGGCAGCGGTAAATGCAGCTATCCGCGAGACTGAAGAAGAGGCAGGTCTGCGTATCACTGCAGAGCAGTTGATGTACTTGTCGCACTGGACAACGCCCGAAGGTGCGAAAAAACGCTTTGCCACCTGGTTTTTCTTGGCGATATTAGGCGACGGGCAGGAAGTTCAGGTGGACGGCGGTGAGATCGCACTTCACCGCTGGTTGACTCCGAAAGTAGCATTGGCGGCGTCAGCAGATTCGGAGCACCCTTTGCGGCTGATGCCGCCGACTTTTGTGAGCCTCTCAGACATTGCGGATTGTAAAACCGCAGTTGAGGTCACAAAGAAAGTCTGCGGCCGTGACGCCATCGTATATGAGCCGCGCGTGGCTTTGCTCGATGACGGCATTTGCTTTTTGTATGCAGGTGACGCCGGTCATCATAACTCGAATCTAAATACCAAAGGTCCGCGTCATCGCCTTTACATGGTAAATGACCAACTAAAATATATCCGAGAATGCTGACGCTCGCTGGACAAAAAATTAAGTGGCTAAAACGAGTGCATATCGGGGTGACAAGTCGAAGGCGTCTGTCAACAGATCTTACGGCTGCTCGGAAGTCATCCGGACTGCGTCCGACTGTGACTCGCGGGTTATTGTTAGCGCGTTGTCCGTTCGATGCTAGTGCAGGGCCAGCAGAGATGGTAGCATTTGGTCGGGTTTCTCAGGCAAGGCTCACTGTAGGAACCTTGGGCAATAGGCCTATTTTTTAACGATTACCGAACTGCCGTGGCCAAACAACCCTTGATTGGCGGTAATGCCGACTTGTGCACCCTCCACTTGCCTATCCCCCGCCTCCCCACGTAACTGCCAGGTCAGTTCACAAATTTGTGACAGGGCCTGTGCCGGGACCGCCTCGCCGAAACAGGCCAAGCCGCCGGAGACGTTGACCGGGATTTTACCGCCAAGTGCGGTGTCACCGGCGCGCAATAGGCCTGCCGACTCGCCTCGCGGGGCTAACTGCAAATCCTCAATCCAGTCGAGTTCTAATGCGGTGGATAAGTCATAGACTTCTGCTAGGCTGATATCTTCGGGACCTATACCTGCTTCTTCGTAAGCCTTTAAGGGTATCATGGAGCGGTAGGCATGCGCCTCCACGCCGCTAGCCGCCGCCGAGTCTGTGGCTATATCGGGCATTTCTAACACACCGCTAGCAAAGGTCGGTGTTACCGTCGAAATTGCCGCCACGCGCGGCGCGTTGGGTTTGCCTAGTTTGCGCGCATATTCCAAACTGGATACGATTAAGGCCGCTCCACCGTCGCTGGTAGCGCAAATATCCATCAGTCGCAAAGGATCGGCAACCATGGCGGAAGCCGCGACATCCTCGGCAGTAAAGCATTTGCGATAGCGTGCCCGCGGATTTTTGCTGCCCACCAATGAATTCTTGACCTTGACCGCAGCAAAATCCTCTAAAGTATCGCCATAGAGATCTATCCGGCGTCGGGCATAGAGTGCAAAGTAGGTCGGGTTGGTGATGCCGAGGTAGAAACGGACCCAATCAGGATCCTCTGGTCGATAACCGCCTGCGGGTGCAAGAAATCCTTTTGGCGTTGTATCAGCACCTACAACAAGGGCAACGTCGCACTCGCCGGACAAAATTTTATTGCGCGCCGCCGCCAACGCTTGAGATCCGGATGCACAGGCTGCATAGGATGTGTTGACCTCTGCCCCTTGCCAACCTAATGCCTGCGCGAAAGTGGCACCGGCCACAAACCCCGGATAGCCGCAGCGTATTGTGGCGCCGCCAGAGACAAACTTAATGTCCTGCCATGGTACTCCTGCATCTGCCAGTGCCTCCCGCGCTGCTGCCACACCGTATTGTACAAAGTTGTGGCCCCATTTTCCCCAGGGGTGCATGCCAGCGCCCAGAATTGCGATTTCATCGGACATAATGTTGTACTCCAGATTTAGCCGGTAACTATTGCGTCAGTGGTTGCCACTTCCAGGTGACTTTGATGTCGTCGTCTGTTTCATGGAGTGCTTCCAGCACCAGTTCCATTGGCATACCAACTTTTAGATCGTCCACTGTCAATCCTTCAATGACTTGACCTAATATGACCATTTGCTCCGTTTCAAGCTGCACTCCAGCAATTGCATAGGGCACAAAAGGGTCTGCTGCGACAAACGGCGCAGGAGGTTTATAGCAGGCGTTGGTGTAGCTCCAAACTTTACCTGTCCGACTGAGTTCCACCTCGCGAAAATTTGTACTGTTGCAGTGAGGGTTTCTGCAGTAGTCGTTCTGCTTCGGAAAGAAATACGTGCCACACTCTGTGCATTGACTGCCTATCAGGTGCGGTTTCACTTGCATCGTGTGCCAGCCTTCAATGGCAGGCGCAAGGGGCTTTGCGCTCATATGTTGACTCCCTAAAAAACGTACACAGGGTACTACTGGCAAGCAGATACAGGCAAGGACCTATTGGTATTATACGATCGCAGGTCGAATAGGTCTGTCATGGCAGACTTGCTTCCATTGTCTAAGTGTGAGTCTTTGCTTTACGGTCTGCTTTTGACAAAGTGTCTAGCTTAAAGGGTGTTCAACATCACGCCTAGACAGTTGACAGAGGGCTCTACTATACTATTCGTCACGACATTGTTTCTTTTTAAAGTTGTCATTTCATTAAACTCAAAGGATTTCTGATGAAAAATATACAAACTAGTGCCAAGCAAATACTCGTTGCGACATTCATCGCTACAGTGGTCTTTCTTAGCGGATGCAACACTGTCGCAGGTGTTGGCAAAGACGTTCAGGCGGCGGGAGAATCAACAACAAAAGCCGCAGACAAAGTCAGCGACAAGCTTTAAAAACTCCCTGAGTCGGCCGTGGATGTGTTAATACCTTCTTTTATCAGCGTATCCGCGCCACCGTCCAACAAGTAGTTGCTCCGAGCTGTTTTAGATACAAGCAAACAAAGGGAAACTTATAGAGTGGCCGTTTTTTTGAATACGCTGCCAATATTGTAATCCCATGTGGACGTAATTAATTAGGAATGACTATGCGTGTTTATGCAATGACAGGTGGTGCAACAGGTATTGGTGCGGAGCTAAAGCGGCAGTTGCAAACATGCGGACACACGGTGATTTCGGTGGATATCAAGGAGGGTGATATCATCGCTGACCTTTCAGTATTAGAAGGGCGCAAGGCTGCTGTGGAAGGGATACAGCGGTTAGCGCCGGATGGTCTAGACGGTTTTATCCCCTGTGCCGGTTTGCCTCCAGTTGCCAGACCGTTATCACTGATTGCCCAGGTTAATTATTTCGCTGTAGTGGCTACCGTTGAAGGGTTGCTAGGATTATTGAAGAAGAAAAAGGGTAGCGTGCTATTCGTCTCATCAAACTCCGCTCCTATGGTTGCGGCCGATGATCCTTTTGTCCAAGCGTGTTTGACGGGTAACGAGGAAGCGGCGTGCGCCGCGGTCGAGTCGCGTGACGGACATACGGCATACGCTGGCTCCAAACGCGCGGCGACTATCTGGATGCGCCGACACGCAGTGGAATACGCTGCAGCCGGAGTGCGTATGAATGCTGTCGCACCAGGCATTACGATGACGCCCCTGACTGACCTCGTGTTTGCGGATCCTGAACTGGGTCAAGTGATGAAAGAGTTTGGTGATTCTGTCCCTGTGGGCCGCACCGCTCAGCCAGTTGACATTGCAAACACCATGCGGTTCATGCTCAGCGATGATGCCAGTTATCTTTGCGGTTCTGTTGTTTTCGTCGACGGGGGTTCTGACGCCATGCTGCGCTCAGAGGATTTTTGAAGGATGAGACATTGGCCTATTTTACCCGGTCTTTCTCGATATCCGTAGCGATGATGTCGCTGAGTTGAAAGAGCAGTTTGCTATAAGCCTCAGCGACTTTTTCTGGTTCCGAAGTCCCCAAAGACAGCGGCAGTTGGAGTTGACTGATGCGGCGTTTTACGGGCTCGTCATTAATCGGCCGATACACCAGCCATTCCGCCTTTAGACTCGCTTCATTCTTGTTTGCGTCTAACTGCAGTATATTAACTTTGACACCATAGTCGGGCGCACGTTTTGGACTCCAAGGGAAAAAGCGCACGTTTTGTGTTTGTAAAAGTCCCGAGAGATTAAGCGCCAACACACGCTGTATTCCGTCCTCAAGGGGTTCACCCCACATGTCCAGACTTGCTACATATAAAGTGTTTTGATCTTGGTTATAGACAAGATTTTCGCGTATCAAGTATTCGGGCACTACAATGGGGCCAACACCTATTGCCGGCGTGTCGCCAATTGCTGCGGTAGATTTACTGGCGGACAGTACATAATAGTTGTTAGGCGGACTGCTGCCGCAGCCAGTAAGCATTAGACCGAGAATCATTAGCCACAATAGCGGCAGGAATTGTCTGCTCATTTTTTGCCTCCTTTTTTGCCGATGATTACTGACTCGGGTTGTTCTTGCAATGTGCTGGCCAGCGATTGAAGGGATCTTCCAGTGCGGGCCATTTCCGCTAGAGTATTATTTAACTGGTACAGAATCGCTGAATTCGGAGATACCAACTCATCGATACCTGTCATGCTCTGCTGAAAGGTGATTATTGCGGCGTTTAGAGCAGTCAGGTTGTCTTCCACTAATGCCGATACCTTTGGTAATTCCCTGTTTGCGTCACTGACAGTCGCAGAGGTTTCATCCAGCAGCGTATCCAGCTTGGGTCCAGATATGGCCAACTGTTCTCGCAATTGGGCGCTTAGTTTGCGCAGTGAGGTTAATGCAGTGTTGACGTTGCTGGGCAGCGCCTGAAAATCTTTGCTACTAACAAGAGAGTCGATATTGGCACTGATACTCTCTAACTGTGTGGTCAATTTTGAAAAATCGATGTTTTGCAGGGTCTCCTGAAAACGCTCCAGATTGGTTGGCACCGTGGGAATCTGCAAATAAGGCGAGTTAATTTTCGCCAAATGGAGAGGACTTTTGGGATGAAAATCAAGTTCGATGTACAGCAGACCGGTAAGCAGACTCTGACTATTAAGCTGCGCCCGCAGGCCACGGGTAACCAGTTCTTGAGTAAGTTCAACACTAGGGTCTCCCTTGCGACGAATATTGTTCTCATTAAAGTTTGCCTCAACAATCGTGCTCGCACTGGCGGTATCAGTGTCTAGAATTAATTCAATATCGGTAACCTCTCCAACCTGCACCCCGCGCAGAGCGAGGGGGGCGCCGATGTTAAGTCCCTTGACCGAACTATTAAATACCATGACTACCTCTTCTTTTTTTCCCAGGCCTGAACCTAGCAAGAATAGAATTGTAGTAAGTGCGATCAGAGCTGCGCCTAAAACGAAGGCGCCAATAGCAACGGTCTGCGGTTTTTCATTCATAGCGTATCCTCGTTATCGGCGGCAGCACTGCGTGTCAGGAATTGCCTCACCACAGGCGGTTCCTTGAGGTCGCGCAGTTGAACCGGATTGCCATAGGCAATCATGGTTTTGCTAACGTTATCTAGGTAAACCGAGTTATTGGAAATGGCGAAGATGCTGGGTAATTCGTGGGTCACCATAACGACTGTTGCACCCATGGATTCTTTGATTTGTAAAATCAACTCGTCAAGCAGCCGCGAGCTAATCGGATCTAGCCCCGCAGAGGGTTCGTCAAAAAATAAGATTTGCGGATCCAGTGCGATGGCGCGAGCTAGTGCAGCTCTTTTCTGCATACCTCCGCTGATTTCAGAGGGATAGTACGACTGATATCCCGCGAGGCCTACCAGTGCTAACTTATAGGCTACGATGTCCACAATCTCTGCTGCTGTGAAATCGGTGTAGAGTTGCAGTGGCAGAGTAATGTTTTCTGCTAGGGTCATAGCGCTGAATAGACCACCTGACTGATAGGTTATGCCCCAGCGTTGTCGCATGGCGCCTTGTTCTTCTTCGTTTGCTTCGAAAAAACTGACGCCGCCATACAAAATATCGCCGCGACTTGGCACCATAAGCCCCAGCATGTGCTTAAGGAGGGTGCTCTTGCCGCATCCGCTGCCACCCATGATGACGAAGATGTCGCCCTCGTTAATGCTAAAAGAGAGGTCGTGCTGGATCACTGTTCGGCCGTAAGACATGCTGAGATCACGAACCTCGATTTGCGCCGGCGCTGATATAGTCATATGCCTAGGTGCTGAAATATGATGTTGATTGCAGCGTCTGCGACGATCAGATAGACGATAGCGGTTACTACTGCGTTTGTTGCAGCCTGCCCGACGGCCGCAGAACTGCGGCCAGAGTTGATGCCGGCGCGACAGCCCGCTACTGCAATGAGTACGGCAAAAACTAATGCTTTTATAAGGCCCACGCTGATCTGTGTGAACGATAGAGCAGTCTCGCCTTGGACCATGTATTGAATCGGTGAAACTCCTAAGCCTCCTGCAACAATTCCACCACCGACAATGCCCAGCAGGTCGGCATAGATCGTTAGCAGTGGCATAATGACGATCAGTGCCAGCATTCTCGGCAGTACAAGAAATTCAATCGGAGATATCCCCATAGTCGTGATGGCATCAATTTCCTCATTCGTTTGCATTGTACCCAGTTGCGCGGCATAGGCTGCGCCGGTGCGGCCTGCCATCACGACGGCGGTCATTAAAACCCCCATTTCGCGCAGCATTCCAATCACGACTAGATTGGCAACATAGATTTCCGCCCCGAACTGCTTCAGTTGGACTGCGCCAAGGTAGCCTAAAATCATGCCCACGAGGATGCTGGTAAGCGTAATAATGCCAAAAGCATTGGGCCCGGCTTGAAAACAGAAATTCCAAAAGTCCGCGAAGCGGGTGTTGGCCTTGCCTCTTATAAGGCGAAACAAGGCGATAGTGACCTCGCCGGTAAAGGACAGGGATTCGCGTATGTTTAGGGCGACTGCACCCAGCAACTTTCGGGGATTGAGTGCTGATCGCCAAGATGGGTGATTTTCCACGTCAGGCTCGAAGGGTTTTACGGCTGTCGCTACAGCTAGCAGTTTATTCACCCCCGGGGGCATGTTTTGATGTTCGAGTACGATACCCTGAGTGTGGCAATAGTCGTGACATCGAAGTAAAAACGCCATGAAGATTGAATCCCACGATCCTACAGATGATCCATCAATCGTCAGATGAGCCGGGCGGTTATTACCCAACTCTGCCTGTAAGGCGCTGAAATTGCTTATGTTATGCCCTTGTACCCAGTCACCGGAAAATGACAGGGTCGAAGAGCCCAGCGGTTCACGGGCAAGCTTGTACTCTGGTCGTAGTGAATTCATGTAGTGGTGATCACTGGCAATAAGTTTTCAGTCTAATGGGTGCTTGCCGTAATTGCCATGGTCTATTGATAAGGCAAAGCGGGTGCGCTTTTGATGATGACATCGGAGGCCTTTTTGTAGATTTCGACTACGGAAGTCTCGTTGCCCGCCTCTCTGCGCCTTGCAATCATGGTTACTGGAAAAAGAACGGCTTCGTTCTCGTTGCGGCGCAGGGCGCGGCTGCGCCCCATATCGTCTTCATAAACTATCCAGTGCATATCCAGTTCCACTGCGAGCAGGTCGCCCATAATCACGCCCATCGCTTGCAGTTCGCGCACCTGATCTGAACGCACTAACTGTTTGTCCAGCAGCGTCTGCAGTAGTTCTAAGTCGCGGCTGCGGTCACCGTTAAATTGCCGCCCGAGGTTAGTCATTGCTAAATCTTGCAGCGTCTCTCTCTGTTGAGTCATGAACTGCCGATCTAGGTCAGTCAGTTCGCCGATACGCGCTGGCTGCTGTGCCAGGCTTCCATGCCAACCCCAGCAGACCAAGAGGAAAAGAGCGAGACTAGTGATATTTTTCAGTGTCATAGATGGCCTCACGGTAATCAACGTTTTGATACAGTCAACAGTAGCAGTTTTCTGTGCATTTTAACCCACAAGGTTGTCATCCTGCCGCCGTCATTTATAATAATGGCGTTAAAACTGAGCACCTCGCTCAGCCCCACAGGCCATGATGCGGAGACAGAAAATGATAACTGGGAGTATCGTGGCCTTGGTTACCCCAATGCACGTCGATGGTAGTGTTGATTGGTCCGCCTTAGGGCGGCTTATGGATTTACATTTAGAGGCTGGCACGTCGGCAATTGGCGCGGTAGGCACCACCGGTGAGAGTTCCACGCTTGACGCGGCCGAACATTGTGAGGTGATCAAATATTGCGTCACGCACAGTGCAGGCCGCATTCCCATAGTGGCAGGAACCGGCTCTAACTCCACGCGGGAGGCTATTTACTTTACCCAAGCGGCGGCAGGCGCTGGCGCCGATGCCTGTCTACTGGTCACGCCCTACTATAATCGTCCGACGCAGCAGGGACTCTATGAACATTTCAAGTCCATCGCCGAGGCGGTGGATATTCCTCAGATTCTGTACAATGTGCCCGGGCGAACTGCCGTCGATTTAGCCAATGATACCGTAGCTCGATTGGCGGAAATCGGTAATATTGTCGGTATAAAGGATGCGACCGGAGACTTAGAGCGGGGCAGGGAACTGATAGAGCGCTGTGGCAGTGTTTTGGCGATTTATTCAGGAGATGATCCCACCGCGATGGAACTCATGCTGGCCGGGGGTGCAGGAAATATTTCGGTCACTGCCAACGTGGCACCGGCACTGATGTCGCAGTTGTGCGCGCTAGCGTCGTCTGGCGAGCGAGAGCAAGCAGAGGCAATCAATCGTCGCCTATCGCCGCTGAATCACGCTTTGTTTTTGGAGCCTAATCCGATTCCCGTCAAGTGGGCGTTATGTCAGCGCGGCGTGATCGGGGGCGGCATACGTCTGCCTTTGACATCCTTGGATGATCAATACCATGCCCAGGTGCTTAAGGCACTAGAAACAGCGAGAATTTGATGGTTATGCATATGAAAGGGATAAAAGCATCACTAATCTGTGGATCATTGCTTACAAGTGTTGGTTGTGGCGCAATATTTGGAGACCAAGGGGTGTTTCGCGATAGCTCTGAGGATTACAAAAAGGCGTTAGAAACGCCCCTAGTTGTTTTGCCTGAAGGGATGGATAGTGTCCCTCTGCGCGACATTTATGTGATTCCGGAAGTGGATGATAAGTTTTTGTCACCGGGAGACTTTGTGGTGCCCAAGCCGGTGCCCTTGTCCGCCCAAAGTGGATCCGAGGTGGTTCGTTTGCAAAAACTCGGTGACGATAGCTGGGCACTGATTAGTGTTGCACCGGGTCAGGTATGGCCGCAGGTTCGCAATTTTATGACAGCCTCGGGGATGCAGATTATGCAAGCTGACGCGCGGGCTGGGATTATGGAGTCTAACTGGCTGACAGTTGAGGGAAACCCTGTGGCAAGCCGTTTTCAGTTTCGCATGGAGCAGGGCGTGCAGCGTGGGACAAGTGAATTGCATGTGCTGCAAATGCGACAGGCGGGTGACGTAAATGTGTGGCCGACCAAATCTGACGATCCTGATCAAGCGGCTGAAATGTTGCGCGCGATCGCACAGTTTCTGGCGGACAGCGCTGATTCTGCCCCCGTGTCGATGATTGCAGAGCAGGGAATTGCCGCCAGCGGGAAAATCAGCATGCAGGAAGCACCGGATGGTTACACTTTTCTGCGGCTTGAGTTGCCATTTAATCGAGCCTGGGCATCTTTGGGGCGCGCGCTCGAAAAGTCGTCCTTTGAAATCACTGACCGCGACCGCGCCAGTGGTATTTACTACGTTCGCTTTTCTGAGGATGGAGCAGACGATGAAGATGGCTGGTGGAGTGGTTTTTGGGACAGTGCTGATGACGATATTTTGTATGACAAGGTGTTAGTAGTTGCTATGGAGACTCCGGCAACAGGCTCGGCGGTGACCATATCAATTCGACCTCAGGATGTCAGTGTCCCCTTTGATAAACGTAATTCGCAAGAACTGCTATCTCTTATAAAGGGCAATATAAACTAATTCGTGTATTCCGGAACGAGTAACTAGCGAGTGCAATTTGCCTCTCTCGGATCGGGGAGCAAAGGTAATGCAACTTTGGTTCGGGCTGACGAGAGTTTGGTCTTGGTTGACTGTGGATTTTCGTTGCGCGAGACAGTGCGAAGAATGTCGCGTTTGTGTGTTGAACCTAGTCAGCTAGACGCCATCCTGGTTACTCATGAGCACTCCGATCACAGTAGCGGTGTAGCGGCACTATCGCGCAAGTTTCAAATACCGGTATACCTAACTCATGGCACGTTTAGTACCGGCCGCTGTGATGATATTTTCAGTCCCTGTTTATTTGATTGTGAGGATGAGTTCCGGATTGGTAGTCTATCAATTAAAGCGGTTGCTGTGCCTCATGATGCCGTGGAACCCTGCCAGTACCGGCTGAGTTCGCAAGATAATACGTTAGGGATCCTCACCGATCTGGGCAGTATAACACCCCACGTGATTGATAATTTTCGCGACTGCCATGGATTGTTGCTGGAATTCAATCATGATCTTTCTATGTTAATGGCAGGCCCTTATCCGTCGCACTTAAAGCAGCGAGTCGGCGGCGACTGGGGGCATCTCAATAACCAGCAGGCCGTTGAATTGTTGGCTCAGATACATCATGCAGAACTGCGCCATCTAGTGGTAGCGCATATTAGCGGAAAAAATAACAGCAGGCACCTTGCAGAAAACGCTCTGTTGTCCTTACTTGACTCTTTGGATGGTGTTATTTTTGCCGATCAGGCTGACGGTTTTGATTGGCTGAACCTAGTCTAAGAAATACTTGCAATAGTGCTTACGGGCAGTGCTGCGGCATTACCAAGGACGTTACCTGCATGAGATTTCCCGGTTTTGGGCACTGCAGGTTTGGATTTCCGGATAGGTTGAGATCGCGCAGTGCGGCCAACCCATAAAGAGGCACGGGGTCGATGATTTTGTTGTCATCAAGATAAAGCGTCTCCAATGTCACCATATTGCTAAGTTCGACCAAATTGCGGACTTGGTTGGACGATAGGCGGAGTGCTTTTAGTTCGGTGAACACAGAGAGACCTTCGAGACTCTCGATACCTGCAAAACTGCAGTCGAGTCCTATTAGCTGTGATGGGTTCGTGACAGTCCCATCATTAATCGCCCGTTTCAGGCAATTGCTCAGCCCTTTGTCGGGTATGGTGTAGTCGCGAAAGAGTGGCGTTGGTGCATATACTATTTTATCGTTTACCTTAAAGTCATACTCTTGACAGGCGCTAAGGCTGGCTAATGCCACTATCACCAAACTATATATAAAACGCCGCAACATGCCTCGCACTCCCACAGATTTACTGAGTCGGCAAGATCGGCCGATTCACAAAGTTCAGCGTAGCTCCCACACCAACAGACCTCTATAATGCCAGTAGTTGCAATGCACTTCACTATCGATCAGGCATTAAAATGCGATTATCCATATGTCGATAACAAGCGGTGGAAGCGCTTCAGGACAAAACAGTTTGGCTCTGCAGGCCGCCACGACCTTAGATGAAGTGTTCGCAGGCCAGTTGGCCCAGCGGCTCTGTTTGCCTTTGCTAAAGACAGATGTTGATCTTGTCCATTGCACCCTGGCAACAGCCGTCTTGGTCATCAGTGGTCATTCACTGTATCTGCAGCAAACTGGGAGAGCTGCGCCGGGACCGGTGATGGTCGATTTCGGTAGTGCAGGCATGCGTCATCGCAGCCGTTCAGGTGCCCGCGAGTTGCTGGGCAAGGCAGTGGGGCATGGTAAGAAAATGCCGTTAAAGGTGCTGGACGCAACGGCTGGGCTAGGCACAGATGCCTTTGTATTGGCTGACCTTGCATGCGAGGTCGTGATGTGTGAGCGTAACCCAGTGATTCTGGAGATGCTGCGTTGCGGTTTGCGAAGTGCGGCGGTCAGCGACGATGTATGGTTGTCCGCAGTCATTCAGCGCATGCGCCTGTGCCCAGTCGATGCACGACAAATTCCGGCGGAGGAAATTGAGGGTGTGGATGTCATTTATCTAGACCCTATGTTTCCACAGCGCGCTAAAAGTGCGGCGGTGAGAAAGGAGATGGCTCTTTTTCAACTGCTATTTGATTGCTCTGCAAATCCTCAGGATGCAGATGCATTATTAGTCTGGGCACTGGAGCAGGACACGGCCAGAGTCGTGGTCAAGCGTCCCTCTAAGGCTCCGAGTTTAGCAACGTTGAAGCCATCTCATTGCATCAGCGGAAAATCAGTGCGTTATGATGTCTATGTGCATCGCAAATTGTTGTGAGTTGCGGCACGTGGTTTCATTTTTCACCGTGTAATCGTGGCTTAGGTGGATCAAATCTTACTTAAGCGGCCACCTGTAATAGATTAGGAGATTTCATGTCTGAGCATAAAGTTACTGCGCTGGTTACTGGCGCCTCTGCGGGGCTGGGTGCAGAGTTTTGCCGTCAGTTGACCACGCGTTGCGATGTCATTATTGCCGTAGCACGGCGTCGGGAGAAACTTGAGGCTTTGGCGAGTGAATTATCTGATTCTGTGGAGGTGCACTGCCTAGAGGCTGACCTCGGTACGGTCGAGGGTCTAGCTGCAGCTTTAGAGGCAATTCGCCAGCAGGGTCCAGTCGATTATCTCGTTAACAATGCCGGTTTTGGCACACTTGGCGCTTTCGATCAGGCGCCGATTGGCGGGCAGCGGGAAATGGTGAATCTGCACATTGATGCCTGCATCACCTTGTGTCGTGCTGCGATTCCATTCATGCATGAGCTGGGCGGAGGCAGTATTATTAATGTATCTTCACTGGGCGCATTTGTCTCGGGCAAGGGGATGGCGGTGTACGGTGCGACTAAGTCCTTTCTCAACTATTACTCACAAGCTTTGCAGGCAGAGTTGACAGGCTCCGGAATTGAGATTCAGGCGCTTTGTCCGGGATTTGTGCGCACAGAATTTCATGATGCCATGATAGAACATGGCTTTGACCGCGCTCAGATTCCAGATCAATTATGGATGACTGCAGACGCAGTTGTAACGGCCAGCCTGGCCGCACTAGGCAATGGCCAAGTGCTGTTTGTGCCCGGTGAGGACAATCTCGATATTGCGAGGACGAGCCTGCAACGGCAGTTAGAAGACTTATAACAACAACCGCACTAAAATGCCTTTATAGATCGCGGCCAGTCGCGGCAGATCAGCGGCCAGTACCTGTTCGTCAATTTTGTGTATAGTCGCATTGACTGGCCCCACTTCAATTACCTGAGCTCCTGTGGGCGCAATGAACCGGCCATCAGAGGTGCCTCCAGCAGTCGAGAGCTCAGGTGCTTTCCCTGTAACCTCAAGTACACTTGCTATGCTGGCATCCAATAACTTTCCTTCAGGCGTCAGAAATGGCTGGCCACTTAAACTCCACTGAATAGCGTAATCAAGATCGTGAGACTGTAATATTGACTCAGTACGCTGACGCAGTTCCTTATCGCTGACCTCAGTAGAAAAGCGGAAATTGAACACAACCTCTACTTCCCCAGGAATAATGTTGGTGACGCCGTTGCCCCCTTTAATGTTTGAAACTTGCATCGACGTAGACGGAAAAAACGCATTGCCCTCATCCCATACTTCAGATGTTAGCGCATGCAGGGCGGGGAGAAGCCGGTGGATCGGGTTATCGGCTAAATGTGGATAAGCGATGTGCCCTTGTGTACCTCGCACGGTTAGGGTCGCTCCGAGCGATCCTCTGCGGCCATTTTTAATGGCATCCCCTAAAGTAGCAGAACTTGCAGGCTCTCCTACTACGCACCAGTCGATCGACTCGCCTCGCTCACGCAGATAATCCAACACTTTCAAAGTGCCATTCACCGCCGGGCCTTCTTCATCCGAGGTAATCAGAAAGCCAATTCGTCCAAGATGATCTGGGTGCTCAGCGACAAAATCCTCGCATGCGATTAGCATGGCGGCGAGGCTGCCTTTCATATCTGCACTGCCGCGACCAAAAAGCATGCCGTCGCATATGGTTGGCTCAAAAGGAGGGCTGCTCCAGCGATTGGTCGCTCCGGGAGGAACCACATCAGTGTGTCCGGCAAAAACCAGCAGTGGACCTTGGTCGCCGCGCTCGGCCCAAAAATTGCTGACATCACCGTAGGGCAGTTCAGTGCAGTTGAAATTAAGCGCTCGCAGTCGTTCAATCATCAATGCTTGACAACCCGCGTCCTCAGGGGTGACCGAGGGCTTGCGAATTAGCTCGCAGCAAAGTTCTAGTGTTTTTTCCATGTTGAGCATCTATCCTTGGACTCAGTTGTGAGAATGGAGTTCTTCGTTCAGTTCCACGGCACTTCGATTGGTCAAACACTCCACTGCACCGGTAGTGGAGTTGCGCCGGAATAGTAGGTCAGATTTTCCAGCAAGATCCCGGGCTTTTACTGTTTCCACAGGCATACCCTTAACGTCTAGCATAGTGACTTTCGTGCCCGCAGTGACAAATAATCCGGCCTCAACGGTACAGCGATTACCGAGTGGAATACCAATGCCTGCGTTGGCGCCGATCAGGCATTTGTCCCCCACGGATATGACGATATTGCCGCCGCCAGACAGGGTGCCAATGGTGGAACAGCCTCCGCCCAAATCAGATCCAGTGCCCACCATGACGCCCGCAGAAATACGCCCCTCGATCATGCCCGGGCCCTCGGTACCCGCATTAAAATTGACAAAGCCTTCATGCATGATAGTTGTCCCCTCTCCTAGATAAGCTCCCAGGCGCACGCGCGCGGTGTGGGCAATGCGGACTCCAGCCGGAACAACATAATTCGTCATCTTTGGAAACTTATCGATACAGCTGACCTCGAGTACCTCGCCCCGCAATCTTGCCGACAACTGGCGCGCTGGCAATTCGTTGATATCTATAGCGCCTTCACTCGTCCATGCAACGTTGGGCAGTGCGGCAAAAAGGCCCTCCAAATTGGTGCCATGTGGACGGACCAGACGATGTGAGAGCAGGTGTAGCTTTAGATACGCTTCAGGTACGTTGCGTGGCGGCAGGTCTTCCTTAAGTAGAACAGCGACGGCAGGTCTGCCGCTGTTATGAAGCTGCGCGGCCAAATTTGCGTGGTCGGTCGCGCCCGCTTTTTCTAGCGCCGATTGTAACTCTGCTAACTGTTTTACGCTGAGAGGCTTATTGCTGTCGTAATTTTCCAATGCAACCGTCAGAGGTTGCATGGGATGCAAGGTTGGGAGTGGAAAGAATATTTCCAGCCAATCGCCATTGCTGTTCTGAGTGCCTACGCCCAACCCAAGGGCAAATGTGTCATGTGTCATTTTTGTTCCGCCGTAAATAAAGCTCCTTTTCAGAGCGTGCGTCGATTGAAGATTTTGGCGTAATTGCTCGCAGAAAAACCGACAAATCGCTGGTGTCCTGTGTCTAGCAAGGGTCGCTTAATAAGCGTGGGATGCAATATTATAGCCGCATGAGCGTGTGCTTCGTCCATCGCGACGCGGGCCTGCTCATCCAGTGCCTTCCAACTTGTACTGCGCCGGTTTAATAAATTTTGCCAGCCTAGCTCCTCAATCCATGCCGTCACTGCTTCCGAGTCCAACCCATCCTCCCGAAAATCGTGATATCGATACTCTATCCCATGGGTATCAAGCCATTTTCGCGTTTTTTTCACCGTATCGCAATTTTTGATGCCATAGAGTGTAATCATAGTCATACTCCAATGGGTAGCGAATTAACTGGATCGGTAGTGTAACAAAGGGCGTCACGGAGTTATAGCGGCTGTGTAAAGCTCCGGTTGTATCTGCTGCGCTTGCAGTGACGGCTTGCAGCACCGCTTTATTTACGCCTTCAGGGTCTTTTTGGGATGCTTTCGTAGCGGATAGCAGGTCCGACATATTTCGCATACGCGTCCGTCGCAGCCGCGCGCCGAGCAATAATCACGTCCATAAAAAATGATTTGCAGATGCAGCCGGTTCCAGTACTTTTGCGGAAATAATCGCTTTAAATCTTTCTCTGTCTGGACGACATTTTTACCGCTGGTCAGACCCCAGCGTTGGGCCAACCGATGTATGTGCGTGTCCACGGGAAAGGCCGGTACACCGAAGGCCTGAGACATAACGACACTCGCAGTCTTGTGCCCAACCCCGGGCAGGCGTTCAAGTGCTTCTAGCTGGGCGGGTACTTTACCGGCGTGTTGTTCAAGCAGTATTTCACTTAGGCGTTGAATCGCTTTAGATTTTTGTGGTGATAAGCCACAGGGACGGATGATGTCTCTGATCTCCTGTACACTTTTGGTCGCCATATCTGCAGGTTTGTCTGCGAGTTTGAATAAAGCAGGCGTGATTAAGTTGACGCGCTTGTCGGTGCACTGGGCGCTCAGCAACACTGCTATAAGCAGCGTGAAGGGGTCGCTATGATCCAATGGAACCGGTGTTTCCGGATAGATATCCTGCAGACGTTGCAGGATATATTTTACGCGTTCAGCTTTGAGCATGCTGTCATGCCTAGCCTTTTTCTAAGCGCTGAACGATGCGCTGGGCAGCTTCGACGCAGTCGTCAATTGTTGCCACCAAAGCCATACGAACCCTGTTTTCGCCAGGATTGATGCCACCCGACTTCCTGGCGAGGAAGCGTCCTGGCAACACGATGACGTTCTCTCCGGCGTAGAGTTGACGCGCAAATTCAGTGTCGCTGACTGGTGTCTCTGGCCATAGGTAAAAGCCTGCCTCAGGCAACATCACGGGAAGGTGACCGTCTAGTTCTGCCAATACTGCCGCAAACTTATCGCGGTACTGTTGTCTGTTAGCTTGAACATGGTGCTCATCGCTCCAAGCAGCGATGCTGCCGAGTTGGTGATGTATTGGCATAGCACAGCCGTGGTAGGTTCGATATTGAAGGAAGCCTCGCAGTATTTGCGCATCGCCTGCAACAAAACCCGAGCGGAGGCCGGGTAGATTGGATCTTTTTGACAGGCTGTGAAAGACGACGCAGTTGCGATAGTCGTTGTTGTCCATGGCCACGCAGGCCTCTAAAAGACCCGGGGGTGGAGATTTTTCATCGAAATAAATTTCTGAGTAGCACTCATCGCTGGCAATGACAAAGTCGTGTTCTTGGGCCAGCTGAATGATGTGCCGGAATTGGTCAAGAGACATTAAAGCACCCGTGGGATTTCCGGGATTACACAAATAAAGCAACTGGCATTGCTGCCACTGTTCTGCCGTTACACTACTGAAGTCGGGCAGTAGTGCGGACTCATCGGTGCAGTTTATAAAGTGCGGAGTTGCACCTGCAAGCAGTGCTGCCCCTTCGTAAATTTGGTAAAAGGGGTTGGGACTCATGACCAATGCTGTCCGGTCCGCTGGGACGACGGCTTGGGCGAAAGAAAATAAGGCTTCTCGGGTTCCGCTTACCGGGAGGACTTGAGTATCCGGATCAATATCCGGTAGCCCATATCGGCGCTTTAACCACAGCGCAATTGTGCTGCGCAGTTCAGGCAGCCCCGCACTTGATGGATAGTTAGCAACCCGGTGCAGGTTGTCGGAAATTGCCTGAACAACGAAAGCTGGTGACTCGTGTTGTGGTTCGCCAATAGATAGTGCGATACGGGTTTTCGCAGCGGCAGGTGCCAGATCGCTGAATAGCTGATCAAGTTTCGCAAAGGGGTAGGGCTGAAGGTGGTCTAAATAAGGGTTCATTAGTTTTTCAATTTGCAGCCTGTTCATCCAACTCGCTGCAGATTGCACTTTGTAGCGCGTTGCAAAGGCTTGAGTCTGTGAGAGCTTGCTGTTGATCATCAGTAATAAAAAATACGTCTTCCACCCGCTCCCCCAAGGTTTGGATTTTGGCAGCTTGCAACTCGACATTGAACGACACGAAAATTTTGCCTAGGCGAGCCAACAGGCCAGGCCTGTCGGGGGTAGACACCTCCAGCACGGAGACGTTTTTGACCTCGTCCACGGACATACTGGTCTCGGTGGGGACAACGAAAGATTTCATCTTTCTCGGCGTATGCCAATTCGTGTGTACTAACTCTGTGGAGATATTGGCGAGGTTTTCGCTCAGACGTTCCTTGATGTGTGTCAGCCGCGGGCCGTCTTCTGCAATAGGCTGGCCATCGGAATCTAGAACGAAAAAGGTGTCAAGGCTCATGCCATCGTTTGCGTTATAAATCCTTGCATCATGTATGCTCAGATCGAGTTGTTCCAGAGTGGCGCAGATGCAGGAGAAGAGTTTGGCGTTACTGCGAGCATGAATGAAAATCTGTGTAGTGTTGGCAACACTCGATTCTACTCCACTGCGAGCTAGTACTAGGGGGACATCGCAGTCCAGATGGTCGGCGATGGCTTCGGTGTGCCAAGCGATATCTTCAATTCGCTCTCTCAGGAAATAATCTTCGGTGCGACTTTCCCACAACTCGGTGAGTTCCTCCAGTGTGAAGCCGCGGCCTTCCAACATTTCCGCGGATGCTTCACGAGTCTTAGAAACTAGGGCCTCCTTGTCGATTGGATTGTCCAGTCCGCGGCGCATGGCTCGCCTTGTCTCTGTGTACAGTTGACGCAACAGGCTACCGCGCCAAGCGTTCCACAGAGTCGGATTGGTGCCATTGATGTCAGCCACTGTCAGCGTAAACAGATAGTCCAAATGCTCTTCGTCACCGACATGCTCGGCGAACTGCTGAATGACCTCGGGGTCCGATATATCCTTGCGTTGCGCCACCGCCGACATAAGCAAATGGTTGCGCACTAACCAAACGACTAATTCAGTATCTTTTTGATCAAGTCCATGCTCTTCACAGAAGCGTTCTGCATCGACGGCACCCAGGGTTGAGTGGTCGCCTCCGCGTCCTTTCCCTATGTCATGATACAGGGCGGCGATATATAGCAACTCAATTTTACGCAGCCGGCTTGCCACTCGACTGGATACTGGGAACCTGTCTTCGGAATCCGGAATTCGAAAACGTCGCGTGTTTTTGATGACCTCCAGCGTATGCGCATCAACGGTGTAAGTATGGAATAGGTCATGCTGCATCTGCCCCATGATGCGGCCAAATTCGGGCAGATAGTCGCCCAGAATGCCATAACGAGTCATCCGACGCAGTTGCGATGTTAATTCGTGAGGACTGCGCAAAATTTGCAGGAAAGTTTGCTTATTACGTTTGTTGGCTCTAAATGCGTCATCTATCAACGATCGGTTGTCACGTATCAGACGTATGGTAGGGGCCGCAATACCCGTAATTTCTTTGTGTGTGCCACACAGCAGGAATACTTCAAGCAGCGCTTCGGGATGCTCGCTAAAAAGCTTATCGCTGCTGGCCTCGATATAGCCGTTACGCACATGGAAGCGCGGGTTAAGGATGCTAATGTCATCTTCCATATTTTGCCGCAGAATGGCCTGATCAAAGTTCTGAATTAGGACCTCATTCAGTTGCCCAAGCGCTAAAGCCCAGCGGTAGTATGTTTGCATGAATTGCTCTACCGCTAGCTTGTCACCGTCTTTCAAGCCCCATAGATCGGCAATTTCACGCTGGTGATCAAACAATAGTCTATCTTCCTCGCGGTCTGTGATCATGTGCAGGGCATAGCGAACCTGCCACATAAAATCTCGCCCCGTGGTGAGAATAGCCATTTCTTCTGCATTCAAAAATTCTTGTGCCGTAATCTTCTCCAACGATTCCACGCCGAAGTGACGCTCGGCAATCCACCCGATAATCTGCAGGTCGCGTAACCCCCCGGGGGAACTTTTAACATTGGGTTCTAGGTTGTATTCGGTGTCTGCGAACTTGGTGTGCCGGGTCGTTTGCTCTTGCAACTTAGCCTGAAAAAAATCCTGACTTGACCACATTTTGCTCGGACTTGTTAGATTGCGTACCTGTTGCATCAGATTTTGGGACCCACGGATAACGCGGGCCTCCATCAGATTAGTCAGTATGGTAATGTCGCCCGCGGCCTGCTCTGCACAATCGGCAATGTCGCGCACACTGTGTCCAATGTTGAGGCCAATGTCCCATAGCACAGTCAGAAAGCCCGAGAGTATATCCTTGCAGTCTTCGCCGTTGTCGCCGAGGAGGAAAAGAAGATCTACGTCAGAGTGCGGATGGAGTTCGCCGCGCCCGTAGCCACCCACCGCGACCATGGCCAATTCAGATGGCGCCCAGTTCTGACGGTCCCATAGTGTACCCAGCAGCGTGTCTATGAAAACAGCGCGCTGTCGAATGAGATCCCTAGCATGAGTCCCTGAGAGAAACTGTTGATGCAGGTATTGTGTGGTGCTGGCAATAGCCGCTTTGCAGCATTGGATTTCATTTTCGCTGTTGAGCTGAATTTTGAAAAGGGCCGCATCAAATATGTCTGCTGGTAACTGCATTGCAGCGCTCACTTAGCGCCCAGCCTAGTTTCGTTGCTCCGACGCGTAAATACCTCGCAGCCGTCATCGGTCACGCACAGCGTGTGTTCCCACTGGGCTGACAATCGCCCATCAAGCGTGGTAACGGTCCAACCATCTGACTTGTTCAATCGGGTATCCCGTCGGCCGGCATTGATCATGGGCTCGATAGTAAACGTCATTCCCGGTTCGAGTATCAGTCCAGTGCCTTTGCGCCCATAGTGCAAGACCTGCGGATCTTCGTGAAATACTTTACCGATACCGTGTCCACAGTATTCCCTAACAACTGAATAGTAGTTTTTTTCCGCGTATTGCTGAATGACGTGGCCAATATCTCCGAGCGTGGTGCCGGGTTTAACTAATTCGATCGCCTTATATAAACATTCTTGTGTCACATCTATTAAACGACTGGCATGACTGGCAACATTACCTACCTGAGCCATAATGCTAGTGTCACCGTGGTATTCGTCTTTAATTACGGTGACATCGATGTTGACGATATCGCCATTTTTTAACTTTTTCGTATCTGAAGGGATGCCGTGGCACACCACATCGTTGATAGATGTGCAGATGGAGCGCGGAAAACCGTGATAATTCAACGGAGCGGGAATGGCCTGTTGCACCTGAGTAATATGATCATGGCAAATGCGGTCCAGTTCGCCGGTGGTAACGCCAACCTGAACGTGCGGCAAGATCATTTCTAAAGTCTCTGCGGCAAGGCGACCCGCAATGCGCATTTTATCTATCTCGCCCGCCGTCTTAATCGATGCGCTCATCAGTAACCTATTGATATATAATTAAAAAACGTATTAGACGCTCGTGAGTTGTATACATAAGCATGGCTATTCTACCTTATTCGAATCACAAATGAGTAATCTCCCAAGGGCACCACAAGGCAAAGTTCTTTTATCCATGGCGTCGTTGTGGTATAAAGCGCGCCTCTCTAGAGTGGCTGACGCCTGAGCTACCGCGGTTTAGTTGCATCCGGAGAGATAGGAACTTAAACGTCGCACACATATCAACACCGGTATCAGGGTGCCCTCTGGCCTTTATGGCTAAGTAGGTTTGATTTCAGGGATATGTGGAGGATTAACCCACACAAGGTCATAACTATGTCACAAGTGCAAGTTAGTATGCGCGATCTGCTGCAAGCAGGTGCGCACTTCGGACATCAAACTCGCTACTGGAATCCTAAAATGGATCAGTACATTTTTGGTGCTCGCAATAAAATCCATATTATCAACCTGGAATACACTGTCCCCGCCTTTAATCAGGCACTGGAAATGGTGACGCGACTGGTCGCTAATAAAAACAAAATCTTGTTCGTCGGGACCAAGCGCGCCGCTGGGAAAATTATAAAGGAGCAGGCGCAACTCGCTGGAATGCCCTATGTTAATCATCGCTGGCTAGGCGGGATGTTGACCAACTACAAAACGATCCGCGCCTCAATCAAGCGTTTGCGTGATCTAGAATCTCAACAGGGCGATGGTACATTCGATAGTTTGACCAAGAAAGAAGCCTTGATGCGGACTCGGGACATGGAAAAACTCGAGCGCAGCATTGGTGGTATTAAGGATATGGGGGGTTTGCCTGACGCCCTCTTTGTTGTTGACGTAGATCATGAGCGTATTGCGATTACGGAGGCAAATAAGCTCGGTATTCCGGTAATTGGAATTGTTGATACTAATAGTAACCCCGACGGCGTGGATTATATCATTCCCGGTAATGATGATGCTACTCGCGCTGTGAAGCTCTATGTGACTGCGGTGGCAGATGCCTGTATTCAGGCCAAGATGGAGTCGGGAGAAACCGCGGCGGCAGTAGATGACCTTGGTGAAGAAGACGCAGCGGTGTCCGATAGTGAGGCACACCCGGATGTCGAGGCCGCAGTGGAAGTTGACGCCGTCATTGATACGGAAAATATCGAGAAGGAAAGCTCGGAGCCTGCAGCATAATTCATTAAACTTGTCTTTGGTTTTTTGCCACACAAAATCCCTCCGGGTTAAGTTGTCGGGGGGCGTTTCAAAAAACACGGTTTCTAGTTGTTAAATAGGAGAGGTACCAATGTCAGCAGCACTGGTTAAAGAACTGCGTGAGCGAACGGGCTTGGGTCTTTTAGAATGTAAAAGGGCACTTGCTACTGTTGGTGGCGACGTTGAGCTGGCGATTGAGGAACTGCGTAAATCAAGTGGTATGAAGGCTGCCAAGAAGGCTGGTCGTACCGCGGCTGATGGCGTTGTGGCTGCTCGCGTGGCCGATGACTGCAGCTTTGGCGTGTTGGTTGAAGTGAACAGCGAAACTGATTTTGTAGCGCGAGATAATAGTTTCTTGGCTTTTGTTCAAACAGTGGTTGATGCTGCTTTTGATACTAGACAGGCAGATGTTGCTGCGCTGATGGTGGGGGAATTGGAGGCCACTCGAGCAGCATTAGTGCAAAAGATTGGTGAAAATATTGGTGTGCGCCGCATTGAGTTGGTTGACGCTGATTCAGGTGTCGTTAGTTTTTATGTTCATAGCAATAAGCGTATTGCGGTACTAGCGAAGCTCAAGGGCGGCGATCAGGAGCTTGCTAAGGATGTGGCCATGCATGTGGCAGCACTTAATCCGCAGGTAGTTTCTGCCGCAGATATGCCTGAGCAATTAGTGGCAAAGGAAAAAGAAATTTTTAAGGCTCAGGCACAGGAGTCAGGTAAGCCGGATGAGATCATCGAAAAAATGGTCGGTGGTCGCGTGAAAAAGTTTCTGGCAGAAAATAGTCTGCTTGAGCAGGCGTTCGTCAAGAATCCTGATGTTACAGTGGGTCAATTGGCGTCGGACGCTGGGGCGGAAGTCATTTCTTTTGCCCGTTTTGAGGTTGGCGAAGGCATACACGTCGATAAAGTCGACTTTGCTGAAGAGGTTGCCGCGCAGCTCAAGGGTTAACAGAGATCGCAATAGGTCGAAAATGGGGCTCTGGCCCCTTTTTTGTGCCCGAAATTTGCCCAAGCAGCGCTATGCATAAGGTCGCCTCACTGGAATGGTGCAGATGGATGCAAACGCTAAAAGAGCCAGAAATATCACCCCAGCTACTAGGGACTTGGTCTGATGTCCTGTAGTATGCAAAGCAGCTTTTGGAGGAATTTTTATGCCCCAGCTGGTGGCCGAAAAAAAATATAAGCGGATACTGCTCAAGCTCAGTGGCGAGGCACTTACCGGTAGTGAAAGCTTCGGAATCGATCCGAAAGTTTTAGATTCGATGGCGTTGGCGATTGGTCAGCTAGTGGGTATTGGAGTGCAGGTAGGTCTCGTCGTTGGAGGCGGTAATCTCTTTCGCGGAGCAGCGCTGCAAAAAGCTGGGCTAGACCGGGTGACCGGAGACCACATGGGTATGCTGGCCACTGTGATGAACGCGCTGGCGATGCGAGATGCGCTTGAGCGCTCTAATATCGCTACTCAAGCTATGTCGGCGATACCGATGACTGGTGTCGTGGACCACTATGATCGACGCAAGGCGATCAGAGCGCTTATCAACGGCGATGTTGTGATCTTCTCTGCGGGCACGGGTAACCCCTTCTTTACAACGGATTCTGCGGCCTGTCTGCGTGCAATTGAAATGGATGCTGAACTGGTGCTTAAGGCGACAAAGGTCGACGGTGTGTATTCTGCTGACCCGATGAAAGTGCCCGATGCAGTCAAGTATGAGCGTCTCAGCTACGATGAGGTATTGGAGAATAAGTTGGAGGTTATGGATTTGACCGCTATCTGCTTGTGCCGAGACCACAAAATGCCAGTGAGAGTATTTGAGATGGAGAAACCTGGCGCATTACTTAATATTGTCAGGGGCGGTCACGAGGGTACACTAATCGAGTAGTGCGCCCCAGGTAGGAGCAATAGCATGGTTAATGATATCAAAGACGAGGCTAAAGAGCGCATGGAAAAGTGTCTCGAGGCGCTGTCCAATCAATTTAATAAGATTCGCACGGGGCGAGCGCATCCAAGTTTGTTAGATGGTTTGAGGCTTGATTACTACGGGTCAGATACGCCAATCAATCAAGTTGCTAACGTTAATGTGGAAGATGCTCGCACACTGGTACTCACAGTTTGGGACAGAACAATGATTCCCGCGGTCGAAAAGGCTATCTATAAATCCGATCTAGGCTTAAACCCGGTCACGGCTGGGGAGGTAATCCGCATACCCATGCCGATGTTAACCGAAGATACCCGCAAGGGCTTTTTTCGGCAGGCGAAGCAAGAGGCAGAGTCAGCGCGAGTTTCGATGCGCAATGCGAGGCGCGATGCTATGGGAATGCTGAAGGAGTTGGTCAAGGAAAAGGACATTAGTGAAGATGAAGAGCGTCGAGGTCAGGACGAGGTGCAAAAGCTGACGGACAGTTTTATTGCTAAAGTTGAAAAGCTCCTAGGCGTTAAAGAAGCCGATCTAATGGAAATATAGGCCCACCATTGTCTAGCCGTTACAACGTCTCCGCTTCAGAATTCGATGCGCCATCAGTCGTGCCGCGTCACGTGGCTATCATTATGGATGGTAATAATCGCTGGGAAAAACATAGAGGTTTGACGGGTTCCAAGGGTCACCGCGCAGGTGTAGAGGCGGTGCGAGAGGTGATGCGTGCCTGCAAGAATCACGGGGTCGAAGTGCTGACCTTGTTCGCATTTAGCAGTGAAAACTGGGGTAGGCCGGTATCAGAGGTGCGTGCTTTGCTTGCGCTTTTATCCCGTTACCTGCGTAATGAAGTCAGAGAATTACACAAAGATGGTATTCGCGTGCGGTTTATTGGCAAGCGAGAGGGCTTTAGTCAGAGACAACAGAAACTTATGCAAGAGGCTGAAGATCTGACTCGCGATAATATGTGCGCGACTATAGTTATCGCCGTGGACTACGGTGGCCAGTGGGATATTGCTCAGGCCACTCAAGCGCTGGCTCGGCAGGTTCAGGCGGGAAGTTTGCAAGCAGACGATATTACTCCAGAGCTCATTGGCCATAATATGTCTATTAGTGATTTGCCGCGACCAGATTTATGTATTCGCACGGGCGGCGACTTTCGCATCAGTAATTTTATGCTGTGGCAGTTTGCGTACACGGAGCTATATTTTACCGATATTTTGTGGCCTGATTTTACGGAGTCTGAATTCGCATCTGCCCTTGATGAATATAGTCGACGCGAACGTCGTTTCGGTGGCAGAGAGCCCGACGATCTGGTCGCAGGCCGCAGTTACAATGCTTAAACAGAGAGTCTTTACTTCGCTGATAATGGCGGGATTATTTTGCGGGGCTATCGCCTACTTTTCGTTGCCACTCTTGGCCCTAATTTTTGCGATTCTTATTGCTTTGGGCGCTTGGGAATGGTCAAAAATGTCTGGTTGGGAGCATCCGATCGCGCGAATTATATATGTGCTGACGATACTCGCAGCGCTGGGGATCGTTTACGCTTACTGTCAACTTGGAGTTGCGCCGCTGAGGGGCGAGGTGCAGCCTTTGCTCGGATTTGCTTGCCTATGGTGGTCGTTCGCGCTGTTATGGGTTAAGGGGTTTCCTCACAGCGCGGTTTTTTGGCGTAGCGTTGGTATGCGCAGCTTGATGGGGATGCTAGTGCTTGTGCCAGGCTGGATGTCTTCCGTCTACCTGCTCAGCTTCCAAGGAGGTGGGATATTAATGGTGGCCATGGTTCTGATTACGGCAACTGCCGACATAGGTGCATATTTTACTGGTAGGCGCTTTGGTAAGCACAAGTTGGCCGTGTCGGTGAGCCCCTCCAAAACTTGGGAGGGTTTTTGGGGAGGCTTGGCCGCTTGCGCGCTATTAGCATTAATACTGTGGAGTTTGTTGCCGAGTCATGCTGCACATATTGGACTAGCGGCGGTTGTGTTGGTCACAGTGATGACCGCTCTTGCCTCGGTGATTGGCGATCTCACCGTGAGCATGGTAAAGCGTGAGAGCGGTGTCAAGGACAGCGGCAGTCTGCTGCCGGGTCATGGTGGGGTGCTGGATCGTTTAGACAGTTTGTGCGGTGCGGCGCCGGTATTCGCACTGGGTCTAGTGTTGGTAGATTGGTAGCCATGGCTAGGGTTAGACGCAGAATTAGCGTACTCGGATCCACTGGGTCTATCGGGGTCAATACGCTCGACGTGATAGCCCAGCATCCCGATCGTTTTGAAGTTTATGCACTGGCGGCGAATTCATCGGTGGATGCCATGTTGGCCCAATGCATAGCGTTTGCGCCTCGCTATGCGGTGATGATGGATGAGGCAGCGGCGACTTTGCTGCGACAGCGATTGCCGGTCGATTCTGACACCGAAGTAAAGCACGGCGAGAGCAGCTTGGCGGCGGTGGTTACTGCGCCAGAAGTCGACATGGTGATGGCGGCTATTGTGGGTGCGGCGGGCTTGCCCTCCACTCTAGCGGCTGCGCTGGCGGGGAAAACCCTATTATTGGCAAATAAAGAATCCCTGGTAATGGGGGGGCATTTGTTGATGCAGGCGGTGCGTCAGTCTGGCGCAAGACTGTTGCCCATTGACAGTGAGCACAATGCAATTTTTCAGTGTTTGCCGGCAGATGATCAGGAGACGCCAGTCCACAAGGGTGTCAGCAAAGTGCTGTTGACGGCTTCTGGAGGGCCCTTTCGCGGCTGGAGTTATGCGCAAATGACTCAGGCCACACCAGACCAAGCATGTGCTCATCCGAATTGGTCTATGGGACGTAAAATTTCTGTTGATTCTGCGACTATGATGAACAAAGGCTTGGAATTTATTGAGGCGTGTTGGATCTTTAAGCTGAAACCAGAGCGGGTCGAGATCGTGGTGCATCCCCAAAGTATTATTCATTCTATGGTGCAATATTTAGATGGCTCAGTGTTGGCGCAGATGGGTAATCCCGATATGCGTACCGCTATTGCTTACGGTCTTGGTTGGCCTGAGCGCCTGGCGTCGGGGGTAGGCCCGCTTGATCTTGTGGCGACGTCCCGTCTCGATTTTGAGGCTCCAGACGAATCGCGGTTTCCCTGCCTGCGTCTTGCGCGCGAATCTGTCGCAGTGGGTGGTACGGCGATGGCTGTGTGCAATGCGGCTAATGAAGTCGCTGTGGCTGCTTTTCTGGATAAAAAAATTTGTTTTACAGATATCGCCGTGATGATCGAGCGAACGTTGGAGCGTATGAATATTGTTGAAGTAACTACTTTGGCGGTGGTCGAAGAGGCCGATGCCGAGGCACGAGAATGCACGCTGGGCGTTTTGGCTGATTTACAGCGTCTTACTAACGCATCGAAACGCGTCTAATGGGGCTTCTCTACACAATTATCTTGACGCTTGCCACCCTCGCAATCTTAGTGGCGATCCACGAGTTTGGCCATTTCTGGGTGGCGCGGCGCTGCGGTGTTCAGGTGTTACGTTTTTCTATAGGCTTTGGCACGTCGCTCTATAGCTGGCGTGATAGTCAGGGTACTGAGTACAGTGTTGCAGCCATCCCTCTTGGCGGCTATGTCAAAATGCTGGACGAGCGTGAAGGAGAGGTGGCGGAGTCAGAACTGCATCGCGCGTTTAATCGTAAACCAGTCCTCCAGCGTATCGCAGTGGTGATTGCCGGCCCTCTGGCTAACCTGCTGCTGGCGGTCGTGGCTTACTGGTTTTTGTTTATGTCCGGCGAAACAGGCTATGTGCCTGTTATCGGTGAGGTTGAGCAGGGGTCTATAGCCGCTGTGGCGGGCCTCGAACCTGAGCAGGAAATTGTGGCTGTCGATGGCAGCGAGACGCCTACCTGGCAGGCGCTCAGTTTTCGCCTGCTTGACCGGATAGGCGATAGTGGCACTATCCGATTTGCAGTGAAGTATCCTGATTCTGATGTGATCTATGAGTCTGAGGCGACGATTCATCGCTGGCTGTCGGACCAGGAGCAACCGGATATTTATGCGGGCTTGGGCCTCCGTCTTTATACCCCTGAGGTTCCTGCCGTGCTAGGCGAGGTGGTGCCGGACAGTCCGGCTGCGTCTATAGGTTTAGTTTCTGGGGACAAGCTGTTGCGCGTGGATGGCGTGGCCATGCCGTTGTGGGGAGATTGGGTAGATTATGTTCGAGCACGGCCTGAGCAGCCAATTGAACTCGATTATGAGCGTGATGGCGAGTTTTTGACTGCCACTATAGTGCCGCAGCGTGTTACTGGTGAAAACGGCGACGATATTGGCCGTGTCGGTGTTGCTGTCGCAATTCCCGACATGCCACCAGAGATGCTTAGAAGTTATGCGCGTGGACCGATCACAGCCCTTGGCGCTAGCCTCACTCGGACGATTGAGTTGTCGGCGTTTACTCTAAAATCTATTAAGAAGATGTTGACTGGGCTAATCTCTTCAAAAAACTTGAGCGGACCTATCACCATTGCTAAAGTGGCGACCGCCTCGGCGAAATCTGGATTGGAATCCTATATCAGCTTCATAGCGTTGCTGAGTATCAGTCTGGGGATATTGAATTTGCTGCCTATTCCAATCCTGGATGGGGGACATTTGTTGTTTTATACCCTAGAACTGTTGGCGGGACGACCAGTACCTGAGAAGATACAGACTGTGGCCTATCAGCTCGGGCTGTTTATGGTCTTGGGGATAATGATGTTGGCGCTGTACAATGACCTGACCCGCCTTTAGTGAAGGCCGTAGAAGCAGAAAGGACACAAAACATTTTTGGATTTCTCCAAATTGGGGCATATATTCGGTGATGGGATGCATTTTAAATAAACAAGCGGCTAAAGCGCTAATGTTGGTGCTGGCCTTGTTCGCACCTTTTGTTGCTGCCGATACTTTTGTTATCTCAGATATTCGAGTGGAGGGTTTGCAGCGAGTTTCTGCTGGGACCGTATTCGCTGCATTGCCGGTGGGTGTAGGTGACGCTGTTGATGAACCAATGATCCGGGCTGCGACGCGCAGCCTGTTTGCCACGGGCAACTTCGACGATATTAATATTGGTCAAGACGGCACTGTCTTGGTGATTATTGTGACTGAGCGCCCCAGTATCAGCGAGATTAATATCGAAGGAAACAAGGCAATTGAGACGGAGGCGCTGCTAAATGGGTTAAAAGGAGCTGGCCTCTCGGTGGGTCAGGTTTTTCGACGCTCTACTTTAGAAGGTATGCAACTAGAGTTGCAGAGGCAGTATGTGCTTCAGGGCAGATATGATGCCACCATAGAAACAGAGGTGATACCTGAGCCACGTAACCGCGTGAACGTAATCATTGATGTCGATGAGGGCACCGTCGCATCTATCAAGCATATCAACGTGGTTGGCAACGAAGTGTTTACCGAGGAACAGTTGGGCGACGTGTTCGAGCTGAATACCACCGGATGGCTTTCATTCTTCACCAATGACGATAAGTACTCAAAAGAAAAATTGACCGGTGATCTGGAAGGTTTGACTTCCTACTATATGGACAGGGGGTATTTAGAGTTCCGTATTGATTCTACGCAAGTGTCAGTTTCTCCAGATAAGAAAGAGGTCTACATTACTGCCAATATCACCGAGGGTGAGAAATTCACTGTTAGTTCCGTCGAATTGTCGGGAGATTTAGTGCTGCCGGCCTCCGATTTGAGCAGATTTTTACTTATTTCTGATGGACAGATTTTCTCTCAGCAGATGGTAACTTCGACCGAGGAGTATCTGACTCGCCGCTTAGGTGATGAAGGTTACAATTTTGCGAAGGTTACGGGCATCCCCGAGGTCGACGACGAAGATAACACGGTTATTATCAAGTTTTTTGTTGATCCCGGTAAACGCACCTATGTGCGTAGGATTAACTTTAAAGGCAATTTAAAGACAGCAGATGATGTGCTTCGGCGCGAGATGCGTCAGATGGAGAGTGCGCCCGCTTCCGCGGCGAAGATTGAACAATCACGCGTCCGTCTGCAGCGTCTGGGCTATTTTAGTAGCGCTGTGGTGGAGACGCCAGGAGTGGCTGGGCAGGACGATCTGATTGACGTGACGTACACTGTAGAGGAACAATCTTCCGGCAGTATTGGCGCAAGCGTGGGTTATGCGCAGGACGCAGGTGTTATCTATGGCTTAAACCTGCAGCAGGATAACTTCATGGGGACAGGCAAACGAGTCGGCATCGGTCTGAACGCCTCTCGTTATCAGGATGTCTATAATTTGAGTTATACCAATCCTTATTACACTGAGGATGGGGTCAGTCGCGGTTTTAATATATTTTATCGCTCCACCGATCTTAGTGAAGTTAATATAGCCAACTATAGCACTAACACTTATGGTGGTGCGGTTAACTTTGGATATCCTATCAAGGAAACCGCCCGTCTCGGATTCAGCTTTGGCGTAGCGAATACGGACATTACTACTGGGCAATATGCTGTGCAGGAGATTCGAGCCAGCCCTCGACTGGATGACAGCTATAGCTGGTTCCAAAGTACGAGCAATGGTGATGGTACCTATAGTGGTGTTGAAGTGCTGGATCCTCTAAGCGATTTACCACCTAGCTATCAGGTCCCCCCACCCGTTGGCCCCGGATTTCTCGACGAAAATGGTAATGAGTTCCTGAACTGGACCATGACGGCTAGCTGGACCCAGTCAACATTGAACAGAGGCCGTATGGCGACGCGAGGCGCATCGCAAACTGTTGCTCTTGAAGTCTCTGCGCCAGCAATCTCTGATCTTGAATTCTACAAATTGACTTATGAAGCGCAGGTGTTTTATCCGGTGCCCTTTCTCAATACATGGACACTTCGTCTGCGCACGCAGTTGGGTTATGGTGATGGTTATGGGGATACCACCGGATTGCCCTTCTACGAAAACTATTTTGCTGGCGGGTTTGGCTCAGTAAGAGGTTACGAAAGCAATACGTTAGGACCACGGAGTACACCGGCTGAACAGTACCGAGTGGTGCAGCCTGTCACTGAGATAGATGATGAGGGAAACCCGACGCAAATCGGTGGGCCCAATGGGAATGAATTCGGATATATGGCAAGTAACGGACAACTGCTGTACGGGCAGGTTGATAATGACAATGACCCGTTCGGCGGCAACGTGCTGATTGAGGGCGGTGCTGAATTGCTGTTCCCTCTTCCATTTATCAAGGATCAAAGCCAGTTGCGCACTGCTTTTTTTCTGGACGCGGGTAATGTCTTTGATACAGATTGCGGGCCATTGCAGCAGAGCTGCAACGACGTTGACTTCGGTGAATTGCGCTATTCTATAGGCATAGGTTTGACCTGGGTAACGGGTTTTGGTCCTATGTCCTTCAGTCTTGCAAAGCCCATAAACTCTGGCGAGTATGATGAAGAAGAAATATTTCAATTTACTTTAGGTCGTGGTTTCTGATTTTTTTGTTGTTAATTTTTGGAGAAGAATGTGTCTAGATTATTTAAAATTTCACTTGCGGTGCTGGCGTTTTCACTGCCGATAGTTGGTTGGGCTCAGGGCAAAATAGCAGTGGTTGATGTGCAAGGCGCTATCCTGCAAACAGATTTTGCTCAGCAGCGTGTCGATGAAATTAGAAATGGCGAAGAGTTTAAGAAAAATAAAGCAGAGTATGAAAAACTTCAAACTGAGGGCGAGGCGCTGCTAAAGAAGTTCCAAAAAGACGCTGCGGTGATGAGCCAAGAGCAGAAGATGGAGGCCCAGAAGCAGTTGAGCAGCATGCAGGACGATCTCGATCATGTAACAGGGAAATTGCAGCAGGCTGAACAGTCGGCTGGTCAGGCTCTTTTGGAGCAGGTGGCGCCGAAGGTACAAGAAGTGTTGCGCGAGATTATCGAAAAGGATGGCATTGGCCTTTTGCTGCAGCGTAACGCAGTCATTCATGCTGAGCCCAGCTACAGCATCACCGCGCAGTTAACAGATAAATTGAATCAGCTTTCTTTGAAAGAATAGACCTCTTGCGCGCCGAATTGGGTGCGTACGTAATTATACCGGATAGCCAGCGGCGCCATACTCAAGATGATGGACATTACCGATATTCGCAGGCATTTGCCGCATCGCTATCCATTTTTACTGGTCGATCGTGTGGTTGAAATCGAGGCTGGAGGCTTTATTCTTGCCTACAAGCATCTAAGCATCAATGAACCGTTCTTTGCTGGTCATTTTCCAGATAATCCAATATTCCCAGGGGTGTTGCTGCTTGAGGCAATGGCCCAGGCGGCTGGTATTTTAGGCTTTTATAGCCAAGGTAAAACTAACGACGATGGTTCGACCTATTACTTTGCTGGTGCCGACAGTGTGCGTTTCAAGCGCCCCTGCGTGCCCGGTGACCAGGTAATGCTGCATGCTGCCGTGGTATCGCAGCGTCGTGGTATTTGGAAGTTCGATGTAAGTGCAGATGTGGATGGCGAGATGGCCGCAACCGCTACCATACTTTGTGCGGACCGCTAGACCGATATGGTCACTCACCAGCCCCGTTGCAAACGATGATGGAAGACCTTTTTGAAATCACCTACAAAGGCTCTGCTCTTGCGGGCGTGGATGAGGTCGGGCGTGGTCCACTCGCCGGTGATGTGGTGGCTGCTGCGGTTATTTTGGATCCAGAGCGGCGAATCCAGGGACTGCGTGATTCAAAGAAACTGACTGTTGCCCGCCGAGAAGAATTGGCTCGGTTGATCAAAGCGCAGGCGATAGGCTGGTCGATCGCCAGTGCCAGTGTGGCCGAAATCGATAACATAAATATCTTGCAGGCCTCACTTTTGGCTATGCATCGCGCGGTTCAGGCCCTCAAGCCACAGCCCGAATATGTTTTAGTAGACGGTAATCGCCTGCCTCAATGGCGTTATTCATCAGAGGCGGTCGTTAAAGGCGATGACAGAGTGCCTGCTATTGCCGCCGCCTCTATTCTGGCAAAGGTACACAGAGATAATGTTTTGATCGCTTTGGATCGAGAGTACCCCGGCTATGGTTTTGCAGCGCATAAAGGCTACCCCACCGTTGCTCATTTGCAGGCTCTGAACACCCTAGGCGTTACGCCAGTTCATCGCCGCAGTTTTGCTCCGGTAAAAAAAATACTGGCTGCGTGCTAGCTTTGGTACAACATTTGCCGCTAGCCGTATAGAATCAACGCATGACTGATTTTGTCCACTTACGCCTGCATACCGAGTACTCCTTAGTCGATGGTCTGGTTCGGATAAAATCGCTCGTAGATAGGATTGCAGAGCTTGCGATGCCTGCAGTGGCTGTTACCGACGCCTGTAATTTCTACGGACTGATTAAGTTTCACAAAGCAGCGATAGCAGCAGGCGTCCAGCCAATCTTTGGCGTCGACCTGATGGTGATGGATGCGGATGACCCTGATAGGGCCTATCCCCTGTGTTTGTTAGCCATGAATCAAACAGGCTATCAGAATCTTACGCTGTTGATTTCACGAGCCTATACCGAGGGGCAGCATCTGGGACTGCCTTATATCAGTAAGTATTGGCTTGAAGAGACTACAGAGGGAGTGATTGCACTGTCAGCTGGTGCAACTGGCGATGTTGGACATGCGCTGTTGGCTGACCGAGCAGAACTCGCTAGAGAGCGAGCCAGTTATTGGATGCGATTATATCCCCAGCGTTTTTACCTAGAGTTGCACCGTACTGGGCGTGAGGGTGATGAGGCCCATCTGCACGCTGCAATAAGACTGGCTCAAGATCTTCAGTGTCCGGTTGTGGCGACTAACGATGTGCGTTTTCTCGATACTCACGAGTTTGAGGCGCATGAGACTCGAGTCTGTGTTCGCGAGGCCCGTACGCTGGATGACCCTCGGCGGCCGCGTGATTACACCGAGCAGCAGTATCTGCGATCCACGCAGGAAATGGTCGAGTTGTTCGCTGATGTTCCTGAAGCATTGGCAAACAGCGTAGAGATTGCGCGACGCTGTAACGTAGTCTTAGAGTTGGGTAAGCCTTACCTGCCTGATTACCCCGTGCCAGATGGTCTGACTTTGGATGAATTTTTCCGACAGCAGTCTCATAAAGGCCTAGATTTGCGGCTGCAGGCTTTGCTTGATGTCAGTGCCGCCGATTTCCCGAAGACTCAGAAGCTATATCGAGAACGCCTTGAGTTCGAGTTAGAGACCATTATCGAGATGGGCTTTCCGGGTTATTTTCTTATCGTGATGGATTTTATTCGATGGGCCAAGAATAACGACATTGCAGTTGGTCCGGGTCGCGGCTCAGGCGCAGGCTCACTTGTGGCTTATGCGCTGGAAATTACTGATCTCGACCCTCTCGCATATGAACTCTTGTTCGAGCGTTTTTTGAATCCCGAGCGTGTTTCGATGCCAGATTTTGATGTCGACTTCTGTATGGAAAAACGCGACCGGGTTATTGAATATGTAGCTGAAACCTATGGACGGGAGTCGGTATCACAAATTATTACCTTCGGGACGATGGCCGCTAAGGCCGTCGTGCGAGACGTGGCTCGCGTTCAGGGTAAGTCATATGGATTGGCAGACAAGTTGTCTAAGATGATTCCCTTCGAAGTGGGCATAACGCTAGCCAAAGCTTTGGAACAAGAAGAACCCTTGCGCGAGTTTTTACAGGAGGATGAGCAGGCCCAAGAAATCTGGGATATGGCGGAACAACTGGAAGGCGTAGTAAAAAACGTTGGTAAACACGCCGGCGGTGTCGTTATTGCACCCTCCAAGCTCACCGATTTCTCGCCGCTTTACTGTGACGGCAGCGGTTCCGGTCTGGTTACCCAGTTCGACAAGGGGGACGTAGAAGATGCAGGGCTGGTGAAGTTCGATTTCCTTGGTCTGCGGACTTTGACCATTATTGATTGGGCAGTAAAGATGATTAATCCGGCGAGAGAGCGGGGAGGAGAGCTACCACTGGATATTATGCAGATCCCGCTAGACGATCTGCGTAGCTTCGAATTGCTCCGATCTGGAGAGACTACCGCGGTTTTCCAGTTAGAGTCTCGAGGAATGAAGGAATTGATCGAACGGTTGCAGCCCGATTGTTTCGAGGATATCGTGGCGCTGCTGGCACTGTTTCGACCTGGCCCGTTACAGTCTGGTATGGTTGATAATTTCATTAATCGCAAACAGGGCCGTGAAAAAATCTCCTATCCTGATGCACAGTATCAGCACGAATGGTTACAACCCATTCTGCAACCTACCTACGGCGTTATTCTATACCAAGAGCAGGTGATGCAGATCGCTCAAGTGCTTGCAGGTTATACGCTTGGTGGCGCTGACATGTTGCGTCGTGCCATGGGCAAGAAAGACCCCAAAGAGATGGCAAGACAGCGCGAGATATTTGAGGAAGGCGCGAGAGCGAAGGGAATTAATGTCGGTCTAGCGATTAAGATTTTTGACTTGGTGGAGAAATTTGCCGGCTATGGCTTCAATAAGTCCCACTCGGCCGCCTATGCCCTAGTGTCCTATCAAACAGCTTGGTTAAAAGCGCATTACTCCGCGCACTTTATGGCTGCTGTGATGAGTTCGGAAATGGATAACACTGACAAAATCGTAGTGTTTGTCGATGAGTGCAGACGCATGAAGTTGATATTGAAACTGCCTGACGTCAATGAGGGGCAGTATATGTTTACGGTAAATGGGAACGACGAGATTATCTACGGACTCGGCGCTATCAAAGGATTAGGAGCGGGGCCTGTTGAATGTATTTTGGATGCGCGCAGTGAGGGTGGTCCGTTCTCAGATTTGTTTGATTTTTGCGCCCGCACAGATCCGCGTAAGGTCAATCGGCGTGCGCTAGAAGCGATGATTCGCTCGGGTGCTCTCGATTCGCTTAATGTGGAGCGCTGGACGCTGATGGCGAGTCTGGATGATGCTCTGAAAGCTGCTGAGCAGAGCGCCAGCAATCGCGATAACTGCATGAATGATCTGTTCGGAGAGGTTGTGCCAAGTCAACTTAATGGCAGCAGCGATGTTTATGCAGATTTTCGCGCGGTTCGTGCGTGGTCGGACAAAGAGCGTCTAGGCGGAGAGCGCGATACATTGGGGCTCTACATTACCGGGCATCCGATTGATGAGTACAAGACAGAGGTGCGTAAGTTTGCGCCTGACCGAATTGCCCAACTTAGTGCTAATGGTCGCGGTAAACAGGGTAGCCAGGTTGTCGTTGGACTCATTATGGCGACACGGTCTATGAATAGTCGGCGGGGGACTATGGGCGTCATTACCCTCGATGATAGTAGCGGCCAAATGGAAGTAACGCTGTTTTCTGAGGTGTTTTCTGAGTTTCGACATTTGCTGATAAAAGACACGATAGTGATAGCCGAAGGGCGAATATCAGTAGATGAAAAAACTGGGAAGTTGGCAATGCGCGCCAATAATTTGCGTAGCCTTGCTGAAGCTAGGCAGAGTAAGATCTCAGAGCTGACGATTGAGATCAGTGCTGACAAGATGAGCGAGCAGTTTGCTGAATTATTGGAAAAAACACTGGCAAGTGCACACCGAGGCAGTTGCCCTGTGTCCCTCATTTATCGGCAAACCCACAATTCAGCGCGTGTTACGTTGGGTGTGGGTTGGCAAGTCTTGCCTAGTGATGAATTGCTGCAGGAATTGCGCGATGCATTAGGTAGTGAAGGCGTTGCGTTAGAGTATTCGTGAGTCTGTGTTCAGGTCTCTCATCCCAAAAAATACAGTCATTGATATACATTATTTACCTTTAGGAGAAGCCCAATATGTTAATGAAAGACAAAGTGGTAATTGTATCCGGCATTGGCCCCGGGCTTGGTCAGGAGTTATCGACACTCGCTGCAAAAGAGGGAGCATCAGCAGTGGTGTTGGCAGCGCGTACGCAAGAAAAACTTGATATTGCAGAGCAGGATATACACAAGCTCGGCCTTGGAACATCTGTCCTTAAAGTGCCGACTGATATTTCAGATCCGGCGCAGTGCTTGGCTTTGGCAGAGCAGGTTGCAAAAGAGTTTGGGCGCATTGATGTTCTGTTTAACAGTGCGTATGACCCCGGCAGTTTTGAGCCTATCGAGGAAGCAAGCATGGATGGCTGGCAGCGTGCTATGGATGTGAATTTTTTTGGCACGATGCATCTTACTCAATCCTGTGTGCCGCATATGAAAAACAATGGCGGTGGTGCCATAGTGATGATCGCTACTATGGTGGAGCATAAGCCGTTAGCGACTCAGGCTGGGTACGGATCATCTAAGGCCGCCTTGCGTTGTGCTACAAAGCATCTAGCATTAGAACTCGGAAAGTATAATATTCGAGTAAATAGTTGTCACATGGGGTGGATGTGGGGCCCAAGCGTAGAGGGCTATTTTTCCTGGCAGGCCAAGACGACGGGAAAGAGTCAGGATGAGTTAATCAAGAACGTTACATGCAATATTCCCTTGGGAATTATCCCCGATGATGGGGAGTGCGCAAAAGCAGCTATGTTTTTCGGCTCAGATTACGCTAGCGTCGTAACGGGTGCAGCACTGGATGTTAACGGTGGTGAATATATGCCGGTTTAGTCGGCGCTATTACCTGAGGGAGGTAAAAGAAATGGTTGATTCCGATAAAATTGAGGCGGCGGTTTTTCGTCGTTTGCTAGCTCATTTGGATAACCGTAAAGATGTTCAAAATATCGAGTTGATGAATCTCGCGGGCTTTTGCCGTAATTGTTTGTCCAAGTGGTATATGGCAGCAGCGGACGACTCTGGACTGGAGGTGGATTATGATAATGCCAGAGAGCATGTTTACGGTATGCCATATGATCAGTGGAAGGAGAAATATCAAACCTCAGCCACTGACGAGAGCATGATGGCCTTTGAAAAAGCTGAATCAGAGAGAGGGGATTAAAGCGGGCCGTAGGGCAGGTAGCGGTTGTCGTTGACCTTGCGGAGCCACTGCAGAAGTGACCTGTCCAGACGTGCACCCCGTTTTCGCAGGATTTTAGCCAACGGGATTACAGGAGACGTCGCTCCAGCCTCCCATCCCGGAAGATTCTCGGCAACGGCAAAAAAGCGAATAAGGTGTAACAGTTCATTTTCTAGCAAAGATTCAGCGGCGGTTTGCCAAGCGAGAGGATCTATTTTCATCAGTCCCGCCAAGCGTTGCTTGTCGCTCGGACTGATCAGTTGTTCGAGTTGTGCTAATTGCTCCTTATCACTGTATGCGATAAGGAGTCGCAAAAGGTCAGGTTCTAACAAGAGCTCATTGCTTTGTGCTTCGATCTTTGGATCCCAGGAACCTAGTGACATGAATTTACGCCTTTACAAAAATCAACCTGCAGTGTACTGAAATTTTTAGCTTGGCGAAAAGGTTCTATTGGGTGCCCAGTGAACTTTCGCTATTATTATCGTTTAGCGCATTGTGCTCTTGGGGGCCAAGAATAGCTAATTGAGTTGCTGTCCTAAATGATGCTGCCACTTGATATACAGAGGTTACTATGATGCTCAGGTCTATACGAGCACTTTACACAGTGCGTTGGTTTATATTGATGTTGGGTTGCAACTTAGCAATGGCTGAAGACATTACGGGTATTTTGATGGTCGAAATCTCGGGTCTGAAAGATCTATCAGGCAATGTCTATATTGCAGTGTACGATTCTGATTCAACTTGGTTAAGTGAAGACATGGTGCTCAACCAAAAAGTGGTTATCGCTGACGCTCTTGAGGGAGACTTGGTGCGAACCGAACTGCTATTGCCACTAGGTAACTATGCGTTGTCTGTGTTTTATGATCAAGATGGTGATGGTAAATTGAAAACAAATTTTATCGGTATGCCTAAAGAGCCGATTGCCTTGTCTAATAATGCCGTGGCAAAATTTGGCCCCCCTAGGTATGACGACGCTGTTTTCAGTCTAGGTGTGCAACCTCTAATTCAGAATCTCTCTATCAAAGCGCTTTAGAGGCGAACAGCAAGGCTAGTCCACACGGTAATATTACACAAACCAGTAAGGAAATTCGCTAATTCTGTGTATTGCTTCACAACCTGCCTTTGAGGACACTGCTTTTTGCACTCTAGGATGTTATTACTAAAGTGAAGTTAGTAAGTGGAGAGCAGAGTGTCTGACGGATCTGTGCACAGTAGAAATGATGTCTCTATTCAGCAGGATGAGTTTCGGATGCGTATGGAAAAACAGTGTCTGCAGATTCAGAAATATCGTCGGGCAATGCTGCGGGAATGTGGCCGTCTTTTGAGCCTCGACGAAGCAGCACTAGAGTGGATTGAACGCTACGCCGCCACGTTTGATAATGATGGGCTCGGCAGCTAAAGCACAACGTGCCGTGGTTTAAACGATCAACTTCAGCATTACACTGACTTCATGTTTTCGTCGCTCCAGTATGCTTTCATACTGTTGACTTTCCCCTCAGCGTTAAATTCAAACACATCGATAATATCAATAGTGATGCCTGGCATCTGAACCTGGAAGGGAAACGCAATTGCATTGCCGCTGCAGCGTGGTTCGCCGCTTAAAGCTAGTTTGGCGCCAGATTTCAAAGCACCCTCATAAAACGCGCATACGGCGTCAATCCCTACGTGTGCGTCTGTGCCGACCGGATCCTCAACTAGGGCATCGGAGGAGTAGATCTCTCTAATGATATCCAGATCTTGTTTTTCGAATGCTTCCACATACTTGTGGACCATAGCTATCATTACATTAGGTTCCATATTCTAATCCTTGTAGTTAGTATCCGGACAGCGCGGCATAACGGTCTTTGTGAAACCCCGTATCCCCAAAGACCTGCATGGCAACGCGAGCACGTTTCAGAAAAAAACCGATTTCTAGGTCGTCAGTAACACCAATGCCACCGTGCATCTGTACCGCCTCATTAGTGACAAGCTTTACCAGAGCATTCAATCTAGCCTTGGCCAGGCTGGCCAACAGGGGTAGCTGTTCCGGTGCATCATCCACTGTAGACAGCGCTTGCATTAACACTGAACGACAAAGCTCTAACTCTGATTGCATATGCGCAGCCCGATGCTGCAATGCCTGAAAAGATCCGATTTGCACGCCGAATTGCTCCCTTTCCTTCAGATAGGCAACAGTGCGTTCGAAGGTTTCCAGCGCGCAACCCATCATTTCTGCGGCGATAGCAACCCGTCCTCGGTCCAGTACTGGCTCGAGAATCGGCCAGCCGTCACCCACTGCGCCGAGGATGTCTCCAGAGGGGACGATAACATTTTCAAAGGTAATATTAGCGGCGTTACGACTGTCTGCCATTATAGTGCGGTGGCATGTTACTCCTTGTGAGTTGCGGTCCACTATTAGTAGCGTTACTCCGTTACTATCAGATTCTGCACCGTCAGACCGGGCTACCACGATCAGCTTATCCGCGCAGTGTCCATCGAGCACAAAAAATTTACTGCCATTAAGCACAAAATCGTCACCCTGCATTTTAGCCGTAGTAGCAATATGCGTGGGTTTATGGTGGTGGGACTCTTCTAGTGCTAATGCCAGAGTGAGGTCCCCGCTAGCGATTTTAGGCAATAGCGTTTGCTTCTGTTGCTCGCTGCCGCCGAGTAATACAGCGGACGCACCGACTACTGCAGAGGCAAACAACGGAGACGCGGTGAGCGTGCGTCCGGATTCTTCGAGCACTATACCAAGTCCTAGGAAGCCAAATTCCAATCCGCCATAGGCTTCAGGTAATATGACACTCGCCCAGCCCATTTCAGCCATCTGCTTCCATGTGTCAGGGTCGTATCCGGTGTGGTCGTGTTCGTCACGCAGTTTGCGCAGGGACGCTACCGAGGCATACTTGGATAGGAAATCCTTTGCTGTGTCCTGCAATAAGCGTTGCTCTTCATTGAGTACCAGTGCCATTATCGTACGCTCCTAGCGCTGTGGTAGTTCGAGGACTTTTTGGGCAATCAAGTTGAGCTGTATTTCGGAACTACCGCCCGCGATTGTCATCACCTTAGACGTGGCCCACAGGCGTGCCGTATCTATTTCTTGAGGCGTGAAGCCGTCACCTTCCCAGCCTATTCCGCGGCTCCCCATGATTGCTAAGAGCAACTCACTCTTGGTTTTTTCTGCCTCTGTGCCTACATACTTCATAACCATAGGCGCCGCGCTGCGCACACCGTTTGATTTCTCTTCAAAGGTGCGAAAGTGCGTCAGGGCGACCGCCTGCATCAGCATATCGTATTCTACGAGGTCATCACGAAGGCGCGCATCGGCAATTTTTCCATTTTCAAATTCCAAATACTCGCGGGCTGCTACATTAGGTTGCAAAATATGACGGGGGCTGTCGCTACCAATTTCCGCCATCAGCTTACGCTCATGAACCAATAGGGCTTTTGCAACAGACCATCCTTTATTCAATTCTCCAAGTAAATTTTCTTTGGGTACTTTCACATTATCGAAAAAGGTTTGACAGAATTCAGACTCACCGCTGATTAGTGCGATCGGACTCGTCGTAACGCCTGCGTCGTCCATATCGATAAGTAAGAAACTGATGCCTTCCTGCTTTTTGACAGTAGGATCCGTGCGGACGAGGCAAAATATCCAGTCACATTTGTCGCCTGCAGTGGTCCAGATCTTGGTGCCATTTACCAAAAAATGATCGCCCATATCCTCGGCCTTACACTGCAGGCTGGCTAGGTCAGATCCGGCGCCCGGTTCGGAGTAGCCTTGAGCCCAGCGCGTCTCCGCATTTATGATCGCGTGGATGTGCTGCTGCTTCTGTTGGTCTGTTCCATATTCAAGCACGGCTGGGCCCAGCATCCAGATGCCGAGCCCGTAGAGCGGGGTGCGTGCATGAATACGTTTCATCTCGCTCTTAAGCACCTTTGCCTGCTGTGGACTGAGTCCTCCGCCCCCGTATTTTACGGGCCATTCAGGCACAGTCCAGCCTTTATCCCGCATCCGTTCGAACCATATTTTTGCATCCTCACTGGGGAAGGTTCCCCGTCGGCCGCCCCAATATTGGTCTTCAGGTCCCATTGGTTGTCTCTGCGAGGCCGGACAGTTAGTCTCCAGCCAATCGCGTACCTCTAAACCAAACTTATTCAGGTTTTCCAAAATCACTCTCCTGCTCGATACTTTTACCGTGGTCCTCTCTAACGCTTATACAGCGCTAGCGCCATCCAACTGCTATATGATACGGGTGCATTCAGTGCAGATAAAGGTACAGCACATGCGGTACAAGGCAATGGCTTAAAAAGTCAGTCCCAAGTGACTAAATACGGCATATAAGACTCTTTGTTTAAACAGAGAGTGCCGGTTTATTGCGCCGTACTGTGTGGTTTGACCGGACGAACAACACAGTGCATTGTGCCTTGTCACTCTGGGAGAAAAGTCATGCAACGATTTAAAGGCAAAGTGGTGCTGGTGACGGGTGCCGGCAGCGGTATTGGCCGGGCCAGTGCGACACGTTTAGCCGCTGAAGGCGGATCAGTGTTTTGTGTTGACCTCGACGGCGACGCAGCAGCAGCAACAGTCGCTGAAATTGCGAGAGAGGGCGGAAGTGCATCTGCTTGGGTGTGTGATGTGGGCAATGAGAGCAGTGTCTGTGAAGCTATTGAGGCGTGCATCGAAGCTTATGGTAGTCTTTTTGGGCTAGTCAATATGGCGGGTATTTTGCGTTTCGATGATACCCAAGAACTGCAGACCGAGCAGTGGCAGAAAATCATTGATGTTAATCTGACTGGAACCATGTTTTTGTGTCGCGCCGCTTTACCGCACCTACTCGAGACGAAAGGCAGCATCGTCAATGCAGCGTCAACAGCAGCCCTTTCTGGGCTGCCTTGTGGGTTGGCCTATTCTGCTAGCAAGGGCGGCGTGCTAGCAATGACGCGCAGTATTGCCGTTGAGTATGCTAAGCGCGGGGTTCGAGCGAACTGTATTTGTCCTGGTGATATTAATACCGGCATGACGGATAAATTAACCTTCCCAGAGACTATGGACTACAAACTTATGCCTCGTATCATGTCGCTGAGCGGTGCGAAAGATCCTGAGGTAGTGGCCGGCGTCATTGCTATGTTGGTCTCAGACGATGGTGCGCACATCACCGGTGAGGATATTCGGGTGGACGGCGGTACCCTGTCGTAACGCCGATTTATGGCTCAATTTATTCCTGCTGTTGGAAGGCGTTCATAAAGGCGCTGATGCGCGCTGCATTCGCCCCAAGGTCTCCCTCACCGACCCTTGATACTGAGCGAAGATCTACTAGCGTTCCACGGGCACTGCTGCGTACGCGAATAACGATATCGTCTTTAAAGCCCATGATGCTGGTGGTGTCGACTGCCTCGATAAACATGGCGTTGCGGTCTTGCCGATAAATATCCCAACCCATATCTGTCGCGACTTCTAGAGCAAGACTGTAGGCATCTTCAATGGACATGGGGCTTACTAGCGTCCGCAAGTTTGGATAGGCCTCTTGTTGTTGAAGAATCACATCTTCATCGATGTCAAGAGTGTTGGAATCTGCCCCGCGTTGTGATTCGGCCGACGTGAACCTTGGGGGGTCTGCCGTATCGGTGGTGATATCGTGAATAGCGGGGTAACTTCCTCCGCTGGTGAGTGCAAGCATCAACGCCGCGCCTGGCACAGCAAAAAGCGCGCGCTGAAGGATATCTTTACGCCACAGGTTAAAACGATTGCGCAGCAGCAGGACGATGGCTAAAATAATTAAAAGAGTACTGCCAAGGCAGGCGATGGCATACATTAGCAAGCCCTGCTGCCAGTCGCCATTACGCACCATAAAAATAGACAATGGCAGTATTAGCAACAGGGTAATAGCGAGATAACCTAACCAGTTAACAACCGCCGGTCGATTGGATTGTTCGTTCATTACATATTCCTTACTAACATCATCCAATGGAACAACAAGAGTACTATGTTGCCCTTCGGCTGGCGAGTCCTGATGTGAGTTCAATTCGCCAACCATGATACATCTCTGACAACAATGACTGTTTCCCAGACTGAAAAATTTAACTCAAGTGGGGAGTTTTGCTCTGTGGCTGAGAAATCTGCACACGGTAAGCGTCTACTTAAGTCCTCATAAACATAGGCAGGACGCTAATGACTGAGCTTTGATAGACTTTTTATGATGGTTCAATTGTGTAGCCCTGAAGCGAGTTTAAGGGAGCGAGGTTTGAGGTGCGACTAGGCATCTGCTTAACTGTAGCTTCGATGCGGTCTAGAATTCGCCGCCACATTCATTTGCGCAAATCGAGAGAAACTTATGGGCAGAGTAGCGGGTAAAGTCGCCATTGTAACCGGAGCTGCTAGTGGTATGGGTCAGGCTGACGCAATATTGCTTGCTGCAGAGGGTGCCAGTGTTGTGCTGGCAGACCTAAATGAGCTCGATGGCCAGGCGGCCGCAGAAAAAATTGGTAAGAACGCTGTGTTCATGCGCCTAGACGTGTCCGATGAGGAAAATTGGAAGCAGGTGATTGATGCGACCCTCGAAAATTTTGGCCGGCTCGATATTTTGGTCAATAACGCGGGTATCATAGCACTTGGAACTATTGTCGACACCACACTGGAGTCCTGGCGTTTGGTCAACTCCGTGAATAGTGACGGTGTATTTTTGGGCTGTAAGCACGCCATTCCGGCTATGACCGCCTCTGGTGGCGGCTCCATCATCAATATGTCGTCAGTAGCGGCGATTCATGGCCAATCTTTTGTTGCAGCTTATACGGCGAGTAAGGGCGCGGTGCGTGCGCTTACCAAAAATATCGCCATGTACTGTAAAGAACAAAAGAACGGTATCCGCTGTAACTCCGTACACCCCGATGGTGTAAAGACGCCTATGGTGGTTAAGGTTGCGACCGGAAAAGAGACCGCGACTCAGGCCGATATCGATGCGCTCAATGCATTTGGCAACATGTGCGAACCTGTGGATATTGCTAATCTGGTGTTATTTCTCGCTTCCGAAGAATCCAATTTTATCAACGGTGCGGAGATGCTGATAGACAATGCTGCAACGATCACGCCGCCAGTGGGTATTTAGCCAATCCAT
>PKDD01000137.1 GCA_002862465.1 Haliea sp.
AAATCAGCGCTGCCATTGTACTTTTGGGCAGATTTTCAATTTATTTCGCCTATTTGCCGCGTTTGACAGCATAATTTAGTTGTAGTTCGCAGAAATAGAGGGAAAACCCTCGTTCTAGCTCTAGTAGGCGCTAGATTTGGAGTTCTTCAGCCTCAACTTATTCAAGGGTTACGAGCACCGGACTCAATTGCTCCGAATTATCAGAGACATTGTCGTTGGAAGGTATTAAAGGCCTTGATCTGCCTGCCAAGCAGAAGAAGTTAAGCGATGATTTATAGCGGTTGTTCTCTGCTGAGGGGTAGATTATGGCGTGCGATCAAAAGCCTGAAAGCCGGTTTCTAGTGGCAGAAACGTCGCTTTGGATACAGACTTCAACGCTTCTCCTACATCTAATTTCTCGATACGTTGGGTACCGTGCGCTTTCCAGTAAAGAATCTTATTCTGGGTGTCTGTGATCATAATCCATTGCGTATAGTCGAACAGTTTGGAGTCTCTGTCCGCTTCACGAATTGCACCCTTGGGAATGTCGAAGTTGCTCATAACGTGAAAGGCACTCTCAACACTATCCTTTGCGTTAGCGGCAGGAAACGTTGTATTAGCAAGGGCTACCGCGCGCACAAAGCGAGAAGGACTCGAATAATCACCAGGCAGGCCGAACATTCCTGTTCCTTGGCCGAAGGGTTTTAGCACCTGATTCCCTACCGTGATGGCCCCCCGGTTGATATCAGAGAGACCAATATAGTTGCGCAGGTTAGTCAACATCCAGTCATATGAAGGGTTGTTCGTAACCGCATTCACCGTATTGTTATAAATACGAAGCCCAGCTTCAGAATACTCCACCACCACAGACTGCCCGCTTGCGTCGGTAATGGCGTAATGCAGTGGCGCCGGACCGCCGCCCAGATCGGCAATCGGCGTGCCAACAACGGTCACGCCATTCAGAGCACCGCGCACAGCCTCGACCGTTGCAAAATTCCCTAAAATCCAATTGCCTAGTTCTTCACTCGATATCGCATTCCCTTGATTTTGCTTGGATACCTCTGCGAATTTCGCTAACCCGTTGAAGTAAAAACCGCCAAAGTACAATCCTTCCTCATTAACCCCATCGACAACGACAGGGAGTCCAAGCGCTGTTGCTCCCACAAATCCATATTTGCTTGTGTAAGTGAAGCCCTCGAACTCCTTATCTAATGCTAATGTTGTAAAGTTTTCACCTGCTGGAAAGACAGCGATTTGGCTCTCAATGTCGAAGCCAAATTCCATTGTCCTGCCGATAACGGTACCGCCATTTTCGGCATGCAACACAACGCCAGTGCAGGCCTGCGTCGTCGCAGGAATCATCAGCGACGCAAGAACAGCTGCTATCACCGATGCAACAATGGCGCCACGGTGATGCGCGAATCGGATTCTATGTCGGTAATTCATGTCTAACATCCTTTTAATGGTCGCTCTGGGCACGCCCTTACATACTAAATTATGCGCAGTGTTCAAGCTTCATCAAGGCTTCAGTTCAACGGACTTGCGCAACGTTTGGTATGCCTGCCTGTGCTTCGCGTTTTCCTGTAGCACCCACTGCACCCCTAGAATGTCGCCGCGGCAAGTCTACAATGCGCACCTACAAGTGGAAACAAAAACTCGCACTTGTTGCTCGCCCGCAAGACTTTAATACTGCGGCGCTATGACCGCGCTAGCCGTCGGGTTTTTAAATGCGTAGCTGGAAAACGTTAGCCAATGCTAAAACATATCATTCGATAATGGGAAACCGCAAGCATACTACTGCCACACTATAAAAAATCCCGACGTGTTGCTGACTAATTAATCGGTTTGGTCTTTGATCTGAAACATACATCGTCAGGCAGGCGCCAATCAATGGGCGCTATTCCTCGATCCTGCAAATAGTCATTGGCCATAGAAAAATGTCCGCAGCCGAAGAAGCCACGATAAGCACTGAGTGGAGAAGGATGCGACGCCTGCAGCACGCAGTGCCGCGCGCGGTCAATGAGTGAACTCTTGCGCTGCGCGTAGCCGCCCCAAAGCAGGAACACCACCCCTTCTCTATCGCGGCTGATAACCTCAATAACACGATCGGTAAAGGTCTCCCAACCTCTCCCCCGATGCGATCCAGCCCGCCCAGATTGGACCGTCAATACACTGTTAAGCAGTAACACGCCCTGCTGCGCCCAAGCCGTGAGATCTCCGTGAACAGGTATTGGTAGATCAAGGTTCTCGTATAATTCTTTATAAATATTTTTTAAAGAGGGCGGCACGGCTACACCCGATTTGACCGAAAAGCAGAGTCCATGTGCCTGACCCTCACCGTGATAAGGATCCTGACCCAAAATGACGACTTTTACTTTATCCAAAGGGGCATAGTGAAAGGCACTAAATTGTTCGTTAACACATGGGAAGATCACCTTACCAGACTTCGACTCAGCCGATAAAAATGCGCCCAATCGCCGCATATAAGGCTGATCGAATTCAGCGGCCAACGGCTTTAACCAACTAGGTTCTAGATCAGTTCTCCTACTGGTCTCTATAGTCATTGCATGCAAATAAGTGTCAGTTGCACGCTGCCATTAACATCACGCTTTCGTAGACGGTACGATCCTGCGCCTCATGCATCCACTTCACTGTCAATGTGTCGGCTACGCCCAGCGAGCTATCTACTACTGACAAGCGCTTGCTACGTTGCTTTTTACCCGCAGAAGCACCGCGGACCTCGGCTAGCGGCGCGGCATTAAAGGCGGCGTGACGACGCTCTGGGGCAACATCACCATAGAGTGTCGTGCGCATTCGCGGCTGACGTCCAGCCGCGCGGATCTGCGCTTCCATCAACTCTGGCACCCACTCCTGCCCATGGCCCGAGCCCGCTGCGCGAGTAATACTCTCGTTCATTAGCGAACCGCCCAGATCATTGACACCCGCACTCAGACAAGCCGCAACACCTGCTTTACCCATCTTGACCCAAGATGCCTGAATATTCTCTATTAGCCCGTTCAACACCAACCTAGCAACCGCATGCATCAGAATCGCTTCGCGAAAGCTTGGCCCGCGTCGCGCATTGCCCTTAAGATACATTGGGGCTTCCATGTGCACGAACGGCAGCGGGACAAACTCAGTAAACCCTCCAGTACGCTGTTGCAATGATCTGATATGCAATAGATGGCTCGCCCAGTGTCGGGGACGATCGATATGACCGTACATAATCGTGGCCGTGGTGCGCAGGCCGGCGTCATGAGATGCCGCCATCACCTCCAGCCACTGCTCAGTGTTGAGCTTATCGGGGCACAAATTTGCGCGAACCTCGTCATGTAAAATTTCTGCCGCTGTGCCCGGAAGCGTATTCAGACCTTGATCGCGCAGCCGCTGCAAAAAGACTGAAACACTAACACCAAGCGTCGCTGCACCCTGCCATACCTCTAGCGGCGAAAATGCATGAATATGCATTTCCGGCGTTGCACTGCGAACGGTATTGACGATGTCCAGGTATGTTTGGCCGGTATAGTCAGGGTGGATGCCGCCTTGCATACAGACTTCAGTCGCACCCCGACTCCACGCCTCACTGCAGCGATCAGCAATGTCTTCGGCACTAATATCGTATGGCCTACCACGCAAATTTTCGCTTTGCTTGCCCTTAGAAAAAGCACAAAACTGGCATTTAAAATAACAAACATTGGTGTAATTGATATTCCGATTGACCACATAGCTGACCGCATCACCATTGACGTCTTTACGCAGTTGATCAGCGCGGGCGACGACATAGGAAAAATCAGCCCCGCGAGCATTAAATAGTCGCGTAACATCGACCTCACTTAACTCACTAGTTTTTGTACAGCGGGCAACAATGTCGCGCACATCGGAGGATACGGCATCGGCCTTCACATCAGCTGCCAACAGTTTGACTTCAATCGCAGGCACAGCATGCTCTTCTCCCGGCACCCAGCTGTCACGTCGCGCAAAACCCGCAGCATCTGACAACCGCAGCACCGAAGTCCGCACTCTTTCATCCAGCCAGCGCTCCCCATGGACAGCATAAGCGGGATAGATTGTGAGCCTCTGCTCAAGAAATTTTCCGGCGGCATCAGTCTCATTAGCCAGCCGCTCTAAATGCGGCCAAGGAGCCTCCGGATTGACATAGTCGGGGGTTATTGGCGAGACACCACCCCAATCATTAATTCCTGCCGCAACCAATTGCGGCAGCACGCCCGGACTGAGATTGGGTGGTGCCTGAATATTCATCTGCGCGCCAAAAATCAGGCGTGAAACCGCAATGGTCCATAGTAATTCGTTGAGGTCGGGTTCCGGAGCTGAGGACATCAAAGTGCCCGCCTTTGCGCGGAAATTTTGAATAATAACTTCCTGCAAATGGCCATGTCGCTCATTGATCTGACGCAATGCCAGCAACGACTCGATGCGCTCGCGACGCGTTTCACCAATACCAATCAGGATGCCAGAGGTGAAGGGTACTGCCGCCTGTCCCGCCAACTCCAGCGTCTGCAACCGTCTACTAGGCTCTTTGTCCGGCGACCCATAGTGAGGCATGCCTTTCTCGCATAGCCGCTGCGACGCCGACTCCAGCATGATGCCCATTGACGCACTCACCTGACGCAGTCCAGCAATTTCATCCGCATCCATACAGCCGGCGTTAATATGGGGCAGCAACCCTGTCTCCGCTAAAACTCTGCGAGCCACCTCTTTAACATAATCAAGCGTGCTAGAAAAACCCAACTCTTCCAACGCTCTCCGAGCGGCGTTATAACGCAACTCTGGTTTCTCACCCAACGTAAACAGGGCTTCTTGGCAGCCCATACTGGCGCCCTGATGGCACAGTTCAAGGACATCCTCGACCGGCATGTAGGGCTGTGGAATTTTTTTAGGGGTGCGCGCAAACGTACAGTAGTGGCAGACGTCCCGGCACAAATGCGTCAGGGGAATAAACACCTTGCGCGAATAGGTAATCACATTCTGATGTCCCTGGTCACGGAGCACTGAGGCCATACCAACCAGCGCTGCAGTATCATCAACGTCTGCTAAGAACAGCGACTGTTCATCAGTGAGCATCTCGCCGCGCAGCAGCTGCTCTTGCAAAAATAGCCAATCCAACATCAGCCTGTAATTCCTTGGTTAAAGTCATCAAACAAATCTGTGCTGCTTACCGCTCCATTTTCCACGATAGCCGTCAAAGCCAGGCTCACACGTTTACCAAGCTCGGTATTATGGAGTAAGTGTGCAGTGCTGCTCGCCGTGTTCGAATGCAGCTGTTCCATAATACGTCTTAAATCTGGCGCCTCATCAACATCCAGACCTATGCCTGATCTTTTCACTATCTGCACTGGGATACCTGAGCTTTTAGCGCTGGCAACATGCTTGGAGCAGCTTTCAATCCCAAAACAAAAATGTGGTCTACTAACCGCATTAAACGCCAGCAGATTGGTACCCTCGCCCTTTGTGTCGCAGCCGACTATCAGACCATTCAGCCTTTGTTGGGTCTCCACTACGATACTGATATCTTCACTGCTCAACAAAGGCAGATCGCCATGCAGCACAATAAGCGGCTCCTCTCCTAGGGCCAGCAAGCGCTCGCTGGCACACTGTATCAGGGGATTCAGACCGCGACACCCCAAAGAACGCTCTGACCAACAATCAGCGCCATGCTGTTCCGCCAACCGATTTGCCCCAGGGTCATCGGACACCAACGTAATGCCGGCAATATCTTGATGACTACTTAAAACAGCGAGCACATCCTCCACCATAGCCTGAGCCAGTAGGCCACGCTCAAGCCCAGTCAGCACACTAGACAGGCGCGACTTGGCTAATACTAAATCTTTTAGAGGGACCAATGCCTGCGCCACGCGCCCTACTCCACCAATTCCAAAATAAAACGTCCCAAACGCTGTTTGTCGTCCCGGCTTTTCATAACGGTAGGAGCAATGGCCACATTCAATCCCAAGTGAGCGATCTCATCCGCTAGTTTAGCGTCAGTTTCGTCGATTACAAAATAATCCACCAAGTCTGGGTAAAGATCGCAGTAATGCTGAGCCACCCCAAATGCCGTCACAGGCACACCAAGTTCAAGCATCATTTTAGCTGCTGGCCCTTTAATCGCCATACCTGACACGATAGGAGACACCAACACCACCGGCGCCGAACAATCTCGTAAGCTTGTCCACATCCGCGGGATCTGCAGTATAGGATCGACACTTACAAACGGATTGGACGGGCAGACGACTATAGTAGACAACTCGTCGCCAGCAAGCAGCGCCATCACCTCAGGGTTGGGGCTAGCGTCAGCAACCCCCTCGAAACTGAAGCCTGTTACTGCCGGCTCACATTGCTCTCTCACGAAATAATGCTGAAATGGCAAATCACGCTCTGCGCTGTGAACGGTTGTACTGACCAATTCCTCACACATAGGATGGATATGGCTGAGAATACCTAGCTGCTGTGCAAGTTTATCTGTGACCTCAGCTAGACTTGCGCCATCCGCAAGCTGTGCCGTTCGCCACAAATGAGTTGCCAAATCATTATCACCGAGGCGAAACCAGGTTTCACCTTGCAACCGTTCTAGCGCTGCCATCACGCTCCAAGTCTCTCCCGCCAAGCCCCAGCCCAGAGATTCGTTAGACTTGCCCGCAAGCGTGTATAACAACGTATCGATATCCGGGCTAATATGAAGACCCAGATGCTTAAAGTCATCACCCGTATTGGCCAACACATGCAACTGACCAGCTGCCAAGATGTCTGCCAAACCTAACGCCAGTTTCGCACCTCCGACTCCACCAGACAGGGCAAGGATAGATTTTTGCGCCAAAGTCATCAGCGAAACATATCCAGCGATTTGTCGCGCAGCAAGCCCGCCGAACCACCCTCTGAGTGTTTAAGGCTTGCACCTCGGGCGACTACCACCGGACATCCCTCAGCGGCCTGCCCCATAACAAGAGAAGCACCCGCTGCCAATTCATCTGCTACCGCGGGCTCTGTCACCTCGAGAATGTTGCCGAACATATCTGCTTCACCTATTTGGTTGTAAAGTGGCGCGATACCTGCAGTACCGATAGCTAAACCCACCGTGCCATTGCGCCAAGCCCTTCCCATACTGTCATTGATAATTACCTGCGGAGCAACAGCACCGAGGCTTGCGATGCCATTGCGGAGAGCTCGTGCTGACGCATCAGGGTCTTCGGGCAGCAGTAACACGCGAGGATCGTCTGTATCGATATGAATATTGGACTTGTCAATGCCCGCATTGGCATGGATATATCCGTTGCGGTGCTCGACAATAATCACGCCCGGGCGAACACGAATAACCTCCTTGCTCTCGCGCAGTATGAGCTCGACCTGGCGTGGATCTTTCCCCGCTTTTTCGGCGAGAGATTTCGCCTCAGCACCGACGATGACATCCGCGAGTCGCACGTAGCGATTTTCTGCTTTGGAGATAATCTTTTGAGCCACCACAAGAACATCGCCTGCCAGCAAGTTAAGGCCGTTTACTTGCAAGGCTTGCATGATCAGCGAAACCAGATCATCTCCCGGTTCAACCAGCGGAAAATCCAGCAGAGGAATCAATCTTAGATCAGCCGTCATCTAATGTGTGTCGTCCAACCCACTAATTTTAATGCCAGCATGACAACCGTACTGTTTGTTAATGGTAATTAACACTGACGTGAGCGCTTCGGCTGCAGCGGCATTATTGATCATACCCGCGTGAAAACCTCTCATGCCGGCTGCTTCAATCAATGTTATCACCGCTTGCCGAGCAACTTTCTTATTTCCCGTCACTAACACGTCGCACTCTAACCCGCGACCCTCCTGTAAATGCGCAGCAGCCACGTTTTGAAAAGCCGATACCACATAAACCTCTTCGCCAAGCAATTCCTGGGCGATCTGACCCGCGCTACCCTGCTGTGGCAGTTGCACTCGAGCGACTTTGGGCGGCACCAGGGGCACTGTGACATCAATGAGTATCTTGTCTTTCAAAGCCCGTTTAACCAGTTCAAGCGTACTTGCCTGATGACTGAAGGGAACGGTGAGAGTGACGATATCAGCGGCCTCTGCAGCGGCCAAGTTCTCCATCGCGCGAACACTGATCTCAGCGACGCCTCGTTCCGCCATCACTTCCCGCAGATCCGCGACGGCCGCCTCTGCCTTGTCCTGAGTACGCGAGCCAATGATGACGTCATAGCCCGCCTGCGCCCAGCGCCGGGCCAATCCCGTTCCTAAATCTCCAGTGCCGCCAAGGATGGCGAGGACTGGCAAGCTTTCTGTTGTCATATCTATGATTCCTAATTAAGTAGAGTTGTAGGGTAGTACAGTGTTTACAGCCGCCTTTACGCCGCTGTGAGAACTGGCGCCTAAGCAGTAACACAAAATTTCATGCCAATGCATTTTGAGTTAGGATACATGCAGCCTGAGCATATTATGTAAATCATGGCTTGACCTCAAGCACGGAAATGGCTCGTGCTTATTTCAGCCACCAGGAGACACTGGACATGGACAAAGCACTGGATTTCAATGGAATGACTGTCATCGTCACCGGTGGCGGCAAAGGTGTGGGGCGCGGCATCACCGAGTGTTTCCTAAAAGCCGGCGCCAACGTCGTCATTTGCGGCAGAACGGAGCCTGAGTCTCTGCCCGAATATAACGGTCGCACAGCGCTGTTCGTCAGTTGCGATGTCCGCGACTACGAACAGATTGAGAACTGCGTCGACCGGGCCGTTCAGCGGTTTGGCCGTCTCGATGTCTTGGTTAACAATGCCGGCGGGGCCCCCTATGCAGAGGCTGCAACAGCATCTCCGCGCTTTTCAGAATCCATTATTCGACTGAACTTAATCGCGCCATTGAACTTTAGCCAAGTGGCGAACCGCGTCATGCAGCAACAAGAAGCGGGAGGCTGCATCATCAATATCGCCAGTGTTAGCAGCATTCGACCGTCACCTGGCACCGCAGCCTACGGGGCCGCCAAAGCTGGCCTGGTCAACCTTGGAGCCTCTTTGGCCATAGAGTGGGCACCAAAAGTACGCATCAATGCGCTGGCTGTGGGGCTCACAAAGACCGAACAAGCACACTTACACTACGGTGATGAGGATGGCATAGCCGCTGTTGGCGCGACCATACCGCTGGAGCGTATGGCCGTGCCAGAGGACGTGGGCAACGCCTGCCTTTTCTTGGCCTCCCCGCTGGCATCTTATGTCAGCGGCACTAACTTCGCGGTTCACGGTGGCGGCGAAAAACCTGCCTTTCTGGGCGTCGCGAATGCCAACTCATAACCGCGCCTCATAATGTGATCCATCACTAATGCAATCCAAACGCAATGACAGCGATCTCAGTGAACTGATAGGGCTAATCTATCAGGGCGCCTTAGAACTGCAGCCGTGGCAAAGCGCCCTTCCGGCTCTGCGCGAGGCTCTAGATGCGCAGGTTGTCTCTTTGGTCCTGCGTCCACCGTCGGCTGACGATCAAGGCGTAATCCTAAACTGCGTTCGGCAAGATCAGAGTTTAGACAATGACGCTGTAAGTTTAGCCGACCCTAACGACTGGGAGGTCAGCGCTTATAGAGAACAGTTTTTCTCACTAGACCCTTTCGTAAGTTTGCCGTTGGACAAAGTGATCGCTTTGGAAGACATACTGCCCGACAAAGAATTAGTCACATCTGATTATTATCTACACTACCTTAAACCAATTAATCTTTTTCGTATTTTAGGGGTAGATACCTCCGAGCCCGGCGGCATGCTCGCTAGACTGCGTTTTTCGAGGCGGGCCAGCGAGGCACGTTTTAAAGCAACAGAGCGGCAGTTACTCACGCTTCTCACACCGCATCTGTGCCGCGCTATTGAGATTTATGCAAAGCTTAATCGCATGACGTCGGAGCGAGATCTCTATGCCGGCGCAGTTAATCAGCTATCCGTTGCCAGCATCATTCTGGACGAACAAGGTCGAATGTTGACGACAAATGCAGTTGGCCGTGCCCTGCTTGATCAAGGAGAGGGCCTTAGCCTGCGCGACGGCCATCTGCACATCGAGGGACGCGATATCAACAAGGAATTACAAGAGGCATTGACCACTATCATAAGAGCGCAACTACAGGGGGAGACATCCGTGGTGCGCGCATTGCGCGTGCCGCGCCCGGGCGGCCGTTCTGATCTCGGCTTGGTTGTGCGGCCGGTGCCCGCTTCACAGTGGAGCGAGGGCCAGTCAAGCCCCTCTGCAGCTGTTTTTATAAGCGATCCTGACTTGCAAGAGTCCACGTCGCGACCTATTTTAGGAGAACTCTTTGAACTGACCCCGGCAGAAGCGAACTTAGCTACGCTGCTCGCTCGAGGACTCAGTCTGGCGCAGGTTTCTGTCGCACAAAACATATCTCAGCACACGGCCAGAGCACAACTGAAATCTATTTTCGCCAAAACGGGTGTATCGAGGCAGGCGGAACTCGTTCGGCTAGTGCTTAAGAGCGTAGCTGCACTAGCCTGACAGTCTTTATCCCGTCTAGTCTATCCAGGGATAGTACAAATTCTGACCACAGCCTTGATATGCACGACCGTTAAGCATCACAACAACCGTATTAGCAAATGTGTTTCCGCTAGGGGCATCAAAACAGGGCAGTTCTAAGATCTCAATTCTCAAATCATGCGTTGCAGTTGCTCCAGCGTACACTCGCGCCTTAGGTTCTCTATGATTTAGCTGCTCGGGCACCAGTATGCTCTGCGTGCCATTACCGAAGGTTAGCAGTAGTTGCTGGCCCGTGCGTACTTCGAGTGACCAATCAGGATCGGTACCCACTCCGCGAAAATTCACACCCCGGCGTCGAGCATCCTCCCAAACTGCTCTATCAGGCCGTAGATGGCAATTTTTGTGATCCTGCCCACCGACCGTCAGCATAGCTTCTTCGCCCTTGCTCCAGAACGACACTTCCCCCTCTTGATACAGGGTGCCCGATGCATTGCGCACCTGCGATAAAATAACGTGGCGGTCGGGCAGCCACAGCGCCATTTCGCCAGGGCCCAGACGAGCGACAAACTCATAGTCATTACAGGCATACACTAACGTGGTTGCTATGGGCCGCTCATCCGGTTTGAAATCGAGTTGCTTTTCAGAGCTAGTATAACGATTAGCAACGCCTGCACACGCAACCAGCGAGAGAAACATTAAAACCGTGCAGAATAATTTCATTAACAAAACTCCAAATCGAAAAAGTGCTTAGAACGCTAGCTGCATTGGAAACACAGCGTTACCGCTGCCTCAACAATTAGAATATAACTGGCATCACGATCAAGCGCAGAGCTAATAGCGTCACAACCCATCGAAAAATGCGCTGAAAATCCATCTGCGGCAACCTGCCACGTAATTTTGTTCCAACCCATGAGCCACCAACGCCCGCGACCATCATGGCCAGCAGTAACTTCCACCATGCGACAAAACTAAAACCGATAACGGCAAAAGCCAACAATCGAAGTACATGATTGATGCTCATTAACACCGCGGTATTAACCACTAACCAATCACGCCCGCTGTTGCGCCTTATCAACACAGCGGCGCCCAGGGGTCCTGTTGCTCCGGACAACATGCCTAGTCCGGTCTGATAAAAACCCAACAGCATCAGAGGCATTTTTCCTCTCCCAGGAATGCTGGGCAACGGTGCCCAAATAAATAAAAGAATAAAAATGCCGATGACTGTCGGCAGCCACTTCATATCTAGGGCACCATAGATTTCGGAACCCAACCACGCGCCCGCTATCCCACCCACTATAATGGGGGGGATAATACTGCGATCGATATTACGCCATCCAAACGCGGCTCTCGACACATTACTCGCAAGTTGCGTCACCGCGTGCAGGGGAAAAATCACCGAGGCAGGCACCAGACCCGGCATCAGCGCGATCAACAAAATGCCACCGCCCATGCCGATTGTCGCGGCCAAGCAGGAAGTAGCGAAAGCTATTGGTACTAACAGCACTTCGTTCAATAGGCCCTCCAACTTAGTGAATATCAGATAAATTTTACCTACTCCGCCTGCGAGTCTACACTGAATGCAACACTCCTGAGTAAAAACGGTGTCTAAAGAAGCGTATGACAGATCGACTAAATGATGGCGATAACGGTGCAGTGCCTGGATGGTATGGAGTAAATCCTAATGACACAGACCTCAAACCAAATCCTCATCCACATTACAAACATCTGCGACAGGTACAGCCGGTCAACCTCACCCCCGTGGGCGAATGGCGCTTATCAAATTATGAAGATATTCAGAAACTTTTGAAGCACAGCCACAGTGGCATGCGCGACATGGTAGGACTGATTCCTGGGGAAACACGCGAGCAGACTAATGCGTCAAAATTCATGTTGCGCATGGACCCGCCGGATCATAATCGCTTGCGCAACTTGGTCAGCAAGGCCTTCACGCCAAGAAGTCTCAGCACAATGCGACCGATGATTGAAGCACTAGTTGCGGCCGAACTCGACAGAGTTTCCTCACAAGGCACCATGGACTTGGTATCAGATTTGGCCCTAACGGTCCCTGCTGCGTCTATGTGTGCCATGCTTGGGGTTCCGTTCGAAGATCGGCACAAACTCACGGAGTTGGTTTCTCTCGTGACCTATCGTCTTGCAAAACAGGCGTATCCACATCTGCAAGAACAATCAGAAGCTGCAATTATGGTGCTTGCCCAATACATGCTCGTACTCATCGAAGAGCGGCGGGCCAATCCTAGCACTGATATTTTAGGGCAGTTGGTGACAGCCGAAGAATCTGGCGATAGGCTGACTAATGATGAATTACTGCAACAAAGCATTGGCTTACTCGTTGCTGGACTGGAGACCACAATCGGTCTTATTGCCAATGGCATGCTGTGTTTTTCTCGCTACCCTAATGAATTTGAAAAATTGGCGGCCAATCCTTCACTAGCACTTTCGGCCGTCGAAGAATGTTTACGCTTTGAACCCTCGGTTCCCATTACACTGAGGGTTTTGTGGGAAGACACGCAATTTGGTGGCGTCACAATTCCTGCCAACGCCAGTGTCTATGCACTTTTAATCAGTGCAAACCGAGACCCTCTATATTTCACCGACCCAGACCGCTTTGATATTAGTCGCGGCGAAGCCAAGCACTGTTCTTTTGGAGGCGGTATACACTTTTGTCTGGGGTCACATCTCGCGCGCATGAACGCTGAGATCGCTTTCCAGCAGATGTCCAAACGATTTACGGCCATTGAGATTGATGAAGCCCATATTCAATGGGCGCCCTCACTGTTTCGGATACCGGGCAGTATTCCCGCACGCTTCCAGCATCGCAGCTAAGCAGCTTGCGGGAGCGTAACCGCGGACGCTACCCCATTGGGTAAAGAATATCGCGCGATACCGCGTCTATTTGCTTTAGAGTTTCCTTGCTAAGTGTAACTTCTGCTGCCGCCAACAACGCCGGCACCTGCTCCGCGGTCGTAGCGCCGACAATCGTTGAAGCAACGAAATCATGCTGTTTGCTCCAAGCGATTGCCAAGGTAACCACTGACATCCCTAACTCTGCGGCAATCGCTTGATAACGACGAGTAGATTCCAATGTTTTTGGATTCACGAAGCGGTGCATCATAGCCTGCTGTCGTTTAGGCGCTTGCTGGTACATAGAAAAACGGGCACCCTCGGGGAACGCCCCATCATTATATTTACCGCTCAAAACTCCACCACCTAGGGGCGAATACGGGAGCAGACTAACGTTTTCTTGACGGCAAGCCTGAGCGAGCTCATCTTCAAAGCGGCGGTTATTCAGGCTAAAATTATTTTGAATAGTGTCATGTCGGGCGACACCTTGCATTTCAGAAGCCCACAAACTCTTGGTTAAACCCCAAGTAGATTCATTACTGCAGCCTAAAATTCGAACCTTACCCGCGCGCACTAGCTCATCCAACGCCATCATTGTTTCTTCTAGAGGATAATCTGCGTCGGGCCAGTGCGTTTGATAGAGATCAATATAGTCTGTGTCCAGTCGCCGCAAACTGCCCTCCACAGCCCTCACAATATGATGCCTATCAAGACCAGTTTTACCCCCTCGAAAGGGCGCTGTTATCCAGACATGGCTAGGACCAGCCACCTTGGACGCAATAATCAAGGATTCACGATCTTTTGTCTTCATCCACCGACCAACGATCGCTTCAGTTTCTCCAGCATATTTCGCGTCGGGAGGTACTGGGTACATTTCAGCAGTGTCGTAAAAGTCTACCCCGGCATCATAGGCCATATCCATAATACGAAAAGACGCCTTTTCGTCAGCCTGATTACCGAAAGTCATCGTCCCCATACAAATATCAGAGACCGTTACAGAGCTTTTACCCAGCCGATTTTTCTTCATACAGCCCTCTCGAAACTAAATTATTATTGTATGTTTGACTTAATTCTAAACAGCATCTCTTGCCTTCGCCATATCCAGAGCGAGATCTTCAATCATGTCTTCCTGTCCACCAACTGTTCTGCGACGCCCCAGTTCAACTAGAATATCGCGACTGGACAATCCGTATTTATCGGCGCTGCGTTTAGCAAATAACAGGAAGGACGAATATACGCCTGCGTACCCAAGCGTGAGCGCATCGCGATCAACGCGCACAATATGGTCCATCAATGGCACAACAAGATCTTCAGCAATGTCCATGGCCTTGAATAAATCGATGCCTGTTTCAACACCCATACGATCACATACGGCGATGAAAACTTCTAGCGGCGTATTACCTGCGCCTGCCCCCAGGCCTGCCAGAGAACCATCGATTCGGTTAGCACCTGCGTCAACAGCAGCAAGAGAGTTAGCGACGCCCATCGCCAAATTATGATGTCCATGGAAGCCAAGCTCGGTTTCGGGACGCAGTTCTGCTCGCGCCAAAGCGACCCGCTCGATGACGTCATCGGGCAGCATGTAACCTGCGGAATCGGTGATGTAAACGCAGTTGGCTCCGAAGCCCTCCAGCATTTTTAACTGTTGCACCAACTCCTCAGGTCCTATCATATGCGCCATCATGAGGAAGCCCACGGTATCAAGGTCAGGGTATTTAGCAGCCATTGTCAGATGCTGCTCAGCAACATCCGCTTCGGTGCAGTGCGTTGCCACCCGAATAGAGGAGATACCGCAGTCCACCGCCATCTTTAGATGATCAACCGTGCCAATGCCCGGTAACAGCAGAGCCGACACTTTGGTGTTAGTCACAGCTTTACAAACAGCGGTCAGGTACTCTTCGTCACTGGCAGCAGGAAATCCGTAATTCACTGAAGCACCACCTAGGCCGTCCCCGTGCGTGACTTCAATCATCGGTATTCCCGCATCATCCATGGCTTTAGCAATCTTCACCATCTGCTCGACTGTAATCTGATGCTGCTTAGGATGCATGCCATCACGCAAGCACATGTCATGAATGGTAATTCTCTTTCCGGTAAGGTCCATTATTTTGCTCTCTCGCGTTTTCTGTTGACGGAATTTAGACCATGCTGGGCACAAACGTACCCGCCAAAATTTCCTGCGCATACATCTCAGCAGTGCGTAAACCTGCTGCAGTCATGATGTCCAAGTTGCCTGCATATTTAGGCAGAAAATCGCCCAATCCTTCCACTTCCATATAAATTGATACGCGATTGCCATCAAAGACTGGTCCATTCTTCAATACGTAACCGGGTACGTATTTTTGCACCTCAATAAGCATTTCATGCACAGATTCAGTAATGGCTGCCTGATCAGGTTCGTCAACGGTCAGACAATGAATGGTGTCGCGCATAATAAGTGGGGGCTCCGCCGGATTGATAACAATAATAGCTTTGCCACTTTTTGCACCTCCCACTTTTTCGATGCCACTTGCGGTGGTGCGCGTAAATTCATCGATATTTTTGCGCGTGCCAGGGCCTGCCGATTTACTGCTTACCGTTGCCACGATCTCGCCGTAGGACACGCTCTGGATACGACTAACAGCCGCTACCATTGGAATAGTTGCTTGACCGCCGCAGGTAACCATATTGACATTCATCGCTTTAGCGGCAACAGCCTCATTCAAATTGACTGGCGGCACACAAAACGGCCCAATCGCTGCTGGTGTCAAATCAATCATAACCGCACCTTGCGCGTTGACCTTGCGACTATTTTCGGCGTGCACGTAGGCAGATGTTGCGTCGAAGCAGACCTGTACGCCATCCTCCGCCATGGTAGGCAACATCCCGTCCACGCCCTCTGCTGTGGTTTTGAGGCCCATATCCGAGGCCCTCGCCAGACCCGGTGAATCCGCATCTACGCCCACCATCCATACGGGTTGAATCACTTCACTGCGCATGGCTTTCACAAGAAGGTCTGTGCCGATGTTGCCGGGACCAATTATTGCTGCTTTTACTTTGTCGCTCATGTCGAATCTCTATATCTGTCAGGTTCTAGTATATGCGCTAGCCATCAACTCGAGCGCATTTCTTGGGCGGAGAGTCTTGCCTCTTCAGCACCGCTACACGAATTTGCAGCTACAACCTCCTAAGCCATCAATTGACAGTGACATCTCGTCCCCTGCAACCACTGGAATTAGAGGAACTAGCGAGCCAGACAAGATGATTTCTCCAGCTTTAAACGGAATCCCAAATTGTCCCAAGGTATTCGCCAACCACGCCACTGCCGTTAGCGGATTACCCTGCACGGCACTTCCCTGACCTTGTGCAATGACTTCGCCGTTTTTTAACACCGTCATCTTCAACTTCGGTAAATCGAAGTCGCGAGGATCAACTTCATCCTTGCCTAAGACATACACACCGCAAGATGCGTTATCGGCTACCGTGTCCTGTATCTTTATATTCCAATCATGAATTCTGGAATCGACAATCTCGAAACACGCCATAATGCTCTCTGTCGCATCAAGCACATCACGCTCAGTCACTCCCGGTCCGACTAAATCTTGTTTCAAACGGAACGCAATTTCTCCCTCGGCTCTGGGCTGAATCATATTGCCCGCAATAGGAATGCTGCTGCCATCAGCGTATTCCATCTTATCAGTCAAGAAACCAAAGTCAGGCTGAAAAACAGCTAACATGTCTTGGACAGGTTTGCTGGTTACACCAATTTTCTTGCCAACAATACGCTCGCCATCTAAATTTAGGCGCTGCTGCACCATCCGCAAAGAAATATGGTATGCATCATCAATGGTGATGTCACCTTCACGGGCGGTCAGCGGCTCTGTTGTGGACTGCGTGCGGAGGGCCTGATAAAGCTCATCGCCCAACTGATTTATCCGATCTTTATGCATCATAGGTCAGTCTACTTTTTTTGAGGCGATAATTTTACACGCCTTACAGGGTTTGCCAGTACAATACTTTATTCGAACGGCATGAAACTCTGGGCGCCGCCGACTGTTTAGTTTCTCGATGTCCAACACTACTGCAAACACGACATCGGCATTTCGCTTACGACGTTAAGTACTTAGCACAAACGTCCGCATACAACGCAGAGCTAGCCGTTCTGAAGAAAGTCTAAACAATACCGATTGAACATCGCTTCATGCTCAACCATCACCCAATGTCCGCACTCTGTTACCAGAATGAGGCGTAAGTGTTTAATATTTTTCGCCATGGCCATAATGCCATTTTCAGGCATCATCTGCTCATCCATACCCCAAAAGCCCAGCACAGGACATTCCAACTCGTGCAATCGCTCGACTAAGTTGGGTACTTGCATGGTCGCCATCACGTGACCATTCATAATGTCCATGATCTGCATGCGCTCCTCCACCAAATCATCGGTAGCATAATCTGCGTCATACATAAGGCCAGTAGCGAACAGGTCCTTCATAATTGCCGGCGTCACCGGTTCACCGGAACCGAAAACTTTAAATACTTTCTGCATTCCCGGCATTTGCTGATATTCCGGCAACTCACTTAGACCGCCCGGCGCCATTAAAATAAGCTTATCCACAAGCTGCGGATAGTCTAATGCCAGTCCCAACGCAATCGCCCCACCCAGCGAGTTACCCACCAGCGTACATTTTTTAACACCCGCCACATCCAACGTTTGCTTAATGCATTCGACAAACAACGACAGAGGGTGATCAACGTCATTGGGCTTGTCCGAAAAACCATAGCCAATATGATCCGGAATAATGCAGCGATAACCGGCATCCTTCAGCCCTTGGAAATTGCCCTTAAAATTACTAAAGCCACTTGCACCGGGACCTGACCCATGCAAAAAGACCACAACCTCTCCATGTCCTTCGTCTAAATAATGAATTCGGTAGCCATTTGCGCAATTGGCATACTGGCCCTCGGGTAATCGTCCTCTCAACTTCATAATATCTCCCGCGCGTAATCAGCGCCTTAGGTAGCAAATCTGCCTTTATTTACCACATATAATGTCGCCAAGAACACTAGCAAACCCTGTGCAACTGGCCTCTATATGCGCTAGCCGTGATAAGGTATCGAATTGAAATATCAGTATCATAATATCCTGAGCCCTAACATGGTTCCCAACACGCGCCAGAGTATCAAAACTACTCCACGATTGCTTTTCCATAAGTCGTGGGTTCGCCAAAAAAAGCCCGATGAGATGGGGGAATGCGACCATTGACGTCGGTGAGGCCATACTCCTGCGCCAATTCTGCCCCAATAAGCACTGCCCCACTTTTACCCATCAGATTAGGATCTTTAGCCAATCTATCAATCACCCAACCGGTGAACTCTGGTGTTTCGGCCGTCGCCACTAAATCCGCATATTTCTCTGGTTCCGCGTCAAATACACGCTGCGTGCGCTCAGTCAAAAGAAGACCCATCCAAATTGAAGTGACGGCAACATTGTGAGGACGAAAGTCAATTGCCATATCATGTGACATTTTGTCTACTGCGGCTTTTCCAGCGCCATAAGCAGGGCCGTGCATATAAATACGGCCGCCAAATGACGAGGTGTTTACGATCAATCCCTCTCCATTTGCCAACAAGAGAGGGGCTGCATACCACGCCGCAGTGTAGTGTGACCGCATACCCACGTCCCACAACTCCGTCAGCGCCAGCGGTTTTTCCCAGAAAGGACCTGTTTGAGTCATCGCATCGTGCAAACTGGTAGCGTTATTGACCAATATATCGAGACGGCCATGATCAACGGCTACCTGCTCGAACAATTTTTGAACACTATCGTCATCACTGTGATCGCAGCAAACAGCTATGCCCTCGCCGCCGGCTGCCGTGACCGCATCTGCAGTCACTTTTATAGTGCCAGGCAGTGGCGCATCCCCCTCGTTCTGAGTGCGTCCAGTAACATAGACGGTCGCGCCGGTCGCGCCAAGCGCCAACGCTATGCCCTTACCGGCACCGCGACTCGCGCCAGTGACCACCGCGACTCGATCTTGCAAAAGGCTCATACATTATCTCCTGTGATGCGTGTTGGACCGCCGATTCTATACCGCAAATGCTTGATGACCCAGTGAAAAAGCATCAGGGCAGCGTCCGCATATCGCCATTTTGATCTCTCAGTGACGCAGGGGGAACTTTACCCTAGACGCTATGTCTCAATATTGAAAGCTAGAAATTTCTTTTTGAAATAATCTGCATTTCGACCTTGCACTCGGCAAGAGACCGAGAGTTTTCAAAACGCTGCAGGATGGTCCTGCATTATTCGACGCCTTAGGTAACGTGAATGAGTACTTTCTTATGAAAATGATTAAAACACAATTAGCAGTAGTCGCAGGTGTGGCCGTCATGACCCTGTCCATTGAAGCTTTATCACACGGATATGTGTCACAACCAGAAAGTCGTTCATATCTGTGTAAGTTGGGCGAAAATACCGGATGTGGCGCGGTTCAATATGAACCTCAATCTGTGGAAGGCATAGACGGCAGCCCTCGTTTCCCCTTAGGTGGCCCGGCTGATGGCACTATTGCTGCGGCAGGCAGCCCGGCTTGGTCAGAGCTGAACGCCCAAACCCCCGCTCGCTGGTCAAAAAATGGGATCTCCGCTGGAACTAACGTTTTTACTTGGACCTTTACTGCCAACCATGTTGCTCGTGATTGGCGATACTTCATTACCACCCCCGACTGGGACCAATCACAACCGCTGGCGCGCTCTGCGTTTGAACTGACACCTTTTTGTGAATATGACGGCGGCATGGTCCGACCACCAATGACAGTGCAACATGCCTGCGAAGTACCGTATCGTGAAGGTTACCAAGTTATTTTGGCAGTATGGGATGTTGGGGATACAGCGGCGTCTTTCTACAATGCGATTGACGTGGACTTTGAAGGCGGCAACACAGGCTCAGTAGAGGACAGCGCATTCACAGAAGTCGGCACCATATCGGGCGCCATCGCACTCAACGCGGGAGACACTATCTATACTCGCGTGATGGACACAAACGGTGAGAATGTGTCGCTATCTGCCTCCTACACGGCAACCGTTGCAACCTCTGGTGCTGCAGCAAGTCTTGAACTGGCGCGCGCTATAAACGCACAGGGCTATTTTTTCGCGGGTGAAAAATCAGGCGATACCTTCACGCCAATCGCGGGCGCGAACAAGATTTATGCAATGGGAGATGATGACATTCAGTCGATTCAAGTCGCCATTGAATTTGCAGAGACGGAATCGAACTACCAAGTAACTCTATCAAACGTAGATTCCCCCGTGGAAATAAACAGCTCGGGCATGGCAGACGTCCATTTCACGGTGTCCACCGATAGTCCAGTGAATATTATTGCCACACTGTTTGATTCCAGCGGCGCAACAGTCACCAGCGATACCTTTATCCTTGACGATACCATTCCGATGGTTGATGACGCCGCCTCCTGTGATTTGCCTGAGCAAGTCGTGTCTATGCAGAGTGTCGATCTTAAGCTGCACGTCCACGAGGCCTTCGCAGGTGACTATACATTGGTTGTGGTTGCTACAGCCATTCAGGGTAATGCGACTATCCAGAATACCGCCAACGTGACACTGCTGGGTTCAAGTACAGAAACGCCAACAATCGACGACTCAGGTTCTTGCGATAGATCTGACCCTATGGCGTCTATGCAGCCGGCCTTTAACGCCTCTACTGTCTATACTGGCGGTGAATTCGTGAGTTACAGTGGCTTGATCTACAGGGCAAAATGGTGGACTGTTGATGTTGCGCCTGACGTGACGAATGCATTCGAACTCATATCTGACGTACGTCTAGACTATTCCGAATCCACGACCTTTGTTGAAGGCGCAGAGGCAATATTTCAGGGTGGCGTATACCGCGCCAACTGGTGGACACTTGGAGCTTCACCAGTGACAAACCCTGAAGTATGGTCGTTGATTGGCCCCGCTCCCTCTTGCTAGAGGATATGAAAGGGGGAACTTGGTTCCCCCGTTTTTAAAGGCAGTTTAAATACCCCAAGTCCGTCTCGCGGCGATGAAGCAGCAGAACCGAACAAGCAGAAGCTTCTTGTGTTGCGTTTCTATTTATTTTTGCATAAAAATCCGTCTTCTAATGATTTTTTTTTGCGTTGGCTTATACTTTCAACAATGCAAAACGCACTCAAAAAACACGTGAGTGAGCGCTGTTTATTCACCGCCGCAGCACTGTTCATATTTACTATCGATTTCGATTCCTCCACTGTGATGACTTCGCTTCCGGTCGCGGCGCTCGAACTGTCTGCCGCTGCGACGGAACCGGTAAGGGCAATTTATGATTACTCGATTACGACTGCCTCATGCCTGCTGATCAGCGATCGACATACTGATCTCTTAGGCGGTCGGACCTGGCTATTTGTTAGTGCTGCTGTTTTTAGTCTGGCCTCGCTAATTGACGACGTGGCAGGCTGGAAGAAAGCGTGACACACCAGCGGAAATATTCACCTATTCTGCTTGTGCTCTCGGGACTGCTGCTGCTGAGCAAAACCGGATATGCAGACTCGCAGCAGGTGTTTTCTGCCTCATCTTCCCCATGGCTACACGCCGTAGGCAAGTTACAAGTACCCGGGCAGCGCAATCAAAATGGACATCGCTCACACTATTTGGAAGATTGCAGTGCCACTCTGGTTTCACGCGACACAAGAAGCGATGCCGATATCATCATCACTGCATGGCACTGCCTCGAGTTCTATCGGGACCTAACTAAACCTATTGTCTTTACAGCAGTAGCAATATCAGGGGAATCAGTGAGGCGAGAAGCCCGGCGTTTAGCTGATGGTGGCGGGATGCACGCGGATTGGGCTATTTTACGACTGCGCCGCAAGATAAGTTCAGGACAAATTATCGCTCTTGATATCCATCCTCACATTGCGGATTCGGATCGGCCGATAATTATGGCCGGCTACTCTAGCGATAATGGAGTAAGTAATTCAGGTGACATCCTAACATTCGACCCCGCCTGTATCATTTACCAACAGCAGCCCCACCTCGGCGACACAGACTGCATGGCTCAAAAAGGCGCTTCCGGCGGTGCAGTAATACAACTTTCCAACAATGCAGAACCGCTGATGTGCGGTGTCATATCGCAAGGCAATGGCGAAGATCACAGTACCTTTGTTCCAGTAAATATATTTAGAAGTGCTATTAATCTTTATTTAAAATGAAGGACGGCACCTTGACCGCAACTCAACCGATCAGTCTGCGTCGGTTTTCACTCTAGACGCCTGGCGCTCCGGCGGCGGTGCTCCAACATGAGCTTGACCTCTTAGCGCTGCGAGTTCTACCTGCTTCTGGCGTTCTCTAAAGCGCGTTGCTTGATCTGCCGTCAGATCGTCATAGCAATGAGGGCAGCACACACCAGCTTCATATTGTCTAGAGTGCTTCTCCTGCTCGGTAATGGGATGGCGGCAACCAAAGCATTGATCGTAACACCCTTTTTCTAATTGATGATCCACCGAAACTCTGTTGTCGAAGACGAAGCACTCACCCTTCCACAGACTATCCTGCTGCGGCACGTCCTCCAGGTATTTCAAAATCCCGCCTTGCAGGTGATACACCTCTTCGAATCCCTCACTGAGCATGAACGCAGACGCTTTTTCACAGCGAATGCCTCCGGTACAGAACATCGCTACTTTTTTATGCTTGCTAGGATCAAGGTTCGCGCGAACAAAATCTGGAAATTGTCGAAAGTTCTGGGTACGCGGATCAACGGCGCCGTTAAAGCTACCAATATCACACTCATAGTCATTGCGCGTATCGATCAAAAGAACTTCAGGATCACTAATCAAATCGTTCCAGTCGCGTGCGCCGACATAGGTCCCAGCACGGATATTGGGATCAACCCCTGCTATGCCCATCGTAACAATTTCTTTTTTTAACTTGACCTTCATGCGATAAAAAGGCACGTGGTCATCGCAAGATTCTTTAGGCTCCAGATCACAGAGGCGAGAATCACTGCGCAGGTAGGCGATTACGCCATCGACGCCTTCCCTGCTACCTGCAATGGTGCCATTAATACCCTCTCGTGCCAATAACAAGGTCCCTTTCACGCCGGCCGTCAAGCATGCGTCCAGCAGTGGCTCTCGAAACTCATGATAATCTTCTAAGGTAACAAATTTATACAGCGCTGCAACGACGACTGATTCCATTATCTAGACCTAGGTTTGATCTGCCTTACTGCCGCCGAGGCACTCTGGCGAGGCATGCACTCCCTGATCTCTTTTCTCCCATTCGCCACCTGTGTGCGTATGCAAAGCAAGAGCATGTACCGGACCCGCCAGTTGCTGCGCTAGTACGGCATAAACCTGCTGATGCCGCGAAACTCTAGAACACCCTTCGAAGGTGCCACTGACCACCACGACCCGAAAGTGAGTTTCTGAATCTGCCGGCACGCTGTGCATATGGCTTTCGTTAACGACCTCTAGAAATATTGGAGCAAAGCTACTTTGAAGTTGCTGCTCTATCTGTTGCTGTATGATCATAAGACGCCTACTAAGAATGGCAAGAGTTCTTCGCCTCCAAATTATAACCAAGGTCAAGGCAGGGTGACAGCTGCGATCATCAACCTTTGCTGATCCTGCGACTAGCGCGAAACTGCCCGGGAGTCTGTAAGGTCCATTTTTTAAACGATCGATGAAAGGCACTAGGGTCAGTAAACCCCATCTGCAACGCAACCTCATTAATCGACAACTCCGGCCGAACAAGACATAGCTTCGCAGCCTCGCACCGCGCCTCATCCTTAAGCTGCTGGAATGTTGTACCCTCGCGCTTCAATCTGCGGCGGAGCGTCGGGGCGGACATTTTTAACGCACTGCTGATGGCCTCGAATCCAGGAAACCCGTCGCTAAAGTCATGTCCTATCATGGCTTTTACCTGCGCAGAAATGTTATTTGCCTCTGGACTCGTTTCCATCATTAGCAATTGATAGGGTGCCGTACGCAAAAACTCGCGCAGAGAGTGCTCGGTATGTACAACAGACCAACTCAGACAAGCGCTATCAAAATAGAGCAAGTCGTGTGCCTGATTGAAATATAGCGGACATCCAAAGAGCTTTTCATATTTCTCCAATCGCTCGGGGGTGTCCCCAGAGAAATCCACCCGCTTCAACTCTATCGGGCGACCGCACAGCCAGCCGAAAAACCGATGCCACATGGACAACCCATAGGCATCGGCTGCCTCGACACGCGACCGATCATGCCGCACCATCGTGCGATATCCGACCCGCGCGAACTGGTCGCTGAAGTTAGCATACAGCTGACTGTGCTCACCAAAGAATGTTCGATAGAACTCTGCAGCACGCTGAATTGCCTGTCCCAAATTGTTGCATGAAATAATACAGTAGCACATCATACGAAATGCCCCTGGCGCCACCAACTCACTTCCCGTCGTACCGAATGTTTCATCTTGCAACAATCTCAGAACGCTCTGGTAAATACGAGAATACTGTATGGCACTGATCTCGCTACGATACGCAGGATCAGACTCATCCAGAGGGTCAAAGTCTAGACCTGCATCGCCAAGGACAAGGCTGAAATTGTAGCCCTTATCTCCTACCATACGCAGCAATGTCTTGACGAATCGGGTTGGAACGCGGTTGCTCATGAAAACACAATCTTACAGATTAGTGATGTCATCTTAGCAGAAGCGCGTCGCCAGAGCAGCTACAAACCCTGCAGATTGTAACTTGAGATCAGACAAGACCCTGACAGCAGTAAGCCGTATACTCTGACCACAGATGCGAAGGGAACTGCCCGATGACAGAGCGCTACAACGTATATTTCGCTGGCCGATTAGTCGACGGACATGATTTAGACAGCGTGCGAAAAAAAATGGCCAAAGCATTTAACGCGGATCAGCACACCCTCGACAAATTATTTAGCGGCGAAGTACAGTTAATCAAAAGTGGCTGCGACAAAGCGACCGCAATAAAATACAAGGTTGTGATGCAGCGGGCCGGCGCAGAGCCGGCCATAGCGAGCATCACATCTGACCCCAAACAGGCTACTGCCGCAGGCATAAAAACGCATACTGGGGCGGAGAGAATTGCAACGCCAGCGGGTATGCCAGGCACAGCCCGTGCCAGTCTGCCAGAATTCTTGGTGCAGGCCTCAGTCACATCGCAGGAAGCTGCTGTAACCATACGCGAGATTGAACTCTCTCCTCCCGGGACGAATGTCTTAGATATCGATGAGCGTGCTGCGCCCATCAGAAACAGCATAGACACTTCCACCCTAGAGTTAGACTCACTGGGGCAGCGCTTGTCTCAGAAATCATTATCACCCCCTGCCATGCCCGACACGAGTCACCTAAGTACAGCAAAAAGTGATGGCGCCATTCCCAATTTGCCATGCAAAAAAAATACGGTTTCACCTAATATCGATCACCTCACACTGTCACCTTTGGGCTCTGACTTCAGGGACGGTGTTGCGCTCGAAGAATAGTCTTCGCACATACTCTATAAGGGCTGGCGCTGACCCCCAAAAAGTCTGATTATCTCTCTTCGACGGCAAATCATATTTGACAAGTAGCAAATCAAGGAAGATCGACCCTAACCTGTAAACCGGGATTGTTATTACTCAGCTCTACCGAACCGTAATGGTAATGTGCAATTGCTTGTACCAGACTCAGACCCAAACCATGACCCGGTTGCTCTCCGCGACTTGACTCCACTCGGTAGAAACGTCGAAACACGCTATCACGCTCCGAAAAAGCGATACCAGGTCCAGAATCAGAAATAACAATGCTATGTCTGCTATTGCCGTCAGCTGCCATCTTTAGTCCCATCTGCACCCGAATGTAACCATCGGGCTGTGTATACTTAATCGCGTTGTCCAACACATTAGCAAACATCTGAAATAATAAATCTACGTCTCCTTTACACACCTGCGAACGAGGGGCGTTTAAGGCCAGTTCAATGTTCTTTTCTTCCGCCACTGGCTCATAGAGTTCTACCACATCCTGCAACAACGCCTGCAGTTCTATGTCGCTACCGCCAGCCAATCGACTGCCCGATTCCAAGGTGGAGATTCGCAGGAGAGCGTTGAATGAAGACAAAAGTTCATCACATTCATCAATAATGCGCTCTAGCTGCCCGCCTTCTTCCTGATTTGACCTATCCCGCAGCTGGCTGAGGTCGTTGCGCATCCGTGTCAGAGGTGTCCGCAGGTCATGTGCTATATTGTCAGAAACACGCCTTACCCCCTGCATCAGCGTCTCTATCTGCTCCAGCATCTGGTTCATAAACATAGCCAGCACACGAATATAGCCCTTCTCCTGTTCTACCTGCAGTCGCTCACTAGCGCCTCCCCGAATCATGCGAGAAACATCTAGATTCAAACGCTCGATTCTGTCTAGTGTTCGCGCCGCACTAAAAAATCCTCCTATGACACCCAAAATCAGTGTCGCAATTAAAAACCTAAATAGCGTGGTAAAGACTAACTCTGCGCGGTCGACAATATCTGCGTAATCGCGCGCCACCATGACTTCATAGCCGTCTCCGAGCAACATGGGGTATGCTAAGAATTCAACATCAATTGACTGTCCCCAATCCTGCAACGCCAGTTCGAACCCCAACCAACCATCATCAAACTCTCGATAACTGGGTCGTGCAGACAGATCTCCTGCAACTTTTATGCCTTCAACATCAGTCACTAAATAATAAAATCGGTGAATTGATGACGACGCCAGTTGATCATCGATATACTCGGTGACACCCGCCAGAGATTGTTCACTATATACCAACTCAAGTGTTTCAAGTTCGCTCATGACACTCTCACCCAGCGCACGAAAAGACGTGTAGCTAAAATAGAGATAGAAAGCACCTAACAAAAGGAATACGGTAGCGCTGAGAGCGGTGACATAAGTGACAATTCCACGAAAAGTGAGACTACTAACGACCTCTCTTGTCTTCATCGAGCTGCGCTCAGTCGTCCAGTTTGGGGCCGAGACGATAACCTTTTCCTCTCACCGTAGAGAGTAAGGCATGATCGAAACCCTTGTCGATTTTCTGCCGCAGGCGCGACACGTGAACATCAATTACATTAGTCTGCGGATCAAAGTGATAGCCCCAAACTTGCTCCAACAGCATTGCCCGCGTCACAACTTGGCCCGCGTGACGCATTAGATACTCCAAAAGTTTATATTCCCGGGGTTGCAAAGTGACGGTAGCCGTCTGGCGCTGCACATGCTGCCTGAGAAGGTCCATGGATAAATCAGCGACCACCAGAGTTGTTTCCGACTCACCCACAGTCGCAGAGACACGGCGGTGCAGAACTTCTAGCCTAGCCAGCAACTCCGGCATAGCAAATGGCTTTACAAGGTAGTCATCTGCACCACAGTGCAAACCCTGCACTCGATCGTCTACTTCCCCCAGAGCACTGAGTATAATCACTGGCGTGTTATCGCCCGCATCTCGCAAGGCATTGATCAATGCCAACCCATCCATCCGCGGCATCATGCGATCAATCACCATCACATCAAAGGTAGCATTTTGTGCCGCGAGCAGCCCCGCCGAACCGTCGAGTTCATGAACACAGCAATGACCCACCGCAGTCAATTCAGTAACGATAAAGTCACCGACCTGTTTGTCATCTTCTACTAACAGCACATTCATACGCATAGTCTCTACACTTAACGATAAATATATCATGGGCATCAAGTGACCCTCAATTTACATTTCGTTAATACTTTTGCTTAATAGTGCTAAACTCCTGCGCATGCCAGAACCTAATCAATTTGATAGCCCTTCCTTACTGCGACGCTTGACCGCCATGCTGTATGACACATTGTTAGTATTAGCATTGATAGCGATAGTCAATGGGCTTGCATTAGGTGTTTTAGTCAAGGCGACAGGGGGAGAGCAACAAATCCTGAGCGCCGAAATGACTCAGATTGTAACGACACTGAGTGTCGTATTTTTCTTCAGTATTTTTTGGGTTAAAAACGGCCAAACCCTCGGGATGCAGACGTGGCGTATAAAGCTGGTTGATTTTGAGGGCCGGCCTCCCACATTCGGGAAATCCTTACTTCGCTGCCTCGGAGCATCCCTGTCTGCGGCCTGTCTCGGACTCGGTTATCTGTGGTGTCTAGTGGATCGGAAGCACCGCTATTGGCACGACTACATTTCCGGCACGCAATTGGTCCTGCTGCCTAAGCGGGAAAAGCTGGCAGAGCCATAAAGACTTGGCACTTTTAATGGTCGTTGTTTTTTCAGTTCAGTTTAGCCACCAAACTGCATACACTAATGAATTTAAACTCCACTGAGGAATATATTTATGACCGCTATGACATTCGTCGCGAGAAACGTGGCAGACGCTGCCGCAGCTGCTAGTCAATGTGCCATCTTGCCTTTATTTCAAGATGAAAAATTAGCAGGTGCAGCATTAAAACTCGATAAGGCCTCCTCGGGATCCATAAAAGCTGCGCTTGAACTTGGCGACTTTACGGCCAAATTAGGTGAGAGTTTCATGTTAGTAGGAACAGGTCCCGCCAAACGCATATTGTTAATCGGGTGCGGGAATTCGAATACATTTAACCGAGAGGCAGCAAGAAAATTTAGTCAAACACTCTATCACGCACTGTCAAATAAGCAGGCTAGTGAGGCTATGTTGCACCTCGCAGGACTAGGACTAAAAGAAAAGGAAGCCAAATGGATGCTGGCGTATTTGGCTCGACACCTCGTTGCTGCCTCGTATCGGTATACCGCCACCATTTCTAAACCTAGGTCAGCAATGAAACTGAGCCGCTTGGTGATTAATACCAAGGGCGCCCTAAAACTACAGCTGGCAAGTAGCGCACTAAACGAAGGCAAAGCCACCGGCCAAGGTATCGCTGAAGCCGCGAATCTTGCCAATTTGCCGGGCAATATTTGTACACCCTCTTATCTGGCGCAACAGGCCCGAAAATTAGCGCGCAGCAGTGGCAAGTTAAGTGTCAGCGTAGTGGACGAAAAGCAAATGCGAGCGCTGGGCATGGGCGCACTGCTATCAGTGTCTGCCGGCAGTGAACAATCTGCCAAGCTGATCGTAATGAATTACAAAGGCGCTAAAGCAGGCACCGACCCTCAGGTGCTAGTTGGCAAAGGGATCACGTTTGATAGCGGCGGCATTTCACTAAAACCTGGCGCAAAGATGGACGAAATGAAATTTGATATGGGTGGTGCAGCTAGTGTTTTCGGCACTATGCATGCTGTAACAACGCTGGAACTGCCGCTAAACGTTGTAGCCATTGTCGCGGCGGCTGAAAACATGCCTGACGGAAGAGCGACCAAGCCAGGTGATATCGTGACCAGCATGTCGGGCAAAACAATCGAGGTACTTAATACCGATGCTGAGGGACGACTGGTGCTGTGCGATGCCCTGACCTATGCAGCGCGATTCAAGCCTGCAGCAGTCATCGACATTGCGACGCTCACAGGCGCATGTGTAGTGGCTTTGGGTTCCCATGCCACTGGGCTCTTCGCCAACGAAGACGCCTTGGCCGAACAATTGCTTGCCGCAGGGATCGATTCGCATGACCGCGCGTGGCGCATGCCGTTATGGGATGACTATCAGGCGCAGATTAAAAGCAACTTCGCAGATTTAGCCAATATCGGCGGAGCCGGGGGTGGCTCGATTACCGCTGCGTGTTTTTTATCGTGCTTTGCACATGACTATAATTGGGCCCATCTTGATATCGCCGGATCTGGCTGGAATAGCGCACCAAAAGGCGCGACTGGGCGCCCCGTGGCGCTATTAACCCAGTATCTTCTAGATCGTGCAGGCGAATAGCAATGACACTGGTTGGTTTTTACGTTGTGCAGACGTCTGATCCGAATCAGCGCTTGCAGGTTGCTGCGCGCTTAGCTGACAAGGCCTTTCAGAGGGGGCATCGCGTCTTTATAAATGCGACCGACGAGGCACAGGCGAACGCAATCAATGAACTCCTGTGGACCTTTCGGCCCACAAGTTTTCTTCCTCACGGGCTTCACGAGCAAGAACACTCAGAGACTATTGCTATAGGCTGGGGGCAAGAGCCCGAGACACACAACGACCTTTTAATTAATTTGCAACTGGCAATTCCATCTTTTTTTAGTCGATTTCAGCGTGTCGCCGAAGTCGTCACACAGGAACCCGACAGTCTCGCAGCGCTGCGGAAATCTTGGATATTTTATAAAGAACGCGGCTATCAGTTAGAAAAACACGATCTCTAGTTGCAACGCGTCAGACCTCTCGGAGATCTCGTGATTCCGATCAGCGAGCGACTACCGTATACTCTGCCTGATGCGCCGGCAGAAGACTCTTGCTGGCTTAATGAGCTTTTTTCCGGATTCACTGAGTTATGGATAAAACATTCCAGCCCGCTAACATTGAAACCCGCTGGTATCAGGAGTGGGAAGACAAAGGATACTTTGCCCCCCAAGGTGGAGAACAATCCTATAGCATCATGATTCCCCCGCCTAATGTGACTGGCAATCTCCACATGGGGCATGGATTCCAAGAAGCCATCATGGACGCCCTTATTCGATACCATCGTATGTCTGGCTGCAACACACTCTGGCAGGCCGGCACCGATCACGCGGGTATAGCCACGCAAATGGTGGTTGAGCGACAGCTAGAAGGACAAGGAATTAATCGTTATGACCTTGGACGTGAAAAGTTTGTTGAAAAAATTTGGGAGTGGAAAGAAAAATCGGGTGGCGCTATTACCCAACAGATGCGGCGTCTTGGTGCCTCCCTAGACTGGTCTCGCGAACGCTTCACCATGGACCCGGGACTCTCTAAGGCGGTCCAGCATGTGTTTATTAGACTTTATCGGGAAGGCCTCATTTACCGTGGCCAGAGACTGGTTAACTGGGATCCAGTGCTTCATACAGCTATCTCTGACCTCGAGGTCATTTCCGAAGAAGAGCGGGGCCATATGTGGCACTTCAAGTATCCACTGGCTAGCGGTGAAGGCCACCTCACAGTGGCCACCACTCGCCCCGAAACGATGCTGGGCGACTGCGCAGTAGCTGTTCACCCGGAAGACAAACGCTACGCAAATCTTATTGGACTCGCCATTACACTGCCGCTGTGTGATCGCGAAATACCAATAATCGCTGATGACTATGTCGACCGCGAATTTGGCACCGGTTGCGTCAAAATCACGCCGGCACACGATTTCAACGACTACGAGATGGGTCGGCGGCATGGACTGCCGCTAATCAACATTTTAAACGATGATGCGGTGATTAACGACACGGCCCCAATAAGTTATCGTGGCCTTGACCGACTCGAGGCAAGGGCACGGGTGGTTGCGGATATGGAAGCATTGGGTTTGCTCGACAAAGTCGCAGACCACACGCTCAGCGTGCCGCGTGGCGACCGCTCTGGAGTCGTTATCGAGCCCTACCTAACCGATCAGTGGTATGTCGACGCCAAAAAGATGGCCACACCTGCCATCGCGGCCGTAGAGAATGGGGATATCCAGTTCGTCCCCAAACAGTGGGAAAATACCTACTTCGCATGGATGCGGGACATTCAGGACTGGTGTATCAGTCGCCAATTGTGGTGGGGACATCGCATCCCTGCATGGTATGACACCGACGGTAACTTTTATGTTGGAGAGAACGAAGAGGCTGTGCGCCAGGAAAACACGCTAGGAGACACAGTAATACTGCGGCAGGATGAGGATGTTCTTGATACATGGTTTTCTTCGGCACTGTGGACCTTTTCAACCTTAGGCTGGCCGGAAGAAACGGAGGAATTGGCCACTTTTCATCCGAGCACTGTACTGGTAACCGGATTCGATATCATCTTCTTTTGGGTCGCTCGAATGATTATGATGACATTACATCTGCTTGAGGAGGTCCCATTCCACACCGTTTACATACATGGTTTAGTCCGCGATAGCGACGGCCAAAAAATGTCTAAATCCAAGGGCAATGTTATCGACCCCACTGACCTTATCGATGGCATAGGACTCGAGGAACTAGTTCTCAAGCGCACCAGCGGCATGATGCAACCACAGCTTGCAGCTAAAATTGAAAAATCCACACGTCGGCAATTCCCGAGCGGGATAGAGTCTTATGGCACCGACGCATTACGCTTCACCTATTATTCACTCGCTTCGACCGGCCGTGATATTAAGTTCGACATTGGCCGCATCGAAGGCCACCGAAATTTTTGCAACAAAATCTGGAATGCTGCGCGTTATGTACTGATGAATTGCGAGAAAGAGGATTGTGGTACCTCAAACAAGGCAGCGGTGGAGTTGAGCCTGGCCGATCGATGGATTCGCAGTAAGGTTCAAGAGACGGCTGCAGAGGTGACGCGCGCGGTCGCCAACTATCGCTTTGATCTTGCGTCGCAGGCTTTGTATGAATTCATCTGGAACGAGTACTGCGACTGGTACCTAGAACTATCGAAATCTGTGCTATGGGACGATGGCGCTTCGCCCGAAGCAAAACGCGGCACGCGTCAAACTCTGATTCGTGTGTTGGAGATATCGCTGCGACTGCTGCACCCCATGATGCCGTTCATTACCGAAGAAATTTGGCAGTCGGTGGGGGCCTTAGCTGGAAAATCAGGGCCGACCATCATGTTGCAACCCTACCCAGAGCCCAATGAACACGAGATAGACGTCCGTGCAAATAAAGATATTGAGTGGCTTAAAATGGTTATCGAAGGCATCCGAAACATTCGTGGCGAAATGAGTATTCCTCCTGGAAAGGAGCTCTCAGTGCTTCTGCGTAATGGAGATGAAAATGATCGACAGAGACTGTCTACAAATTCGCAATATCTGAGAAAGCTGGCTAAGATTAACAAAATTGATTGGCTAGGGGTGGATGATGCGGTTCCACTTGCCGCGACGTCACTGGCTGGAGAGTTGGAGATATTGGTGCCGATGGCGGGACTCATCGATAAAGAAGCAGAAATCGTGCGGCTTAGTCGCGAAATTGGCAAACTTGAAAATGATCTAACGCGCCTACAAGGTAAGTTAGGTAATGCAGCGTTTGTCGATAAGGCACCGGCCGCTGTGGTGGCGAAGGAACAGAATAAAATGCAAGCACAACAGCAGGCCCTTGAGACTTTGCAGCAGCGATTAAGCCGTATCCGGGATATTTGAGCCTTGTGTTAAGAAAACTTCCGCGTTGAAGACACTCTTTCGCTGTGCGCCTAACATACTAAAATAAAATGAAAATTCAGGGAGGGGCAATGAGCGATCGAATATGTGGCGCAGTTAAGTGGTTCAATAACGCCAAGGGATTCGGCTTTATCACGAGGCAGAACAGCGAAGAGGACGTTTTTGTGCACTTCAGATCGATACAAGGTGAAGGTTTTCGCACCCTTAATGAAGGCCAAGCGGTAGAATTTACGCTTACCGAGGGTCCTAAAGGCCTACAAGCTGAAGATGTCTTAAAGCTCTGAACAACGCACGTGCTGTGACGGAAAATAGGCACTGAGATTCAGGTGAACAGGCAATTAGCGCGCTATGCCACTTTTCGCAAGCGCCAAAGACGATCCACCTCGAAATACGACTTATTTTCTGTGAGGCATTCCCATCAGCGCCATTGATGTTAGAATGCTCCGCGCCTAGATCACCCTGCAATCCTGACCCTGTAAATCATTGGGAGGAAATCGATGAGCCTCATTACAAAACTTATTATCAGTCTCGTTATCGCTGTCATAGCTTCAACGCTCACCACGCTGGTCCTTGATGGGGAACCATTCAACCCGCAGATGCTGCTAGCATTTTTTGCAGCGACAGCTGCAACCGCGCTTCTTGTTCGCGATAAGGTCACTTCTTCTGGAGAGACTAGTGAGACGGATACCCAATTCCAGTCGGCATCAGACACGTCGCGTGATCGTGGAACAGTGAAATGGTTTAATGTCTCAAAAGGTTTTGGCTTCATTACCAAGGACGATGGTGAGGAAATTTTTGTTCACTTCCGCTCTATCCGCGGTGAAGGCCGTCGTGGTCTTCGTGATGGTCAAGTTGTAAGTTTCATTGTGACCGAAAGCGAAAAGGGACCGCAGGCTGAGGACGTGCTAGGAGAGGACTGACGGGAAAGTTCAGTCGCCGATTAGGATACTCTGCCAATAAAGACGAATCATCCGCGCGCCCTCATGCAGTATGCTTTCAGCTGAGGGTGAGCCGTCCTCTAGCGCCATCTCGACGATGAGGTAGGCTGAATCTACTGTCAGCCGTGATTGTGCCATAGTCAACTGATCAACCGGCCGGCCGATAAGTGTAGCCGCTGTCGCAGCAAGTCGATTAGAGGCGGACATGTGGGCTGCGAGTCGAGCCTCGCGCAAAGGCTCGACTGCTCGCAAAGCCTGCACCACCTCCAAGCCTCCTACCTGTTGCTGGGTGACATCGTAGATGCGCTTGAGCAAGCCGTAGATACCATCCAATAAAAAGTGTAGGTTACCCTGCTCTGAATATTCCTCAACCCACTCCTGAAAAGCCGCACTTTGTTTATCGATACATGCAGAGCTCAACGCGTTTAGGACAGCATATTTATTCGGAAAGTAGCGGTAAAGCGCAGGCACAGAAACGCCGGCTCTCTCAGCGACCAGATTAGTAGAGATACGCTCAACCCCGACCTCAACTAGGAGCTCTGATGCGGCCATGAGAATTGCTTCATACGTGCGCTTAGCCCTCTGCTGCTTCGGCTTATTTTTTCCTGTAAGTTCAACCCGCTCCTTGAACCTAACCATGCCTGGTTACCTTTCTTGCTCGACAATACTAATTTAAATGTCTAAAAGGCCATCGTATCCTAGCGAACAAACGTGTTCCAGCGTCACCATCTGATCGAGCCAAAATAAATAGGCATAACCTGATGGGGCACGGCGTATAATCGAAGTATCATCGCGGCGTCCAGCAAGTTACATAATTTAGTGGCAAATGTTGTGGACCCCGGCGAACAATACTTTTATTCTCGCACGCGGTTTCTGCAGTGTTTGAACATATGCAACGTGAACCAAACCCTTGCAAATTGAAAGGAATTACCTTGAATAAGAGTAAACCGATAACAGGACACCGGTTTCGCGGCGTTACGATGCCCACCAGTTCTCATCCATTAATTAGGCAGGTTAGGCGCGAGGGCGCTAAACCCTCTATACACGGCAATAAACTCTGGAAATCTAGTCGCCTGCTCATAGACTACTTGGGCAAAAATCGGCCGGAACATAGCAACACGGTTATTGATGTCGGCTGCGGCTGGGGGATTTCTGGTATCTGGTGTGCCAAGACATTGGGTTCTCGGGTGACATCTGCTGATGCGGACCCAGATGTATTTCCATACTTACAAGTATCCGCTCTCCTGAACGGAGTCTCCACTGCATCCCTCGTATCTACCTTCGAAAAATTAACGACCAAGCAGTTGTCTCAGTTCGATATGCTGATCGCTGCAGACATCTGTTTCTGGGATGAATTAGTGGACCCTGTTTTCAATATGGTCAATCGAGCGGTCAAGGCCGGGGTAAAACACATTGTGATCGCTGATCCAGAGCGCTCAACCTTTTTTGACATGGCAAAGCGCTGTGAAGAGCGTTTCTCTGCTGAGGTTATCGAGTGGAAAACTCTCAAGCCAGTCGAGGCGCGTGGTGCTCTGATGATTTTGCAAAATGCGTAGACCTGTGTTGTTGTAAACCCAGTTCAAATAGCCCTCCAAATACAATTTTTATGCCAAATAGTTGCCTTGTTGGGCCTTTTTTAGGGTGTCTTTCTGGCCTGAAGGAAGCTTCGGTGGTATAAATAGACCTTATATTCAGCAGCGAATCAGCCAGCGCGAGATGCGCTAAATTTTTAGCCCTAACAATCTGCTTGGTAAGAACAAGCACCCAACGGGCAATTCGTCAGACTGGAGTATCGTCAGGCAAATCAGATGCGCGCCTCCTAAGGCCCCCTTGAGAAATTATGAAACAGTTAGGAATACTTGACTCCGCCTTCGTCAATTTGGAGCAAACCAATACCCCTCAACACATCGGCAGTTTGGGAATTTATGACCCGTCAACTGCGCCTGGAGGATTTGTTCGTTTTAAGGATGTCATCGCCAGCTTTGAGCGTCGTCTCGGAGGGCTACCTTTATTTAGAACGCGATTAGTAGAGGTCCCCGGTGGCATGGATAGGCCCTACTGGATAAAAGACGCGAACTTTGACGTAGAGTTCCATCTTCGACATATTGCATTGCCGCAACCCGGCGATTGGCGACAGCTATGTATCCAGGCAGCCCGCCTCCACTCTCGCCCACTGGATATGTCTCGGCCACTCTGGGAAGCCTATATCATCGAAGGTCTAGACAACATTCCAAACCTTCCCAAGGGCTGTTTCGCTGTCTACACTAAAATGCACCATTCCATGGTCGACGGCGCGGGCGGCTCATCTTTTATAACGGCCTTGCACGATCTCGTGCCAAATCCAGAGCAACAACCCAGCTGGGAGACTGAGCCGCGTCTAGTAGATACAGCGCCTTCGGTTGCGGAACTAATGACAAAAGCGACACTCAATGGAGCGAAAAATACGGTACAACTGCTCACAGGCTCGATCAGAAGCGCAAAAGATCTGACGCAATATGCGATCGATATTGCGCGCAAAGAAGTCGCGCCTCCGGATATATCTGCACCCAAAACGATTCTAAACAAGCCCGTTGGCCCTCATCGTGTTTTTGACGCAGCAGAATTTCCTCTAGAAGGCTTTAAGGACATCAAAACTGCTGTAGGCGCCACGATAAACGACGTGGCGCTCACAGTAATTGGCGGCGCTCTGCAACGCTACCTGCTTTCGAAGGGTGAAGCACCGCAGGAGGGCTCTCTTGCAACGACTATGCCTTTGAACATGCGAACTAGGCGCAGAGCCACCGACGAGAACAATCAGGTAGGGTCAGTGTTCGCTTCACTGCATACCGATATTACTGATCCGGTTCAACGAATCGCTGCAATCAAAGAGTCAACTGAAGAAGCTAAGGTTAGCGGCGAAGCAAGCCCTATGGTCGATGCGCTGATGCTGGCGGGTGTGCTTGCTCCAGCGATCTCGAAATCAGTGGCCAGTTTCTGGTCGCGCAATCAGCTGTCGAAACATCTGCCAGTAAACATATCGACCTGTATTTCTAATGTAGCAGGCCCCAACTTTCCGCTGTATTGCGCAGGCGCTAAAATGGTAGATTACTACGGACTAGGCGTGTTGACACCCGGCATGGGGATTTTCCACCTCGCATTCAGCTACTCCGGCAAACTTACTCTGTCCGTACTAGCGGACCGAGACATCATGCCTGACCCCGAGTTCTATCATGATTGCCTAGTCGCTGCCTATGAAGAACTCTACGCAGCTGCGGCCAAACTGGAACCGGCGCGACGAAAAACGGCAGCAGTTGCCGCGAAAGCGAAAATCCGATCACCCAAAAGAGCACAGGCCCCCATTAGGTCAATAGGTGAGGTAGCGCCCAAGCTGCGGTCTAAAACGCGCGCGTCCACGGATGCTTCGGCAAAACGAACAACAAAACCTAAAAATCCGATTACGGCCGCGGCAAAGACTCGCATCATCGCGACACCAAAAAAGAAAGGTAGCATTGCTGTAAAAAAACGAGCGGCCAGCAAATCAAAATCCTAGACCTGTGAAGTTGTAACAAGGCCAATTGGTGATGCATCTAAAGTGCAAAGCGTGATTACTAGTAGAGGAAGATTCAGCCTGATAGCCGTTACCCTTTGTCTCGGCACTCTGGTCGGAACCGGTAAATGTATGACTTCAGGCAGTCACAAGCTATGAGCAAAAAAAGTCGCCGCGACATACCGCACTTTAAGACACCCATCATAGAAACTCATTGCCACCTAGATTATCTAGACCAGGCGGAACTCGAAATCACCCTAAAAAAATCACGCCAAGTCGGTATAGAGCGAATTATCACTATTGCTGTTTCCGCCGGCAACCTCGATAGCGTGTTGCGGCTCGCCAAGTCTTCCGCAAACATATGGGGTACTCAGGGAATTCATCCACATGAGGCCGATTCCTATTCTTCCGAGATTGATGCGATCATTCGAGAGAATGCCGGTCACAATAAAATCCTTGCGGTAGGTGAAATTGGCCTAGACTACTTTTACGACCATGCAGATCGAGCCGTTCAGCGTTCCGCATTTGAGCAGCAACTGCAGACTGCCATAGAACTCGATCTACCCGTCGTCATCCACACTCGTGATGCCGATGACGATACAAAAGATATACTGAGAAATTGTAGTGCGTCCCTTGCCCGCAAAGGCGTGATACATAGCTTTACCTCCTCTTTAGCATTGGCAGAGTTCTGTCTTGAAGAAGGATTTATGCTGGGTTTCAACGGCATCGCTACCTTCAACAGTGCCGATAACGTGCGGCAAGTTGTGGCCGCCACGCCTATGAACCAGTTATTACTGGAAACTGATGCCCCGTATCTAACCCCTGTACCATACCGAGGTAGACCTAACGCGCCCTACTATCTGCCCTTCATTGCTGAAACCCTTGCCAATATCAAGAAAGTCGATATTGAAGACTTATTACAACAGGCCTATCGCAATAGTATGGATATTTTTTTCTCTGACATTAGTGAACCACAGCCAACAGCATCCCCAGCATCAGGTTAAATTCTCATATACTAGATTCATACTTATCTATGCTTTCAATGGTAGACTATTGCGCGGTTCGATTGCGCTTTTCTTCAATATCACAGGCACACCTTTTTGATGGACTACATTATTGGACAACGTTGGGTGAGTCATGCCGACCCCCAGCTAGGGCTTGGAATTATCGTAGATATCGAAGGGCGTCGCGTTACCCTCGCCTTCCCTGCCGTAGAAGAGGAACGCACTTACGCTATCGAAAATGCTCCTCTCACAAGACTGCGCTTCAAAGTTGGAGACCATATATCTAGCGTTGAGCAGGTCGAATTGCTAGTAACAAACGTTTTAGAGCACAACGGACTCTTAGTCTATGTCGGCACAGACCACCACGAACAGCAGTTGACAATATCCGAACTGGAGCTTAACGCATTTATTCAGTTGACCACGCCACAACAGCGTTTGCTCAACGGGCATTTTGACAAGCACAGCGAATTTGCACTGCGCTTCGCAACCTTTATGCATTTGGATAACCTACAACGCTCAGCAGTGCGAGGCCTGATGGGCTCCCGAACAAATCTTTTACCACACCAGATTTATATCGCTAATGAGGTAGGACAAAGGCATGCCCCACGAGTGCTGCTGGCGGACGAAGTAGGCCTTGGAAAAACGATTGAGGCGGGGATGATCATACAGCAGCAAATGCTGACGGGACGTGCCTCCAGAATTCTCATATTGGTGCCACCAAGCCTATTGCATCAGTGGCTCGTGGAAATGCTGCGCCGTTTCAATTTACATTTTGCTCTTTTCGACGCTGAGCGTTTGGCTGCAATCGCCGAGGGCAATCCCTTCGAGACAGAACAGTTGGCGCTCAGCACTCTCGAACTACTTAACTCGCAGCCTACATTAAGAACCGCGGCGCTAGCTTCAGACTGGGATCTTGTTGTTATTGACGAAGCTCATCATCTGCAATGGGAACAGGATACACCCAACGATAACTATGCATTTGTTGAAACGCTAGCATTACAAACTAAGGGTTTATTATTACTCACGGCCACACCTGAACAAACTGGACACGCCAGTCATTTCGCGCGCCTTCGTTTGCTAGACCCCTCACGCTTTCATGATTTTCAAAGGTTCAAGGACGAGGAACAACAGTATCTTAAATGGAGTGAACTCGCCGACGCACTAGAAGCAGGCAAAGTCTTTAGTGATCTTCCCCTAGGGTTGGACGCTAAGACGCCCTCTGGCATCATCGAACAAATACTGGATCGACATGGTACAGGGCGGGTCTTATTCAGAAATACTCGCGCTGCCATTAAAGGCTTCTCGCAACGGATACTGCACCAATACCCGCTGCAGTCACCAGAGGAATACGAGCATGCTCAGGTTGATCTGAAGGAACGACTTTATCCCGAAACGCCCTACCTCGACGACATCTGGCTTGCATTCGACCCACGAGTAGCCTGGCTAGAAACAATGCTTAAACATCTTCGCCCTGCCAAAGTTTTGGTCATCTGTGCGCACGCTGCAACTGCGGTTGCACTAGAACATCATTTGCACCTGCGCGCGGGCATTCGATCCTCAGCCTTTTATGAGGGCCTATCAATCATTGAACGGGACCGTGCCGCGGCCTACTTCGCTGATGAGGTTAACGGTGCACAGACGCTTGTTTGCTCAGAAATTGGCAGTGAAGGACGCAACTTTCAGTTTTCCCACCATCTGATATTGTTTGACCTACCAATGAATCCAGACCTGCTCGAACAGCGCATTGGGCGCCTAGACCGGATCGGACAACAGTGCGACATAGACATTCACGTGCCGTACCTAGCGCATACTGCCCAGCAGTCACTGTTCGAATGGTATGATCAAGGCCTCAATCTATTTCGCGACAGCTGCTCTGCAGGATATATGATTTTTTGCATGTTCCAGGATCGCCTTCTATCAGAGTTAGACCAGCGTACTTCGGATTTCGACATACTGCTGCAAGATAGCGCAGCTTTTACTGCAGAAACACGACAGGAGTTACGCGACGGTCGCGATAAATTACTGGAACGCAACTCATGTAAACCCGAAATCGCTGACAAACTAATTAATCAAATTGTTGCTATGGAAGCCAATAATACGCTGGAGCCTTATCTCGAATCTTTATGTGAAACCTTCGGGGTCGAACAGGAGTTCCACTCTGAACAAACACTTATATTACGGCCCTCTGAGAATATGCTCATCGGTCATTTTCCAGAACTCAAAGAAGACGGCATGACTGTCACTTTTAATCGCCAAAAGGCGCTTATACGCGAGGATCTGGAATTCCTTACATGGGAACACCCGATGATACTCGGGGCGATGGACATCGTGCAGTCAACTGAAATAGGCAATGCCGCACTCGGCACTATTAAATTAAAGGGCGTAGCTCCTGGCACCATGCTGTTGGAAGTGCTCTACACCATTAATTGCGTTGCTCCCAGAACGCTTCAACTTGAGCGATTTTTACCCCTTCATCCCATACGTTTGCTTGTCGATGCCCGCGGAAAAGACCTCTCAGACCTGGTGCCACATGAACGTCTCAATCAACTTATTGAGAAGGTAAAGAAATCTACCGGCTTGGCTATTATCAAACAGGTCTATGCAGACGTGGAGGCCAAAATGTCGCTTGCGTCAGCGCAAGCTGAGGGAATACTACAAGACATACGCATCGATGCTGAAGCAAGTATGCGTATCGACTTAGGAGCAGAATTAGACAGACTAAACGCCTTACAAATAGTAAATCCATCAATTCGTCAGGACGAGCTCGATCACCTAGCTTATCGCATAGAAGAGTGCGCCACTCACATTAAACACGCCAATTTGCAGTTGCAGGCGCTGCGCTTAATTATCACCACTTAGACAGCAAGCACGCAGGCGCAGCACCCGCTTTAGGGATCAACACATCTATTCTCCGATCGAGAAGTTCCTAGTAACGAGTCGCGCGAGCGTCTTCCTAACCCGCAGGCGTCTGGCGGTGGTTAGCTAAAGCAATTTCAGGAGCACAATGTCACAAAATCCCAAAAGAGATTTTGCATCGCCGCAAGCAAAGCATGGCTTCACAACCGAGGGGCCCTTGGGAAGCTAGAGCCGCCGGCGTAGTAAGTTACTCGCGGGTCAGGCCGCCGCTTCTGCAGACTTCACCTCTGGGTCGAAGGTAATGTGCATACGCTTAATGCCATTTACGAGGTTTGAACGAGTGTAGGCAACATCACCTACCAACTTAGGGTTACGCAAGCGAGGAATGATTTCCTCGAACATAACACGCATCTCTAGTCGAGCAAGGTGGGTACCTAAACAGAAATGCTGTCCGATACCAAACGACCGATGTTGGTTGTAAAGATCTGGCATACGCTCGGCACGACGTACGTCAAACTGCATCGCATCAGCACCAAAAATAGTCTCATCATGATTAACCGCATGATAATGCATGATGACTTTGTCACCTTTTTTTATCATCTTACCTGCAACCTCAGTGTCTTCAAGACACTGGCGACGCATTAGAGTGAAAGCCGTGTTATAACGCAGCATTTCCTCACATGCACCCGGTATCTTATCGGGATTATCTACCAAATATTGCAACTGCTCAGGGTTTTCCATCAACAAGCGCATGCCCTGTGTTGTTATCGTGCGGGTGGACTCGTTGCCAGCTGCAATCAACATCAGGAAAAACCAAACAAACTCATCGTCACTCAAACCATCGTCTTTTCCATTGCCATCAATTAACGCACCAATAATATCTTTCTTGGGTTCAGTTTTATGCTGCTCCGCCAACTTCATAGCGTATTCAATAACTTTAAAAGAAGCTGCCTCGGCTTCTTCCTGGCCTGCGGACATTTCTGGATCCTGATTGAACATCATCTTGTTAGTCCACTCGAAAAAGTCCTTGCGGTCTTCTGCTGGGATACCGCAGAGTTCAAGAATAGCCAGCAACGGCAATTCTGCTGCTACTTCCTCTACAAACTCGCACTCGCCACGACTTGCAACCGCGTCGACTATGTTGCGCGCGTGCTGCCGAAAGCTGGGTTCATACGATTCAACAGCACCCGGAGTAAATGTTGCTCGCACAATCTTGCGCGACTTCATCTGCTTCGGTGGATCCTGATTAATGGTCATATTGCGCTGAATCAGATTCATATCATCTTCTGAATACTCCTCTGCCAATGCGGAGCGAGCCTCACTGGAGAAAAGTTTAGGGCGCTTAGAAATGAAATCAATTTCATCCCGACCGGTTATCAGCCAGTAAGGCACACCTTGGTAAGAACCATCCATATAGTGAATCGGACCGGAGGCACGAATTTCAGCCAGCGTATCGTAAGGCATACCATCAACATACGTTTCGGGGTCGATCAAATTTGGGAACTCTGCGAATGGGCACTGACTCATAGCTACTTACTCCTGTGTCACAACTCAACTTTAACCTATAGACTACTAGGCATTAGTTTGGGTGTCAACACTTGAACGTTCTATCCGCCCACTCAGCTATTTCAGAATGCGCATGCTTTTAAAACGGCAATTGCGACTCATACAGACCTCGGAACACTTGCCATGACGACTGCCCGCCCAGTGCTGGCCGTCGCTATCATAGTTAACATGAACGCGGGCCGCTCGAAGACGGTTTATCGGACGGGTAGCCCATTTGTTTTAATGCAATAGCCACCTCGTCGAGAACAGCAGCGTCATCAATCGTGGCTGGCATGTTCCAATCGCTCCCATCAGCTATTTTGCGCAGCGTTCCGCGAAGTAGTTTGCCAGAACGAGTCTTAGGTAGACGGTCTACAATAGTACAGAGCTTAAAAGCCGCGACGGGGCCCATCCTGTCGCGAACCAATTTAACGGTCCGAGCGATGATTGCGGCATGTGGTGTGGTAACCCCACTATTTAGCACTAATAATCCAAGTGGGACCTGACCTTTGACCGCATCAGCGACGCCGATTACGGCGCACTCACCGACATCCTCATCATCGAATAAAATCTCTTCCATTGCCCCGGTGGATAATCGATGTCCTGCAACATTGATTACATCATCCGTTCTTGACATCACAAATATATAGCCCGCTTCATCAATATAGCCGGCATCCCCAGTTTCATAGTACCCAGGGAACTTGCTGAAATACGCTTCTGCAAAACGTTCTGGAGCATTCCACAGATTGATAAAAGTACCGGGAGGCAGAGGCATCTTAAGTACCAACGCCCCAATATCACCTGTTGCAACTGCGTTTCCATCCTTCCCCAATACCCGCACCTCATAGCCGGGTACGGGCCGAGCGGGCGAGCCTGCAACGATCGGCAATTGCTCAATGCCGAGGCAATTAGAGCACACAGGCCAACCTGTTTCAGTCTGCCACCAATGGTCTATTACGGGCACCTGCAACTTGGCCTGTGCCCACTCCAAGGTATGGGGATCACAACGTTCACCGGCAAGAAACAAAGCTCGAAAATTCGATAGATCGTATTCTGCTAGATGCTCACCCAGTGGATCTTCCTTTTTAATCGCTCGAAATGCAGTAGGCGCGGTGAACAGCACGCTAACCCTATACTCTTCAATCACTCGCCAATAGGCGCCAGGATCAGGCGTCCCCACTGGCTTTCCCTCATACATCAGTGCGGTGCAGCCCGCGAATAGTGGCCCGTAGACAATATAGGAGTGACCCACCACCCAGCCGACATCAGACGCGGCCCAGTAGACGTCTCCGGGGGACACGTCATAGATAGCCTTCATAGTCCACTTCAGTGCTACGGTACTTCCACCAGTGTCACGAACCACGCCTTTAGGCTGACCAGTGGTACCTGAGGTATAGAGGATATAAAGGGGCTCATTCGCTCCAACTGGCACACATGAGACCGGCTCGGCCTGCTTCATAACTTGCAACCAATCTAAGTCACGCCCCTCAATTATCTCAGCAGCGAGCATCGGCCGCTGCAAGATAATGCAGTAATCAGGCTTATGCTGAGCGAGCTCGATGGCATGATCTAACAGCGGTTTGTAAGCCACCAGATGAGACGGCTCAACCCCACAACTTGCGGCTACGATCACTAAAGGTGTCGCATCATCGATACGTTGCGCTAGTTCATTGCTGGCAAATCCACCAAATACCACAGAATGAATGGCGCCTATGCGCGCGCATGCAAGCATTGCAATGGCGGCCTCGGGCACCATCGGCATATAAATCACTACGCGATCACCTTTGGCGACGCCTCGGGCCATCAGCGCACCAGCAAACAGCGCAACCTCGGCCAATAATTGCGCATACGTATATTGCCGCTTAGTGCCAGTGACCGGGCTATCGTAAATTAGCGCAGCCTGGCCTCCTCTGCCCTGCTCCACTTGGAGGTCCAGAGCGTTATAGCATGCATTAGTCACGCCGTCTGGAAACCACCGATTAAAAGGCGCACGTGAACTGTCCAATAGAATATCCGGCTTTTTGTACCAGTAAATATCCTTCGCGGCCTCCTGCCATAAATCAATATTGTCCATCTTCGTTTTCCTCTCCTTTACCCCAGTGATCAGCAAGCCTCCACGATAAGGCCACAACAAACTGGCCTAATAATAATCGAAGAATAGGTAATCCCCGCTTCCATCATAAACCTCTGCTCTATAATGTGCTTGGCCATGATTCAGAACATAGCCTACACTATGCCCACTAACCATGAGTGAGACTTTAACAATGGAAGCGCTTGACCCACTAGCCGATGCCCTGCTCAGGGCTGATCTCGACCCATACAGCCTGCCGCTGGCTAAAATTCAAGTCGCAAATCCCTTTCTATTCGCTCGCGACACGCATCATGATTGGTTCAAACGCTTACGCGACGAAGCACCAGTGCATTATTGTGCGGACAGCTTTTTCGGTCCGTATTGGTCGATCACCCGATACGCAGATATTGTCACCGTAGATACCTCGCACAATCTTTTCTCGTCAGAGCCAGCTATCACTATCGGAGACACAGAGAACACGTTTCCACTGCCCATGTTTATTGCCATGGACCGTCCGAAGCATGATGAACAACGCAGAGTCGTTAGCCCGGTCACTGGTGCAGAGAATTTGCGTTACTTCGAGCCCATCATCCGCGAAAGAACCATCGACGTGCTTGACCAGTTGCCTATTGGCAAGTCTTTCGATTGGGTAGAGCGTGTCTCAGTAGAACTGACCACCCGCATGCTTGCGACCTTGTTCGATTTTCCATTTGAACAGCGCCACAAACTGACCCGCTGGTCAGATGTCGCGACTGCTATTCCCGGAATGGGTGTCATCGACACGGAAGAGCAGCGCCATCGGGAACTGCTCGGCTGTCTGGAGTACTTTACTGGACTGTGGAATGAGCGTATCCATACACCACCGAAAAATGACCTTATTTCAATGCTGGCCCATGGCGAGGCAACCCGCAATATGGCGCCGATGGAGTATCTAGGAAATCTTGTCTTACTGATTGTCGGTGGCAACGACACCACGCGGAGCACAATGACGGCTAGCGCTCTTGCGCTGCATCAAAATGCACTTCAATTCAAAAAACTGGTCGCGCGTCCAGAACTCATTGACTCTATGGTCGCAGAGACTATCCGCTGGCAAACGCCTTTGGCGCATATGCGTCGCATCTGCAAAGAAGATACCGAACTGGGCGGACAACTCATTAAAGCAGGCGACAAAGTCATTATGTGGTATGTCTCAGGCAATCGAGACGAGCGCTTTATGGAAAATCCAGACGCCTTTATCATTGATCGCCCAGATGTGCGCCGCCACCTGTCCTTTGGCTTTGGCATCCATCGCTGCATGGGCAATCGGCTAGCCGAACTGCAGTTACGTATCTTATGGGAGGAAATTCTGCTGCGCTTTGAACGTATTGAAGTGGTGGGAGAGGCGCAACGTACCGTATCGTCTTTCGTGCATGGATTCACTGCCATGCCGGTGACATTGCATCCCCTGAAACAAGCCCGCTAAGCAAAACATATGTAGCAGGCAGTTTGCCGAGGCCGACTTCTAAAACCCCGGCGCCTGCACATGGCTTACAACTGGGGGATTTCTGCCTGATCAATAGGCAATTCCGTGCGTCCAATACGTGCCGCGCGCTCGTGCAATGTGACCTCTGCCTCCTCAACCCGGATCATAATCACAAAGCGTTTTTCCAGAATGCCTTGCAAACAATAACGGGCAAGCTCATCTAGATCCTGAAACTCCAACGCCCAACCCGCTTTTTCAGCGGCCACCTTGAAATCCTCAACGGTTGGCACCGGGTCATAAGGCTTCTCTCTTGCCAAGTCCTTGGGACGATTGCGGTCAGTCGTCCAGATTCCAGTATCGAGTAATCCGCCTGATGGATAGAAAATCGAAGCGGAAAGATTGGTACCCTCGCTTTGCAGCTGGGCCTCAAGACACTCCGTAATGCAAGACACTGCGGCCTTACTGGAGGCATACACAGACTGATAGGGCAAAGGCGAAACACCGCCATCCCCAGACGAAGTATTAATCACGTGCCCCTCTTCACCTGAGGCAATCATACGTGGGACAAAAGCCTGTATGCCATGAACAACTCCGTGCACGTTAACGCCATGAACCCACTTCCAATCGTTCTCCGTCGTTTCCCATACGTTGGCGGAGGGGGCAGCAACGCCAGCATTGTTAAACAACAGATGGCAGGCACCATACGTATCATATACCGTGTCAGCCAGTGCATTCAGCGAATTAGAACTGGACACATCGGTAACGACGGTCAGCAATTCACCACTGCCCGAAAATTCTTCCGACACTCGATCAAGCGCCTTCTGCTCGACATCACCTATTACAACTTTGGCGCCTGCTGCCAGTAACTCCTTCACCAGTGAGCGACCAATACCGCTGGCACCACCGGTGACGACTGCAACTTTTCCAGTAAAATCCTGCATTTATAAACTCCTCCCATTAACTGAAGATCTTTTATGCCATAGTTTGCAGCGCGACTCCAGCGCCAACGGATAGAGGAGTAAACCGTTTGCCGCTTTATGTAGAGGAGCAGATAAAGTAAAATAAAAATCTTACGCAGCGGCTCGACGTTCGCGCAAAGCTGCACTATCTGGAGAATCGCTTTATTCCATCACTCGCCGTCACCGCACGCGCTGAACTGACATATCGCCTACAGCAATGCCTCAGCCTAGAATGCATTATCGCGGAAGCTGAATCACAGCGTCCTTTTGAATGTGATGCCTTGACCCTTTACTCGGAACTGCCGCTGCTAGTAGTCCTGCCAGAAACGGTTGAGCAGGTACAGCATGTATTGCGTATCTGCCATGAACTCAATGTTCCGGTGGTCGCAAGGGGCGCGGGAACGGGCCTATCTGCCGGTGCCATGCCGCACCCAGAGGGAATATTGCTCTGCCTCAGCAAACTTGATCAAATTCTAGACATCGATATCCTCGCCCGCACTGCGCGGGCTCAACCGGGCGTCAGCAACCTCTCTATTTCAGACGCCGCTGCGGAACACGGCCTATATTACGCGCCCGACCCATCTTCTCAGATAGCCTGCACCATTGGAGGTAACGTGTCAGAAAATTCCGGCGGCGTGCACTGCCTCAAATATGGGCTAACGGTGCACAATATCCTTTCCCTTGAGGTATTGACCGTTGAAGGGGAGAAACTCACTATTGGCAGCATGGGTCTAGACAGTCCGGGCTATGATCTAATGGCACTGCTGACCGGCTCCGAGGGCTTATTGGGTATCATAACGGAAGTCACTGTGCGGCTTTTACCTCTGCCCGAGTTGGCGCAGGTGATAATGGCCGGCTTCAACAATGTCAGCACAGCGGGTAACGCGGTCGGCGCAATCATCGCGGAAGGCATCATACCGGCTGGACTGGAAATGATGGATCGCCTCGCGATTCAGGCCGCAGAGGACTTCGCGCAAGCAGGTTACCCTAGAGAAGCGGCGGCCATCCTACTCTGCGAAGTCGATGGCACCTCTGAGGAGGTAGCACAGCATACACAAAAGATTGCGCGTCTATTTGAGCAACACGGTGCAACCTCTGTGACAATCTCTCGCGATGAAACCCAGCGCGCGCTGTTATGGAAGGGTCGCAAGGCGGCGTTCCCGGCGATAGGACGAATCTCGCCCGACTATTACTGTATGGACGGCACCATTCCGCGCAGTCAGTTGTCTTTCGTGCTGAACGAAATTTATCGCCTTTCTGAGCAATATGCGTTGCCTGTCGCCAATGTTTTCCACGCGGGCGATGGTAACTTACACCCGCTAATCATGTTTGATGCCAGTGATTCAACCGCGATACATCGAGCTGAAGAGTTCGGGGCTAAAATACTCGAGTTGTCGGTCCGTGTCGGAGGCTGTATCACTGGAGAGCACGGTGTGGGTATCGAGAAACTGTCGCAGATGACTAACCAATTCACCGCTCAGGAGTTGCTGCAACTGGAGGATATAAAACACGCCTTCGATCCGGCGCTTAATCTAAACCCCGGCAAAGGCATTCCCATTTTGAAACGCTGCCAGGAATACAGGGCGCTGCCGGCTCGACACCAACATGACTGAGCGACCACCTCTTCAAAATCAGGACCGCAGTGAACATATTATTAACGCGCTGCAGCAAGCACGCGATGCCCGTAATTCGGTCTATATCAAAGGTGGTGGAAGCAAGCAGCATCTGATCGGTCGCAACTGCAACGGGACTATTCTAGACATTTCTGGACACAGGGGCATTGTAGACTACCAACCTCAAGAACTGGTTATCACTGCCCGCGCCGGCACCCCGCTAGTCGATATTATTGCGGCGCTTGAAAACGAGGGTCAAAGCCTCTCTTTTGAGCCACCACTCTTCAGTGGTATAGCGACCTTGGGTGGGACGCTCGCGTGCAACCTATCCGGACCTGCCAGGCCTTGGAGCGGTTCAATTCGAGACATGGTCCTCGGTGTACGGTTAATCAATGGCAAATGCGAACAACTCAACTTCGGAGGGAAAGTCATTAAGAATGTTGCTGGTTACGATGTGCCGAGACTGCAAGCCGGTGCGCTTGGGACCCTCGGCGTACTGTGCGAAGTCAGTTTGAAGGTGCTGCCCCGGGCGAATAAGACGCTGACCTTATGTTATGACATGTCTGCTCAAGAGGCAGTACAGTATATGAATCAAAAAGCCGGCCAGCCTAAGCCCTTATCCGGCGCCTTCTGGCTTGACGGCAGAGTATATATGCGCCTGTCTGGTGCCACCAGCGCCGTGGACAGCACGGTGAAGCAATGGGGCGGGGAAATTTTAGCCAGCGATGAAACGTTATGGCGCCAGCTACGCGAGATGACACTGCCGTTCTTTGATGATCAGGGAGCGCTGTGGCGATTTTCGGTGCAGTCATCAGCAAAAGTCAGGCACGACTTTGGCACAACACTCATCGATTGGTGTGGCGCTCAACGTTGGGTGCACGGTGATCATGCAGGCGAGGTACTGCAACAGGCGGCGGCTGAGGCGGGAGGCCATGTATCGTTGTTCCGCGGTGGAGATCGCAACGCAGAGGTTCGAGCGCCACTCAACAGCGTCGAGCAAGTTTTGCAACAGCGTCTCAAAAAATCCTTCGACCCGGACGGCATTCTCAACCCCGGGCGACTTTACAGTTGGCTATAGGAGCAGATATGCCATGCATGTAGAACTGCATCCTAAATTTGTAAACACCCACTCGGGCCGCCATGCCAAAGCAATCACTAGCGCATGCGTGCACTGTGGCCTCTGCCTGACGACATGCCCTACTTATCTAGATAGTCGAGATGAGAGAGACAGTCCACGTGGGCGCATTTACCTGATAAAAAATCTACTAGAAACAGGGGAAGCCAGTAGTCAGACTCAGTTGCACTTGGATCGTTGTCTCACCTGTCGTAGCTGCGAAACCACCTGCCCCTCAGGCATGCAGTACGGAGAACTTGTCGATATAGGTCGCGAGCTAATGGAACAGACGGCGCCTAGGCCTGTGGTACCCAAAACGCTGCGCTGGCTTTTAAGATCCATTCTCTCGCGTCCACGGTTACTGAGGACAGGTCTAGTTTTTGCGCAACGGTTAAGCCCGTTGCTACCTGCTCGCTTACGCCACAAAGTACCTCGCCGGCAAAGCCAAAAGGCACGGCCGACGCAAAAACACGCCCGCAAAATGCTGATACTCGAAGGCTGTGTTCAGGGAGCAGCAACGCCCAACACCAATGACGCAGTGTGCCGCGTACTAGACAAACTGGGCATCTCGCTGATTGGGGCATCAAAGGCTGGCTGTTGTGGGGCAGTCAACTACCATCTGGCCGCACATGCAGACGGACTCGATAACATGCGCCGCAATATCGATGCCTGGTGGCCCCATCTGCAAAATGGCGCTGAAGCGATTATTAGCAGTGCATCTGGCTGCGGCGCCATGCTGGTCGACTACGGGCGTCTCCTGGCTGACGATGCTAACTATGCAGAGAAGGCGTTGCACGTTTCCCAACTCAGTCGTGATATCGGGGAAATACTGCTGGACGAGGACCTTAGCAGGCTAACAATCGACACGCAGGTGGGAAAAGTCGCGATTCATAATCCTTGTACCCTGCAACACGCCCTACAGCAACCCGATCTGATAGCCACGCTGCTAAAGCAGACGGGGTTTGATATCGCCATCACCACAGAAAAGTTACTGTGTTGCGGTTCTGCCGGGACCTACTCTGTTTTGCAACCCACAATCAGTGAACGACTGCGAGAAAAGACTTTATGCTCGCTAGAAAGCGATCAGCCCTCTATCATCGCGACCGCCAATATCGGCTGTCAACTCCACTTGGGTGCCGCGGCAGGGATACCGGTAGTACACTGGATAGAGTTACTGGATGCTTCGTGCTCCAGCAGCCATAGGGGCAACTGAGGTCTGATGTTGCCAGCAGCAGATTTAAACATCGGTTGTCTACGTGGCCTTGTTCACTACAAAATAATCATCGACTTGCAAGCCCGATTTTGGTTCCATTAAAACGTGCCCTGACGGCACGAACCGCTGCGTTGCGATGCCATTTGGTAAATTTAAACTCGCAGCACATACATGAATAGCGCCTCCAGAAGTATCGCGACACCTTTCGCCACCTTCAGGAGCAAAGTCTGGATCGGAGCACACTGTATGAGAAGACAAAAGCGTGATTTGAATTCGAGGGCATTTGACCGTGGTTATCAAGCCGGGGTTGGCGGGCGCAGTCTCGACTTCTGTCCGCATAGAGAGGAAGGGCAGCGGCTAAGTTGGGTGACGGGATGGCGAGAAGGTCGCAGTGACCAATGGGACGGTCTCACAGGCGTATCTGGGGTTCACAAACTACGCACCGTTTGACGGCCTCATCCCATTGCATTAGACACCTTGATCGTCGCTGACGCTAAAGTCAAAGATCAAGGCCCAGCACGCAGACTTCTGCGGAAAATACTTTTCTGCGATTTTGGATTCGACTAACGATTTCCTGATTGACGACCGTGACTGGGTAGCTTGCTACGGTAGACCCTGCCGCAGAATTATTACACTGAATACGTGATGAGATACCTGCTGGAACTTTTTATTCATAGATCAGTCACAGACATCATATTGCTCAGTAACTGTCATGGCATGAAAAGTGGACTGGCCAGTATCTTCAGCTACAATGCTAGTCCAGAAAACCGGTATCTCAACAGCCTTTGCGGCCAATAGCCACAGGGTAATTTTTTAACAGACCACACAGGAGCAATCGTGGCGAACGCAGACATAAGAGCACTTGAAGACTGGCTTAGCAAGCAAATTATTGGCCAAAGCCATCTGGTTCAGCGACTGGTTATTGCCCTCCTTGCCGACGGGCACCTATTAGTCGAAGGCGCGCCTGGACTGGCAAAAACCAGAGCCATCAAATCACTCTCGCAGGGAATGGAGGGCAGCTTCCATCGCATTCAGTTTACTCCAGACCTACTGCCAGGCGATGTCACTGGAACAGAAATTTATCGGCCACAGGAGGGCGACTTTCACTTCCAGAAGGGCCCAATTTTTCATAACCTGGTATTGGCTGATGAAGTCAATCGCGCACCTGCCAAGGTTCAATCCGCTCTGCTTGAGGCGATGGCAGAACGTCAGGTAAGCGTCGGCAGTACAACATACGCATTGCCTGATCTTTTTTTGGTAATGGCGACCCAAAATCCGATCGAACAAGAAGGCACCTACCCACTGCCCGAGGCACAGCTGGACCGTTTCCTAATGCATGTCAGTGTGGGCTATCCGGATACGGCCGCAGAAACCGAAATTCTCAGACTAACTCGTGCCGAGGCAACAACGGAGAACGACAGTGCGCCCATACCCATAACACAGGAGAGCGTCTTTGCCGCGCGCGACAAAATACTAGCACTGCATATGTCTGACGCAGTGGAACAATACATGGTGCAGTTGGTCATCGCCACGCGCTCTCCGCGTCTGTACAGCGAAGAGCTGGCGGGCTGGATTGAATACGGTGGTAGTCCTCGCGCAACCATCGCTATCGATCGCTGTGCCCGAGCACATGCCTGGCTCAAGGGCCGAGATTTTGTCAGCCCCGACGATATTCAGGCTGTCACTGCAGATGTGCTGCGCCACAGACTCATACTGACTTTCGAAGCAGAGGCCAACGGTGTCACGCCGGACAAAGTCATAGAGGAGCTATTGTCCATCGTTCCAGTGGGCTGAGATCAAACATGCACCTGGCCGATATTAACGCTCCCGCTCGCGGCGCCTATGTGGAACTGAACGAGCTCATTGCCCTGCGGTTTCCCTCGAAGCAACTCAAGCTTGGACGCAAAAAACGCGCTCTAAGTAATCTCGCCGGGCCCAACAAAACCAATTTTCGAGGGCGTGGCATCGATTTTGAAGAAGTGCGACGCTACCAACCTGGCGATGACATTCGAACCATCGACTGGCGCGTCACCGCCCGAACCGGCAGCGCGCACACAAAATTATTTCGCGAGGAACGAGAGCGGCCCGTTTTAGTCGTGGTGGACCAGCGTAGCAGTATGTTCTTCGGCTCAAGCCACTGCTTCAAGTCAGTTTTAGCAGGACAACTCGCCAGTCTGCTGGCCTGGAGCGCTCTCAATGAAGGTGATCGCGTGGGAGGGCTTGTATTCAACGATGGCGGACACCAAGAAATTCGTCCCCGCCGCAGTCGAAAAACGGTGCTCACACTGCTGTCACAGATCGCCCACTACAATCAGGCTCTACCCCAGCATTCTCCTGAGGAGCACGACAGTTTTGCGCGCATGCTCTCTAACTTGCGACGAATTGCCCGTCCCGGTACCAGCCTGTTTCTGATTAGTGATTTTCGCGGTGCCTCGCATGAACGCGCCAGAGAGCATTTGTTTGAGCTCGCCAAACACACGGAACTGACCACAATCGCCTGCTCTGACCCGCTGGAAACGGAACTCCCAAAGGCAGGCACGTACGCGGTCACTAACGGTAGCGAACGCAGCGAGCTGCGCACTGATGACCGTCGCCTGCGCTTAGCCTATAGCGACCGACTGCAGCAGCAACGAGACCTGCTCAGCAGTGATCTGCTGGGCTTGGGCGTACCCTTGCTGCAGGCGTCCACCGATCAAGCACCGTTTAGCCTGCTGCAGCAATACTACGGCGGCACGCGCCGATGAACCCACAGGACCCCTTAGCTGATTTGAACCCACTGCGGCAGCCCGAGCTGATCGGATGGTGGCCTCCTGCGCTCGGCTGGTGGCTGTTACTCCTGGCAGGGATACTGTGTGTGGCGAGTCTGGTCTATGTATTGCTCTCGCGCTATAGGCGAAACGCTTATAGGCGTCGCGCCCTTATGCAGTTGCAGAGTCTACACACGGACCACCACGCGAGAAAAGAACACAGCCAGTACCTGAGCGAACTCAATGCGCTACTCAAAAGCGTGGCCTTGGTGGCATATCCTCGCGCCGATATAGCCGCCTCACACGGTGAGGCCTGGCGCACATTCCTCAATACCAGCCTGCCTCAGAAGGAGTACTTTGAATCGGTGTTCGACGACGCGGTGTATCAAAAGACCTGCCCTGAGATAGATGTGGAGCAGCTGCACAAGTCGGCACAGTGCTGGATCAAGCGTCACAAGGCGGCACTATGATTGAATGGACTTGGCCTTGGCTGTTACTGTTAGCGCCCCTGCCCTGGCTTGTCGGCAGAGTTGCGCCACCTGCGAGTAGCCAGCAGCCGGCTTTGCGCGCTCCCTTTTATCAGGAATGGCGACAACTCAGTGAAGCACAGGGTAGACGCGCAGTGCGCAGAGACCTTGCGCGAGCAATACTACTTTGGCTACTGTGGCTCCTACTACTCACAGCTGCAGCGCGCCCCCTGTGGATTGGTGAAGCCATTGAACTTCCCAACAGTGGGCGTGATCTTATGATGGCGGTTGATATATCTGGGTCGATGCAAATAGAAGATATGCAAGTGGGGCAATCGCTCCAACCCCGCATGGAAGCGGTTAGACAATTGGGTGCAGATTTTATTGGGCAACGGGCAGGCGATCGCCTGGGTCTTATCTTATTTGGCACTAATGCCTATGTGCAATCGCCACTCACCTTCGATACCGCCACTGTCAAACGTTTTCTGCTAGAGGCACAAATTGGATTTGCTGGGAAGGAGACGGCCATCGGAGACGCTATTGGCCTCGCGGTAAAACGACTAAAAGATCAACCGGCAGAAAGTCGCGTATTAGTTGTTCTTACCGATGGGCAAGATACTGCCAGCTCAGTAAAGCCGATGGACGCAGCAAAACTCGCAGCCAGTCTCGGCATTCGAATCTACACCATAGGCATTGGAGCGGACGCGCTTAACTTACCCGGCTTGTTTGGCTCTAGTTTCGGCAGCCGTCAGGTCAATCCGTCAGCGGAGCTAGACGAGGCTGGGCTGCAAGAAATCGCGCGCCTGACGGGAGGCCAATATTTTCGCGCGCGCAATCCACAGGAACTCGCCAGGATCTATCAATTACTTGATCAATTAGAGCCTCAAGAGCAGGCCGCCGCTACCTATCGCCCGAGACAATCTCTAGGCTACCTCCCGTTACTGGCCGCGTTGCTTGCGAGCTTTTTGTTAGCGCTACGACACGTCTGGAGTTCAACCCATTGGCCCGGTGCGCCCGCGGTGCATCGCGCGTGGAAAGAGTCATGATGGATATGCACTTGATGCGGCCTGAGTGGTTATGGACACTAGTACCCGCCTGTATCCTCATAGTATTGCTGTGGCGACAACGAGGACACAAAGGTAGTTGGGACGCGGTGATTGCTCCTGAACTCTTACGCCACTTGATCGGAGACAACGCGAATTCGCGAGGACGCAATTTACTACCCCTTGTATTATTCGGTTGGTTGCTCGCTGCGATAGCAGCCAGCGGTCCTAGCTGGCAAAAAATTCCCCAGCCCGTCCACCAAAAGCAGGATGCGCTGGTCGTGCTGCTGGATTTAAGCGCTTCGATGAAAGCGGCAGACCTTGCGCCATCACGAGTTGATCGCGCACGCCAAAAGGTGCTCGACCTGTTACAGCAACGTCGCGAGGGACAAACAGCATTAATTGCCTATGCAGGCGATGCCCATATAGTCACCCCCCTCACCGACGACACACTGACTATCGCCAACCTACTTCCCGCATTGCACCCCGACATGATGCCCTTGCGCGGGAGTGACCCAGTGAGCGGTGTGAAACAAGCCTTAGAGTTGTTACGCTCTGCAGGCGTCCGCCAAGGTAAAATACTGCTTTTGACTGACGGGATCTCCGACAAAGACAGCATCGCTATCAGGAAGATCATGGACGACAACCCCTCACAGTTAAATATCATCGGCGTTGGCACAGCAACCGGCGCGCCCATTCCGTTAGCCGAGGGTGGCTTTATAAAAGATGACGCAGGTGCAATTGTCCTGCCAAACCTCGACGAAAGAGGCCTACGCGAGCTCGCCAGAGAAGTAGGCGGCAGTTATAGGCGTATGCAAATAGACAATACTGATCTTGAATTTCTACAAGCCGAAAGCCTGCTGTATGAATCCGATGAAACACTGGCCCTCGACAGGACTGCCGACGCTTGGGATGATCAGGGCTACTTTTTTATACTCGCATTGTTACCTTTAGCGTTAGGGTTATTCCGGCGTGGCTGGATATTGACAGCACTGCCGATACTGTTCCTGATGCAGCCAGAACCGGCCACTGCCGGAGCGTGGGATAATTTGTGGCTAACCCCCGATCAACAAGCGCAGCAAGCGTTACAAAAGGGTGACGCACAAGCTGCCGCAACGCTATTTGAGAATGCTGAGTGGGCCGGCACCGCTGCTTATCGCAGCGAAGACTATGAATCGGCAGTGACCCATTTCAACGATCCTGACAGCGCCAATAGTTTGTACAACCTAGGCAATGCGTTAGCGCGGTCTGGACAAATCGACGAGGCTATCTCCGCATACGAAAAATCGCTCGCGCTGCAGTCTGATCGCAGTGACGCACTGGAAAATATTGCGCTGCTTGAGACGCTGAAAGAGCAGCAGGATCAACAGGACCAGCAGGATCAGCAGGATCAACAGGATCAACAGGACCAACAGGACCAGCAGGACCAACAGGACCAGCAGGACCAGCAGGATCGACAGGACCAACAGGACCAGCAGGATCGACAGGACCAGCAGGACCAGCAGGATCAACAGGATCAACAGGACCAGCAGGATCAACAGGACCAGCAGGATCAACAGGACCAGCAGGATCAACAGGACCAGCAGAACCAGCAGGATCGACAGGACCAACAAAGCAGTGAGACTGAAGATAAACAAGAACCGCAGCAGGCAGCACCAGAGACCTCAGAAGAGCCAGAGGAACTACCACCCTTGAATGCCGCTGAGTCTGATGACGAGGAGCGAGATCAGGCACTGGAACAGTGGCTGCGACGCGTACCTGACGACCCTTCAGGCTTACTACAGAGAAAATTTCTGTATGAAAGTCGTCAACGACAAGACCAGGGCCTTGGGGGCGATGATGAAACCTATTAGTAAAATATTCGCAGCTCTGACCCTATTAATAATGACGCTTAGTAGCTCTGCGGCCATGGCTGCCATAATCGCCAACTTGGACCGCGACAGGGTTGCACTGGGTGATACGGTACGACTCACCATTATCGCCACCGATGATGAAAAACTGACAGATATAGATCTCACGGATCTCAGCGTAGATTTCGAAATCGCTGGCCGCTCAACCAACAACAGCACCAGTATCGTCAATGGGCGACTGTCTCAAACGCGAAAAGTGATCATCGATCTGGCGCCAAAACGATTAGGCAACTTATATGTCCCCTCTATTCGTATCGGCCAGAATACAACACAGGGCATTCCCGTCAAAGTGACTCCTGCCTCTAAGATGCCGACAGGGCAACAGACTGTTATCTTCGACGTAGAAATAGACAAAAACAGCGTTTACGTGCAAGGCCAAGTTATCCTAACCTTACGCATTCAACAGTCCATCCCCTTAGATGGGGCTAATATTTCTGAACTTCAACTAGACAATGCCTTTGTCAAACGTCTGGAACAGAATTCCTTTCAACGGGACATAGATGGACGACCGTGGCGCGTTAACGAAGTACGCTATGCGATTTTTCCTGAGCAAAGCGGAACCCTGGAAATCCCGGCACAAGTTTTCTCTGCACGCATTAGTCGCGGTCGACAGAGTTTCTTTGACCTTGGCGGCGGTCAACTTCTGCGCAGAACTAGTGAGCCGCTGTCCATTAACGTACGTCCTAAGCCTAGTAGTTTTCCCACAAACACCTGGCTGCCTACACCGCGCCTGACACTAAAGGAAACATGGTCTACCGAGCCGAATGAATTGCGAGTCGGGGAGTCCACGACTCGTACTGTTACAATTGTCGGCAATGGTCTGCAAGGTGCCCAGTTGCCGCCTATCTTGTTTACACCTATCGACGGCCTAAAATACTACCCCGATCAGCCCACAATCGAGGATCAAGAAGCGACGGACGGCTTAGTGGGCATCAGGCAGGATAGCGCTGCGGTAGTGCCTGTTCGATCTGGCACCTATGTGATTCCGGAGATCCGCATTCCTTGGTGGAACACACTAACTGAAATGCTGGAATATGCTGTATTACCTGAGCGAACCATTACTGTCACGGCGACGGAAATGAATGACTTCACAACAGAGTCCGCGCCAGTCTCTGCCCCAGTCAATATTGCTGATAGCTCACCGAGCACATCCCTGCCGTCTTGGTTAGAACGATCGATCTGGAAGCTCATCAGTGGCGTCAGCCTGCTAGGCTGGCTTCTCACACTTGTATACCTATGGCGCATGCGCCGTCCAGCAACACCTAGTAAATCCAAAGTGCCAGAGGTCTCCGTCGAGAGAGACATTTTTAAACAGCTACTAGCCTCCTGCGCAGACAACAATGCAACTCAAACGCGCAGCGCCATCATTGATTGGGCAGGAGCTTTCATGCCAAGAACTTCCGCAGTATCGCTTGACGACGTTGCAAAGTTGTTCGCGGACGAGGAGTTTACGCGAGAAGTAAATACATTAGACAACTATCTCTACAACTCGAATCAAGAAAGCTGGGACGGTGCTTATTTGGCTGAGTGTTTACGCAGATTGCGACGAGAGAGCAGACTTGAGGACAGTGCCACAACCAGAAACTTAACGCTCTATCCAAACGGAGATTGACGAAAAATAAGCGGCAGCCAGGCTACCGCTGATGTTTTCTCAAAAGGGATTAAACCGGCTTAACGTTGTTTGCACATGGACCCTTCTGGCCCTGACCGACTTCAAACTCAACTTCCTGACCGTCATTCAAGGTGGCGTAACCGCCGCCAGTCTTTATCTCTGAATGGTGAACGAAAAGATCTTTACCACCCTCTTCTGGAGTAATAAAACCGAAACCTTTATCTGCATTGAACCACTTAACAGTACCTTTACTCATATTACATACTCAAAATTGTTGGTGAATGATTGTAATTCCCCAAATCGCATTCACCGGTACGAAGTGGGAATTCTTTGAAATTGACGATTTAGGCGCTGCTGTCTGTCGCCGACTCAGCCTGTGTATCGGGCGTCATGGTATCACCTTCTTCCCTAGCATGCCCTTCTTCGGCCTTTCTTAAGCGCTTTTCTTCTTTTTTCTTTTTTTTTGCGAGCTCTTTCTGCCGTTTTTCGAACGCGTAGTTTGGTTTAGCCATCAAGATTCTCTTCTGTAAGTATCAACTATATGCTCATATTTGCCTGAGGCTTGGAGCATCTGGCGCCTTATTACCACGCTAAACATCAAAAATTAATGCTGCCACCAGCTCAAATGACGGGATGCGTTGTCCATGGTCACCCGAACTTAACATATCTAAGTTATAAATACCTGATAACAACGAGTGCTTCTCTAACCCTTATGACTGACAAATAACGCGTTACTGCAGAGATTTGCTGACAATCTCAAAAACATCCGACGACAGCGCCGGTTCCGCAGCCAGTCCTTCCAACTCTGCACGCATCAATTCTCCCCTATCGGGATACCGGCGCCATTTAGTCAGAGGCGTTAACAAGCGCGAAGCCAACTGAGGGTTGAGCCGATTCAACTTGACCACCATATCCTTGAGAAACCGATAACCAGAGCCATCAAGATGGTGAAAATTGATCAGATTCTGGTTGACGAACCCGCCTACGAGGGCGCGCACCTTGTTAGGGTTGCCTAGATCAAAGTCAGCATGACACATCAGTAACTGCACCCGAGAAAGTCCCTCACTATCGGGAATAGCTGCTTGCACCTGAAACCACTGGTTGACCACTAAAGCTTCGTGTCGCCACTGCTGGTGGAAGTTGTCCAGCGTACTGGCACGCAGTTCGTGACCAGCATAGAACGCAATTTCTTTCAACGCTGCCTGCCGATCAGTCATATTGGTCGCTTGGCGATACTGCGCTGAAGCGAGCGCAAGATTATCCCGATTGCCACTGACCAAGTAACCCAAACACATATTGCGCAAACTACGATCGGCGATTTGGGTTGCCTCAGTCGCAGCGGCTAGATGACTCTCCAAACCTTGATAGCGCTGCAGAAACAGAGGGGCAAGGGCCTGGCCCAGTGCGCTACGCACCCACTCTCGAGCTTGATGAATGGAGTCAACGTTGGCCCCACCGGACTGACTGGCCTGCTCGGCCAGATATTCTTCTCCCGGCAGACGGAGCATCTCAGCCACCATTGCCGGATCGAGAGATTCATCGCGCAGAAGATCACTACAGGCGTCTATTAGCAGCTGATCAAGAATCGCCGCTGTACCAGACACAAACTGCTGTTCGACTGCAAAAATAACTCGTGCCAACAGCGTCTGCGCACTGTCCCAACGCACAAACCCATCACCATCTCGCCGCATCAAGGCGCAAAGATCCTGCGAGCTATAATTAAAGTGCAAACTGACAGGCGCAGAAAAACCGCGCAGCAGTGAGGGCACCGGGCGCTCTGTCACACCCTCAAACACAAATGACTGCTTGGACTGACTTACGGTCAAAACCCTATGCGTATTATCGCCCGTGTCCGTATCTGCAGGCGCATCTTGGAGCCGTAAGGGTAAATTACCGGCCTCACCCAGTAGGCCCACAGCTAGAGGAATGACAAACGGCGATTTCTTTGCTTGCCCCGGTGTCGCGGGACACGACTGCTCAACGTGCAACGTGTAACACTGAGCCGCCTCGTCGTAGTCGTCTTGCACACTTAGATGCGGTGTTCCCGCCTGAGAGTACCAATATCGAAACTGCTGCAAGTTAATCCCGCTGGCATCTTCCATAGCCAACACAAAGTCTTCGCAGGTTACCGCCTGCCCATCGTGGCGTTCGAAATATAGATCCGACCCACGCCGAAAACTTTCTGCGCCGAGCAACGTGTGAATCATGCGAACAACCTCGGCACCTTTTTCATAAACCGTAGCTGTATAAAAGTTATTGATCTCGATAAACGACTCTGGGCGTATCGGATGCGACATAGGCCCGGCATCCTCGGCAAACTGCACCGAGCGCAGCAGCGATACGTCCTCCACCCGCTTCACTGTTGCAGATCCCATGTCAGCAGAAAACTGTGAATCCCGGAAAACGGTAAAACCCTCTTTAAGACTCAGTTGGAACCAGTCCCGACAAGTCACTCGATTGCCGCTCCAATTGTGAAAATATTCATGCGCAACAATCGATTGGACACGTTGAAAACCTAAATCTGTTGTGATCTGCGAACTGCACAGCACACAAGACGTATTGAATATATTCAGGCTTTTATTTTCCATTGCACCCATATTGAAGTCATCTACAGCAACAATATTAAAGATGTCTAAATCATACTCCCGACCATAAACTTCCTCGTCCCAGCGCATCGCCTGCTGCAACGAACGCATAGCATATCCGCACTTATCAATATCCTTTTTCTCTACATAGATCCGCAGCGCGACCTCACGGTCACTCATTGTTGTGAAGCGCTCTTCTATGTATTCCAGATTGCCTGCAACCAGCGCAAACAGATAGGCAGGCTTGGGGAATGGGTCATGCCAAACGGCACTGTGTCGCCCGTTGGCAACCTGCTGCGTTTCAATAAGGTTGCCATTACTGAGCAAGACCGGGTAGCGCTGGAGATCACCCTCAACTGTTACAGTAAATACTGACATAACATCAGGCCGATCAATGTAGTAGGTAATCCGTCGGAAACCTTCTGCTTCGCATTGGGTACAAAATAGACTTCGAGATTTATATAGCCCCGACAGCGACGTATTTTCCTGCGGCCGAATGCGCGTCTCGCAGGCCAGCACACACTGCTCGGGAATACTATAAATAACTAGCGCTTTGGCGCTGACTCTATACTCCTCTTCCTCTAATTTTCTCCCATCCACAGACACAGACAGCAGTTCCATTTCCTCGCCATTCAGTGTGATGGACGCAGTCTCTGCCGGCGCGCTTATGCGCAATAAGTGAATACGCGAGGACACAATGACGCAGTCCTCAAGAAGATCAAAATGTAATTCTGTACGATTTATCAGATACGCGGAAGGCTGGTAGTCTTTTAGATAGACCGCATCTGGGTTACTAGCGGCCATTACCCTACCCTCTGGCCGATAAAGAAATATGGTAGCCACCATATTTACGCATATTGATCACCCCGTTATCGAATATCAAGTACTGCCCTTTGATTCCCATCAAGGTGCCATCAATCATCGATGTCTTGTCCAAGTTGAATGAGGAGACCTTCTTCGGATATTCAAGCACGGGGTACTTAATATGCGTCTCAGTCTCGCAGGCGAGTTCAATGATCGCTTGAGCTCCAAACTCATGCCCTAACGCATCAACTTCAGCGGCACATTCTTTCATCAGGACCTGCCGCGCCTGTTCTAAATCACAGGGCTCGGCATCGCCTTTGAGCATCGCCTGCCAGTTAGTCTTGTCGGCAATGTGACTTTTAAACAAGCTCTCCACCAACCCTGAATACAGTCGTGTGGCGACGCGAAAAATGGGCACTGCTTGGGTAGCACCCTGGTCCATCCAGCGCGTAGGAACCTGCGAACCACGAGTAATACCCACTTTGACCCCCGAGGTGTTGGCAAGATACACCACATGATCAACCATACAATGCTGTTCACCCCACTGAGGTTCACGGCATGTACCTGCGCTATAGTGGCACTTTTCAGGACTGACGATGCAGCTGTCGCACTGCGCGAGGCGTTTGAAGCAGGGATAGCAATACCCCTGATTAAAACTTTTCTTAATTTTACGGTCACAGTGGATGCAGTGGATCTGCCCGTTGAAGTCCAGTTGCAATTGCTGACCAAGATAGTCATTCAATGGGATTTCATGCTCCCCAAGCAACATTGTGTATCGCACGGTGTCTTCCAACTGTGTTTTCATTTTGCGCACAGCGCCTGCAGCTAAAACATCCGGCAAGTCAAACTCCTATTTTTTCCAGTTCAGGGGCGTCTCTAGCGAAGTATCAGCACTCTCGCCGACCTTTTCTTTTTTCTTGATATATCCAACGCGGTCCTGCACTAACAGATGCATCTCACCCCATGCGATAATAGCCTGCATAGCGTTTTCACGCTGCTGCGGCGTTATAGTGCTGCCATCAGGCCACTTACCCAACTCAACCGAGCGGACAAGCCTCTGATACACATCTGGCGACATCGTTGAAATGAGCTGACCATAATCCATCGAGTTTTTTCACGCTGTATAGGAAGGGATGAATTATACCTCCGGGCCTGCAGTCTTGTCGCTATCCAACCTCGAAAACCCTGCAAATACGGCTCCCACAGCACCACCACAGAGGAGCCCGCCCAGATGCGCGGCATTGGCAATCGCACCGAACCCCAGCACCTCTACTAACCCAGACATGCAAGCCAGCAACCAACCAACCATGAAGATCATAATCGCCTTAGGCGGCTGTATAGCCCAGGCTGGCTGCAACTGCGGAGCTATCCAAGAAAAACCTAACAAACCATAAACCACCCCTGACATACCGCCAAATAAGCCCGTGCCTCCAAACTCAAACTGGCTAATATTAGACGCCAGTGCTATCACCAAAAAAAGCATAAACATATTGAGGTGCCCCATGACCTGCTCTACCCGTCGCCCTAAGTCCCAGAGCCAGAGACAATTAAATACAATATGCAGCCAGCCAAAGTGCAGAAAGGCCGGCGTAATCAGTCGCCAATACTGATCATTAATCGTTAGAACCAGAGTGTGGTTAGCGCGGAGGTCAGAGGAAGAAAAGCTCAAACTGGCGAGCCAACTCATTGGCGCATATAAATAAATGAGGAAGCCACCAATACTTAGTAATATGAGGGCGAGCGTCACGGGCGCGTCGCACAACGCCACGCGCGCCGATGCCGCTGTGCCCTGACGGGCCTGATTAGCAAGCTCTATACGCATGGCTCCCGAGCGCCACGCTTGATAAAGCCTCTGCACCTGCTGAGCTTGGTCCTCCCGACCGACCAATACGATCTGACGTCCACCCTCTTCAAAAATACGGTGCATAACGCCGTGCTGACGCAGGAGGCCACTCAGAGGCAAAAGATCTTCCTCGAGCGGAACACTGAGGGCCCGGTAAGTATCCTGCATCAATTAACTAGCGCATTGCTCCAGCGCAGTTTGTCTCTGCAACTGGCATAAAAACTGTGCCCTACTGGATGAAGCAGCGTAAGCCGATAAGGATTCTTACGAATATGCACTGAATCTCCCGGGCGCGCCTTGATTTTCACCTGCCCATCACAAGTAACTGCTGGATGGATACGATTACGTGCTAGAACATCTAATCGAATCTCACTGTTACCGTCAACCACAATCGGCCGACTACTGAGGGCATGCGGAAACATAGGCACCAGTACGATAGCATCCAGCGTGGGATGCATAATGGGCCCGCCCCCGGACAAGGAGTAAGCGGTAGAACCTGTTGGCGTCGAGACAATCAGTCCGTCTGCACGCTGGCGATACACAAAGGTATTGTCGATAAATAGCTCAAACTCGATCATCTGGGCCGAGGTGCCGGAATTCACCACGACGTCGTTAAGCGCATCCCCGCGGCCCACTAGCGCCTCATTACGCAGAACCTCGGCCTCCAACAGAAAGCGACTTTCTCGCTCAAATTGTCCATCCAAGACCTCTGGCACCTTTTCAACAATATCATCCGGTGTAATATCCGTAAGGAAACCCAGACGGCCGCGATTGACACCGATTACGGGGGTTTCATATTTCGATAGAGTGCGCGCCGCACTGAGCAGGCTGCCGTCTCCACCTACCACAATGACTAGATCAGCCTCGTTGCCGATTGCCTCTAAGGAGGCCAGACGGCATTCTTGGTCAGGCACTACATGGCCCAGCGCATCCTCCAGCAGCACTTCGAGACTTCGCGCCTGAAGAAGTTCCAGCAACAGGCGCAGCACATCAGTCAAGCCACGTTGCCCGCTGCGCCCCACTAAACCAATTTTTTTAAATGTTCCCTGCATTGAACCTGCCACCATGGCCTGAAGTACTGCTATTATAACCACGAATCAAGCGTGTAGTGCAGTGAAGATCAGTTATCCTTACAAAACACAAGAAGTGCGAGATCTCGCCTGGGCCTGCTTCTCACCTTCCCTGATGCATATCGGGCAGACAAATGCTAAGGCCCCTGAAATAAGCCCATGTGTCTTCCCATTGACAACCGCACGACAGGCCTGGCTGGCCAAATTGGACCTCAACGCCACGCTCCTGATAACACATCTGTCGCAACGACCTACGCACCGTTTGGGGATTTATTTCGAGCAGCTGTGGCACTTTTTCCTGCAACATGACCCCGAGATCGAGCTGCTCGCGCACAATTTACCTATACAACATCAGGGTAGAACGCTCGGTGAATTTGATTGCCTGTATTACTGCCATCGGCGGAAACATTGTGTTCATCTTGAACTGGCGGTCAAATATTTTCTCCGTTTACCTCCACCTTTGGGCAGTGATCTTATGAGTGCTTGTTCAGATTGGGTTGGGCCCGACAGTCATGACCGACTCGACCTGAAACTCGAGCAGCTATTTCAGCGACAAATTCTGCTAGGTGATCATCCTGCCGCCCAATACGCACTGCAAGACCTAAAAATAAATAATCTAGGCAAAGAAATTGCTTTGAAAGGATACTTGTTTCAAGCACCGACTATCGCTCTGCCTAATGCCGGCCCGCCTAGTTATAACCATGATTGCAAACTGAATCCGTGGGTACCTTTCGATCAGGTTGCATTGCACTGCGACACTCTCCATGCGTCAGACTATATGATACTCCCAAAGATGAAATGGCTTAGTCCCGCATACTGCCAACATGCAGAACCCAAAATGACAAAGCATACACTTCGAAATAGGTCAGCTGAACATTTCAGCCACAGCACTTACCCCCTTATGATAGCCGCCCTCAACGAGTCCGGCTGTGAGTCAAGTCGCTTTTTTATAACGCCAAACACTTGGCCCCAGAGTACCAGCTAACCAACGGCACAGAAGCTCAGCAAACCTTTCATGCTCTGTATTCATTTTATTGGATCAGAATCTCATCCATACTACCTGCCTGCGCAAGATTGCACACAAAAGACGGCCTAAACTCCTTTTCCAAACCCACACGCCCGAGTTGGCTCTAGCCTTTTCGCTGTCTACGTCGATACCAAAGCAGACAGGGATACGGGCAAGCAGTGGATCTCAGTGATATAGTGAAATCCAATCCGTAGACAACTGTTGGAAATAGACACATGACAAGTCACTCTGACCTAAAATGGCCTTTTCGTTGGGACCTCCTGCTGCGTTATCGCTTTATTGAAACCATTGCTCTATGGGAGGGGCGCCTGACCACTCGCCACCTCTGTGACACCTTTGGCATAGGCAGACAACAGGCCAGCAAGGACATCAACAACTACATCCGTGAAGTCGGCCCTCAGAATCTGGAATATGACAAGTTTCTCAAAGGTTACAAACCGACACCCGAATTCAAACCACGAGTGACAGAGGGACTAGCCGATGAATATCTGCACCTAATGGCACGCAACAACGAACTGATGAATGTCTTCGAATCACTGTCACTCAATGTAGCCAACGTCGAGGTGTTATCACTGCCAGTACGAGACGTAAAACCTGAAGTGCTTCGCCCCATCATGCAGGCTGCTAGACAACAGAAGAGACTTGATGTGGACTATGTTTCGATTCACCATCCAGACCGAGAGGGTCGTATCATTGTACCGCACACTCTGGTTTACAGTGGGCTACGTTGGCATGTGCGCGCATGGTGTGAGAAAAATACCGAGTATCGCGACTTCGTATTGAGTCGATTTAGAGGTATCCCCGATATCATGGATGAGTCGCAACATGGCGCTGAAGGGGATATCGAATGGAATACTCACATCACCTTGCGCATCGTACCCGACCCCAGGCTCAACCCTGAGCAGCAGGAAGTGGTAGAGATGGATTACGGCATGGAGAACGGTGTACTGGAAGTATCCACCCGCGCACGACTTGTGCCGTATGTGCTGCACCTCCTACATATCGAACCGCATGAACTTTCTGAGGATTCGACCGCCCAGCAGATTGTCGTGCAAAATCGTATTGAATTGGAACCCTGGCTGTTTGGATAGCCTGCGCTGGAAGATAAGTGGCGGCAATGCATAAGTCTTCAGTCCTATTATCTCAATGTAAAAACGGTTGCGGCCGCCACCGCTGCCCACAGCAACTCTTCAACATAACTACCCAGAATCAATAGGCCCACCGTGACGGCCCCAATAGCGATCAACCGATCTGCCCACGGACTAATGCTTTGCCGCTCACCGCAGCCCTGCCTGCTCTGCAATAGCTTACGTGCAATGCGGTGCTCAATTGCTCTTGCTCCTGTTGATGTAGTCATCATAGTGCCGCTTCCTTCAGTACAGATTAGTCGAGGCTCTATCATTCCAGTCGTTTCGCGCATACGCCACCTGTCCCCTTTTCAACCCGATTGAAAAAGCGACACGTTGGCACCGCTGCTGGAAAACTTGTCAACAGACGTTATCAAGCTGATATTGATTCTTAGGAGGCTAGTGTTTGTGTAAGGTGTCTTTAAATTTAGGGCATCACGCCAGTGATTTTCGCTGCCGTCAGCCGCTTCAGACGACATCTGTCTAGAGGTCCGCAACGTGACAAATATACTACTTTCGGGCAGGCATTAGGGCGCGTCACGTCTCAGGCGCAGCGCCATTACAACAGTTGCTAAGACCGGTTCATCTCCCACTGTCCCAATTAAAATGTGGCACAGATTCAGCGTTAAAAACGTTCTAACCGAAATGACAAAAACAAACCTTGTTCCCATCGGTGTCACGAAAATACGCCCCATAGAAACCGTCCATGCGCTGCCCCGGGGCGCCTTCGTCAGAACCTCCCAACTCCAGCGCCTTCGCATGCAGTGACTCGACAAGCGCTTTTGATCCCGGTGCAATTGAAATCATGCTGCCATTTCCAGGGGTTGCAGCTTCTTCGTTGTAAGGTGTACAAACGGCCAACATACAACCGCCAGCAGGCGTGCCAATCGCAGCGAGTCGTCCCGTGTCCATAACGATCATAGCTTCCATATCACTTAGCAGCGCTAAATAAAAGGCCTTAGATTTCTCAATGTCGGCGGTACCGATAGTAGTATATGCAATCATGTTGTTTCTCCAAATAAAAATTCTTCGCCATCGGCCTGAAGGATACATCACTATAACGCGAGTGCTACCCTCAGCCGTCTACACGCGCAAATATTGCGCGCAACTAGTACAGCTATTTTTCACTTATCTGTTGTTTTCAATACTGAGGATGAATTCACGTAAGGCGACTAGCACCTTGTGCGGGGCCTCAATAGGCAACATATGTCCATAGTTGTCTAGCACCGTCAATTCGGCACTCAATGCTTCGGCAATCGCTTGACCAGATCCCATTGGCGTCATTTTATCTTGGCCTGCCAATATCATCGCAGACGGCGCGCTTATCAGTCTCGCAGCACCCTCGCCCCCACTGTAATCAGCGCAGCATTGCAGATCGACAGCTAAGGGGTTGCTACCCATGATTTTCCGCCCAATGGCAATTGGCTGCATACCCGGAGTTGGACTCACTCCTAAGTGCGTTTGATAACCGAAACCCCACTGCAACATCATCTCAGCGGCTTTTACGGCTGACTCTTTAGCAGTATCAATCAACACTGGATTAACGGGTATAGCGCCGGCTGTAGCAACACCAATCAAGGATTTCACTACTGTTGGTTTCAGTTTTGTTAGCTCTAGCGCAGTTAAAAAACCTTGCGAATGTCCAACGATATGCGCCTCTTCAACGCTCGCTGCAGCGAGTAGATCAGATAACCAGTGAGCCGAGTCTTCTACAGTCTTGCATGGCGCACCGCTAGACAATGAGTGTCCTGGAAAGTCTGGTGCCAACACGCTAAACCCATTATAGGCAAACCAGCGCGTCTGCAACGCCCAACTACGATGATCTAAACCACTGCCATGCAAAAAAACCACGGTGGGAAGGTTTACATCGAAGGTTTTTCCGCCCGTAGCCACATGAGTTTTAAATCCTTTTATCTCCAGCTTCACGATTGCGACTCAGCAGCAAATTGGGCGGCTTTTAAACCTCTAGAGAAATCTGCCTGAATATCTTTAATGCCCTCAATGCCGACCGACACACGAATGAGATCCTCGCTGATACCAGCTGCCACCATCGCATCAGGGCTTAGACGAGAATGCGTAGTACTTCCAGGATGGAGAACAAGCGTTCTTGAATCGCCAACATTGGCGAGGTTTGATGCCAACTGCAGTGCATTAATAAATGCGCCGCCACCTGAACGTCCGCCAATCACGCCAAAGCAAAGCATCGAACCGGCTCCATTTGGGAACAATTTTCGTGCAACCGCGTTGCTTGGATTGCTGGCCAAGTCAGGGTGATTAACCCACGTGACTTGTTCTTTAGATTGTAACCACGTCACCATCTCTTTGGCATTGGCAATATGCTGCTTCATACGCATATTTAGCGTCTCTATTCCCTGCAGCAGCAGGAATGCCGTATTTGCGCTCATACAGGCCCCTACGTCTCGCATGGATTCTGCACGAATTTTCATCGCCAAAGCGCTAGGGCCGAACTCCTCCCAAAACCTGATACCATGAAAAGGCTCATAGGGTTCCGTCAATTCAGGGAAGCGTCCACTCGCTTCCCAATCAAAATTACCCCCGTCAACAACCACACCACCGACCGCAGCACCATGCCCGCCCATCCACTTGGTAATCGAATGTACGACCACATCAGCACCAGACTCGATCGTTTTACATAGCCCCGGAGGCGCAAAAGTAGCGTCTACTACAACTGGAACTCCATGCTTGCTGGCAACAGCACTGATTTGAGGCAAGTTAGCTACTTCCAGACCTGGATTGCCGATTGATTCGCAAAACACCATTTTAGTATTCTCACGGATAGCGTCGTGTAATGCGGCTTGATCGTTAATCGAGACAAAAGTAGTTTCGATACCGAGACGCTTCAATGTGTGCCGTAAAAGGGTCGCAGTGGAACCATAAATTTGCCCCGATGAAACGATATGATCCCCGGCCGAACACAATGTAATAAACGTTGTAAATAACGCACTCATGCCTGAGGCAGTGCAAATGGCACCACTCCCGCCTTCCAACGCAGCAATACGTTGCTCCAAAACTGCAACCGTCGGATTAGATATACGGCTGTAAATATGGCCTCCTTGCTCAAAATTAAAAAGAGAGGAAGCTTCGTCAACCGTATCAAATACATATGACGTCGTTTGATAAATAGGCACCGCCCGCGACCCATGATCGCTCTCAGGCACGTAACCGCTATGTAGCGATATCGTATCGGGGTGGTAAAAAGAAGATCGGGTCATGCGACTACTCCGCTAATGTTAAACTAATTGGTCAAAATCAAAAGGGATTGAATGGAAAAGACTGGTTTGCCCGTCGATGGTAATACTGTCGTTCTTTGCTAAGTATGTGAGCGGCAACATAGCAATTGCGAGATTTTTGTTGTATCTGAATGACCATGCCTGCGAGCGAATCTCGCCAATAATCTCACCATCGACTTCGATGTCGCTACCTCCTAAACGGCTAGGCTGCATATGTGGCGACCTATCGAACGCTAGCCCAACAAGTTTCCGCGTCTGCTTTCCCGCCATCGCTTTAAGCGCAGGCAGACTCAGACTCTCGATATCTGCATCAAGATCCAAATATGAATCTAAACCACACTCAAATGGCGTATCGAATTCATCCATATCATTACCATACGATAGCAGGCCAGACTCAAGCCGCTCATTTCCTTGGGGGCAGCCAGAGCGCACGTATAAATCTTCGCCGTTAGCAAACAGCTCGTCCCAAAGGGCTTCTCCCAGAGACCAATCACACATGTATATCTCAAACCCACCTTGCTTACTCCAGCCCGAACGCGCGACGTACATTTCTACACCGCGAAACTCAAGCATTTCTCCTTTGAAGAAACGGATACCGCGCACTTTCTCACCAAATACTCTAGCCATTAACTCCTCGGACTTTGGACCTTGAACCGCCAAAGGACACACATCCGGCTCGAATACTTTCACATCTAAGCCGTAGCCTTGGACTAGACCCTGGGCAAAAAATTTAACGTCGCTATCAGACACTGACAGCCAAAACCGGTCTTCCGTAAGTTTAATAATAATAGGATCGTTCAAGATAAAGCCTGCAGCATTGCAAATAGGACCATATTTCCCCTGCAATAGTTCGATCTTGGATAAATCACGTGGCGTCATCAGTTGAGCCAATTTCGCGGCATCAGGCCCATTGAGTTCGACCTGACGCTGTCCAGATACGTCCCATACCTGAACATGCTGACACAAGTGCCAATAATCACTCTCGGGCGTATCAAATAGCGTGGGCAATAGCATGTGGTTATACACTGTATAGCTTGTAACTCCCGCTTGCTCGACTCGGTCAGAGTATGGCGTGGTGCGCACACGGCGGTTGAAAGAAAGCAATTTTGAATTCATAGACCCGCCCCTTTAGAGATCGGCACTACCGCCTAACGGCAATGTGAAAGCCCTTTTTACTGGGCACTGTTTAATCAAACTGAAAAACCACCGAGTTTAGTCTCTAGGTATTCGCCTAACCCTTCTCGGGCGCCTTCCCGCCCTAGGCCACTTTCGTTCATGCCACCGAACGGCGCTGCCGCACTGGTAGGATTGATATCGTTGATACCAATAATACCAAAATTGAGTGCCTCGAAGGCTCGCACCGCGCGCGACAAATTTTGCGTATAAACATATGCAGCCAAGCCGTAGTGCGTATTGTTTGCCATTTCGATTACGTCATCATACGCATCGAAAGGAATGATCGCCGCAACAGGACCGAAAGTTTCTTCTCGATAGATCAGCATGTCCTCACTCACGTTGCTCAGCACTGTTGGAGCATAAAAATTTCCCGATGCATAAGCATCTCCAGATAAAGCCTTTCCGCCGCTGTGTAAAATTGCACCTTTTTTCAAGGCGTCTTCAACCTGACAAGACACTTTTTCGACAGCCGCACTATTGACCAGCGGGCCGATTGAGACGCTAGGATCTAAACCGTTACCAGCTTTCATCTTAACGACACGCTCGGTAAAGGTCTGAACAAATGAGTCCAAAATAGCGCGCTGAACAAAAATCCGGTTTGGGCTAATACAGGCTTGCCCGGTATTTAGAAACTTCACCAGTGATGCGCCTTTAGCCGCGTGCAATGGATCCGCATCGTCAAACACAATAAAAGGCGCATGACCGCCAAGCTCCATGGATACGCGCTTAAGCTGCGGTGCAGCGTCTTGAGCAAGCTTTTTACCAACAGCAGTAGAGCCTGTGAAGGTCAGTTTTTTAATCTTTATATTAGTGCAAAATTCATCGCCTATTGGAACAGGCTCTGATGTGGTGACTAGGTTTGCAACGCCCGCGGGGACACCCGCTTCATGTAAAATGTTAAAAACAGCAATAGCGCACAGAGGGGTTGCCTCTGCAGGTTTCAACACAATCGTACAGCCCGCCGCAAGCGCTGGCGCGACTTTACGTGTAATCATTGAAATCGGATAGTTCCACGGTGTTATTGCCGCGACCACTCCAAGTGGCTGATAACGAACTATAAAGCGTTGATCAGCTCTGGCCGATGGAATAGTTTCGCCATATACACGCTTAGCCTCTTCAGAAAACCATCGGAGGAAATCGGCCGCATATTGCACTTCATTGAGTGCAGCCTTCAGTGGCTTGCCCTGCTCACGCGTCATTAGGTCAGCCAACATTGGCTTACGCTCTATCATCAAATCGTAGGCTCTTTGCAGAACTTCAGCACGCATGTAAGCGCTTGCGGTCGACCATGAAGAGAACGCGGTGTGCGCTGCATTAATAGCAAGTATCGCTTGGCTTTTATCACCATCAGATACCATGCCAATGGCTTCACCCGTTGCCGGATTTGTGACTCTGAATTCTCGCTGTGTCTTAACCCATTCGCCGTTGATATACATGAAAAATTTCTCAGGTCATTGGTAACCGAACAAAACTAGTTCAAACCGTAATTTTTTACAAACAAAACGTTTAGTAGCAGAGTAAACATCAGAAGGAGACAGATCGTTTACTAATGCTCATCCCGAAGTCAAAAGCGGAAATCCTAGCGTTTTTCCAATTGTGCACATACAGCTGCCAGTTCCACCGACATACCTGCCGTTTTAGATAGCGACCATGGTTAATGAACCTGCTCTATCGGGCGGTAGTCAATATTAAAAAGCTATTTAAAGCGACTTCACCTTTTTCTTGCCACAGCGAGCACAGTTATAGATGGTTATCAATTTGCCTTGCTTAACATCAAACTGCTTTGCCTTGTCCAGTTTCCATTTATGATGGCCGTGGCGGCACAGAGTGCTACCCTTGTGCTTTTCCTTAAGTGAAAGTTTTCGAAAAGGAATAACGTCAGACATAATCGCCTCTTGCCTTGGCTAAAGCAAAGCGCGTTGCAATGCATCATTCCAACTCGAGAAGCGCTGCCTCCGAGCACGTGCACTGATGGTCAGCGAGAATTCTCTCTCCGCCCGCCAGATTTTTTTTACCTCTGCCGGGCTCTCCCAAAGACCCACACCGAGACCAGCGAGGTAGCAAGCTCCGGCCACGGTAGTTTCAATCACTCTTGGCCGAATGAGTCGGCGACCGAGCAAGTCCGCCTGAATCTGCATCAGCAAATTATTGACTGCAGCCCCGCCGTCTACTCGCAGCGGTTTCATGCGCTTACCCAAATCACGCTCCATCGCACGCAAAATATCCGCATTTTGCAATGCCATCGCATCAAGTGTCGCGCGAGCGATATGACCTCTCTCCGTGCCGCGCGTTATGCCAGTTAAGGTGCCGCGTGCATCAGGGGCCCAGTGGGGAGCACCCAGTCCTGTTAATGCGGGTACGAACTCTACCCCCCCGTGATCCTCAACCTGCAGTGCCAACATTTCGATATCGGGAGCATTTTTGATCATCTTAAGCCCATCGCGCAGCCATTGAACGGCAGCGCCACAGACAAACGCTCCGCCCTCGAGAGCGTATACCAACTTCCCCTTCTCACCTAACTGCCAGGCTACAGTGGTCAGCAGGCCCGAATGGGAGTGCAGGCGCTCCGCCCCGGTATTCATCAGGATGAATGAGCCGGTACCGAACGTGCACTTAGCGTCACCGACATCAAAGCACGCCTGACCAAAGAGAGCCGCCTGTTGGTCCCCGGCCATACCAGAAATGGGAATACCATCAGGCAGGTTAGCAACTCCGTGGGTACGGCCAAGAATTCCACTAGACGGAACAATGGCAGGCAGAATGTCCCGCGGCACATCAAACAGGGACAGGAGGTGCTGATCCCAGCGTCCCGTTTTTATGTTCATTAGCGAGGTGCGCGAGGCATTAGAAGCGTCCGTGGCGTGCACATCACCCCCCGTGAGTTGCCAAACAAGAAAACTGTCTATGGTACCTGCGGCCACACGCTTGTTAGTGACTGCCTTCGATATGCCCGCTGTATTTTTTAGTAGCCAGCGGTATTTACTGGCAGAAAAATATGGATCCAGAACCAAGCCGGATCTGCGCTTAACGGCATTTTCATGTCCTGCGGCCCGCAAGGACTCGCAGAACTCTGAGGTGCGCCGGCATTGCCACACGATGGCATTATTGAAAGGTTCACCGGTTTCCTTGTCCCACAAGAGAGACGTCTCGCGCTGGTTAGTAATCCCGATTGCAACGATCTCGCTGGACTTGCAGATACCTTTGCGCAAAATTGCACGAATCCCCTTTGCCACCGAACCCCAAATATCAGCGGGCCGCTGCTCTACCCAACCGGGACGAGGATAGATTTGCGGAAACTCATAGTTGACGCGTGCGCGCAGTTTACCCCTGGCATCCATCAAGGCAACGGTGCTGCCTGTCGTCCCCTGATCAATACCAAGAACAAACTTACTCATATCTACTTACCGAAACCTTCCACTGCTTTGATCTCAAGAAAATCGGTAAAACCATGGCTACCCCACTCACGGCCATTACCCGATTGCTTAAAGCCACCAAAAGGCACGTTGAATCCGCCCGAGGCCCCATTGATATGCACATTACCAGCGCGGATCCTTGAAGCCACTTCGCGGGCGTGATCAAGGTCACCGCTTTGCACGTAGCCCGCCAATCCATAGGGCGTGTCATTAGCAATACGAATAGCCTCTTCTTCGGTTTCGTAGGGGATCATGGTCAGTACCGGACCGAAAATTTCTTCACGGGCGACAGTCATTTCATTATTAGCATCAGAAAAAATCGTCGGTCGAATGAAGTAGCCTTTATCTAGACCTTCGGGACGACCTAATCCCCCAATCACGACCTTTGCACCCTCCTTTATACCTTGATCAATCAGCCCCTGAATCTTATTGAACTGCACTTCAGAAACCACCGGCCCCATAGTTGTCGTCTCTGCCGCCGGGTCTCCTACAACAACCGACTCTGTAACCTTAGCGGCTATAGCTTCAGCCTCGGCAAGCTTGGCCGCAGGCACCAACATACGCGAAGGCGCATTGCACGACTGCCCAGTATTGGTGTACATATGTCTGACGCCACCAGCGACAGCTTTCTCCAAATCAGCATCGTCTAAGATAATATTAGGTGATTTCCCCCCCAGTTCCTGCGTCACACGTTTCACCGTGGGCGCAGCATTTTGTGCCACCAGAGAACCGGCGCGGGTAGATCCTGTGAAAGACATCATACTCACGTCTGGGTGCTTTGACAGCGCCGTGCCCACTACCGGACCATCCCCATTAACCATATTGAACACGCCGGCAGGCACTCCCGCTTCATGCATGACCTGTGCAAACAAATAGGCCGATAAAGGGGCGACTTCGCTGGGCTTCAGCACCATCGTACAGCCCACGGCCAGCGCCGGCGCAACCTTGCAGGAAACCTGATTAACGGGCCAATTCCACGGGGTAATCAGACCACAAACGCCAATCGGCTCCTTAAAAACACGATGCTCGCCCAAGTCCTCTTCAAACTCAAAAGTCCGCAGGACCCTCAGCGCCTCCTCCAAATGCCCCTGCCCAGTGTAAGCCTGTGCCGTAGTTGCTAGCGTGTGGGGAGCACCCATCTCTTCACGAATCGCATCGGCAATATCGAGATAGTGTTTCTGGTAGACCGCGATACACGATTCAAGTAATTCAATCCGCTCCTGCGTGCTGGTCCGACTGAACGTCTGAAACGCCTCTTTAGCCGCAGCGACGGCCTTATTGACATCAGCCTCGGTGCCCATGGATATGCGTCCACAGGCTTCCTCTGTCGCTGGATTAATCACATCAAGGCTCTTCGGAGTGGCGGGGTCTACCCATTCGCCATTTATATAGAACTGCATATTGTCGCGCATTGTTATTCTCCTAAATTAAAGTTCGCAGAGTTACGCAGTTTAAGCACTCTCAACCCCACTGACTAGTACTGAGTCCGTTCGAGCGCGGGTTTTTGTAGGTTAGACGACATCTGTCGTTGTTTGTCGCCTAAAAATCGAGCAAAATCGGCGTCTCAGTTCACTGTCTCAGAGATCAATAGCCATGGATACCGAAGAGTTGACCTTGTTTCGCGATATGGCGCGTCGCGCCCTAGAAGCGGAAATTTCTCCGCATATTGGGCAGTGGGAGGCCCAGCATATGGTGCCCAGAGCATTGTGGCGCACGCTGGGGCAGGCAGGGCTACTGTGCCCTGATATGCCAGAAGAGTACGGTGCTGCGGGGACCGCGCCTGATGTCACATTTGCAATACTGGAAGAAATGTCCCGTATGGGTTTTGGCGGCATCGCATCGGGCTACAGTATCCACAGTAACATCGTGGCACCTTACATAAAGCATTTCGGCACTGAAGAACAGAAGTCGCAATGGTTGCCCAAAATGGTCAGCGGCGAAGTCCTCGGCGCGCTCGCTATGACAGAGCCCAGTGCTGGATCAGATGTGCAGAGCATTCGCACCAAAGCAGTCAAAGATGGAGACGAGTGGATACTCAACGGGTCTAAGATTTTCATCACCAATGGCATGCTGGCTGATATTGTCATCGTCGCCGCAATTACGGATCCTGGCAAAGGCGCCAAGGGCACTTCACTGTTTATTGTAGATGCATCGCTAGAAGGCTTTGCGCGCGGCAAAAAAATCGAGAAACTTGGTCAGCACACGTCTGATACTGCAGAGTTGTTCTTCCAAGACATTCGTTTGCCCGCTTCCGCACTGCTGGGTGAACTCAACAAAGGCTTCGTCATTATGATGGCAGAGCTGCCACGAGAACGTCTTGGCATCGCAGCTCAGGCCGTTGCAGCTGCGGAAGGCGCGCTAGACATAACCGTGGATTACGTATTGGAACGCAAAGCCTTCGGCCAAACTATAGCCAGCTTTCAAAATACCCGCTTCACATTAGCCGACGTAAAAACCGAAATCGCTATCAACCGCGCCTTCTATGAAAAGTGTGCTGATGAGTATACAGAGAAAAAGCTCACCTCAGAAGACGCTGCAATGCTGAAATATGCCAGCACCGAAATGCAATGCAAAACTATCGACCAGTGCTTACAGTTATTCGGTGGATACGGTTACACCACAGAATATCCTATCTCCCGCTTTTATGCCGATGCGCGTGTCCAAAGAATATATGGAGGCACGTCCGAAATCATGAGAGAACTGGTCGCGCGCTCGATCTTGGGCCGCTAGGGGCAGAGTTCATCATACCAGCCCCAACATCTGGACGATCCCATGGCTATGCCCTGCGGTATATCCCCCGTCGACCACAAGAGTATGACCAGTAACGTAACTGGAGTCATCCGATGCAAGAAAATACGCTGCGCCGGCAATTTCCTCAGGCTGGCCCAGCCGACCTACTTTCGTCTCACGGATGACATCAGCCTTCAGCTCCGGCATTAGGTCCATCACATCATTAAGCAAAGGTGTGTCGATAAAACCAGGGCAAATCGCGTTGCACCGAATACCCATTCGTCCATAATCAATAGCGACATTCTTGCTCAGCATCACGACCCCACCCTTTGAAGCGTTATAAACGCTGCCGCCCTCAGTACCATTAAGGCCCTCGACACTAGCGATTGTGATAATGCTGCCTGAACGCTGTGCCGTCATTACATCCAACACCGCCTTGATGGACAAAAAAGTGCCCTTCAGGTTGACGTCGATGACACGATCCCACACGTCCTCATCCAACATCCCCACAGGTCCGCCGTCGCCAAGACCAGCAGCCGTCAGTAAAATATCAATCGCTCCGAATTCGTTTAACGTATCGGCAGCTACCACTTTTTGCGCGGCACCATCGGTGACATCGACCTGATGAAAGCGACTAGCGGGCGCCAGTACTTCAACAGAAGCCCAAGCACTAGACATATTCCGGTCTACACCAATGACCGTAGCGCCTTCAGTAGCGTAACGCCGCGCACAGGCCAAACCGATACCGGAGGCTGCTCCGGTTACGATAGCCACTTTGTTTTTCAGTTGGGACATATCCGCACCTCTCTAAGTTTTAAATTGATAATCAGCGCTGTTGACTTCCTTGGTCCAGCGCCACATGTCAAGAATCTTCCAGGGCCACAACAGGGTAACCTTGCCTTCAGCATTTTGATAAAAACTGGTTTTAATAGAATCATGCTCCCACACTAACCGCGCATGTAATTCTCGAAAGCGCCTCTGGTAATCCTCGTGCACATCTGCCTTGCACTCAATGGACTCATGTTTTGACTGCATTAGCGTCTTGAGACACGCCATAATGTACCGGATCTGGCACTCGCCATTGAAAATCAGACTACCCCCAAACGCGAGGTTAGTTCCGGGACCATACATGCAGTAGAAATTGGGGAATTCAGAAACTGTTATTCCAAGGTACGCCGAGGGTTCAATGCCCCACTTATCCGATAGCAATTTCCCTCCCCTGCCTTTAATTTCCATCGGCCATAAAAACCTGTCGGTCTCGAAACCAGTAGCATAAATGACAATATCTGCGGGATAAAAGGTGCCATCACTCGCCGTGACACCGCCAGCACTGACGCTCTCCACTCCTTGAGTGACCAGACCGACATTGCTACGTTTCAATGCTGAGAGCCAACTGCCGTTGTCCTGTAATGTGCGTTTACCCATCGGAGCATAGTCCGGCGTCACCTTTTTCAACAGTTCCTCGTCATCACCGACCTGCCCTTTAATATGATCAAAAAACATCTGGTATACAAAATCGTTCATCTCATTGATAGAGCGCTCCTGATGCGGCCATTCGGGATCAACAAAAACCGTGTCATAGGCACCATCACAGGCAGGCCAAAAAATCAGGAAGCGGAACCAGCGAGTGTAGAAAGGCAAGTTTTGCAAACACCATTTCTTACCCTGTGGCACCTCTTGATGATAGATCGGATTCTCGAACATCCACGGCGCTGAACGTTGAAATATCGTCAGTTCTCCAACATCACTGGCAATCGTTGGGACTAATTGAAAAGCACTGGCCCCAGAGCCTACTACCACTACCTGCTTACCACTACAATCAATACTGTCGTCCCAGTCCGCAGAATGGCACCACTGCCCCGCAAAGGAATTCACGCCTGGAATATCTGGCAATACTGGACGATTTAATTGACCAACCGCACTGATGATAGAGTTCGCAACGTACTGGGCTTTAACACCATCCGCGTCGATAGTACTGACCGTCCACTCATTATTTACCTCATCGAACACAGCACCGCTGACTTCTGTGTTGAATCGAAAATGCTTCTCCAACTGGTGGTGATTTACGACGCCTTCGAAATACTGCTGTAACTCCTTTTGCTGCGAGAAATATTGCGTCCAGTGATGTGCTGGCTCGAAAGAGTAGCTGTACAGGTGATTGCCGACATCAACGCGCGCGCCTGGGTAACGATTTTCAAACCAGGTACCACCCACCGCCGCATTTTTCTCGATAACAACAAAGGGAATGCCTGCCTCCTGAAGTCGATAGGCTGCTAACACGCCCGACATACCCCCGCCGATGACCAGAACTTTATGCTGCGCTCGCGCCCCTGCGGAAACTTCATCACTGCAGACATCACTGCGCTGGTCTATGCCGTCAAGTTCCATTTCCTCCAGCATCATGGGTACATAGTCTTCGGGCACATCGCCTGCCACGATGAAATTCATCATACGATGAATGGTATCCCTAGAAGGCGCGGCCGGCAGTTTGCAACCGCTATCACGAAAGTCCTTGATGACGTCAAGCGCCTGAGTCCGCACCGCCGCCTTGTCATCTTCGGACATATAACCTTGATACTCGTTAATAAAGACGCCTGCAGGTCGGATAGTGCCGTCGAGGAGGCTTGCATCGCCACTCATGTGAACCATGCTCATCATCAGCGTAGGAATACTCGCGTTCTCCAACGCGCGAGCAATTAAGGCATTATCCTCGGGAATAGAAAAATTGGTCTGTGCAGTGCCTGACATTACGAGAAACTCCTGATGTACTATTTTCGGCAACGACCCTACAGATCGACCGGTGGAGCAAAGGTCGGATTACGGGCCACGCGAATATCGTCCAGCCGAGTATGTGCAGTCTCTCGCCAAGCCTCCTCAGACAGTAAGTAAAAACGCTCCGCAACGATGCCATCAAACACACGTTGCGCCATCACTTCCGGGCCAATCCCCACTGCAACACTCTCAGCAATTGCCTCGGACACCATCGTCCGCGCTTCAGACTCAACAATATCCCCGTCTCGGCTATAGGCGTCAGGTCGATTTCGTTCTGACGTGCCTATGCCTGTTTTAATCATCTCCGGACACAAAACAGAAACTTTCACATTGGGCACATGAAACGCCAGTTCATGATAAAGCGACTCACTCAGGCCTAAGACAGCATGTTTGGTCATATGATAAATGCCGGAGTACGGCATGGCAGTCAACGCCGCCATGGACGCCGTGTTAATAATATGGCACTCGCTATTCTGGGCTGCCATGATGGGCACGAACGTACGTATGCCGTGAATAACACCCCAAACGTTGACATCGAGTTGCCATGCGAAATCAGCGACGCTCTCCTCCCACAGCAGGCCGCCGGCAAAAACGCCAGCATTATTGCAAGCAATATGAATGGCACCAAACTCGGCGATAGCGGCATCGGCGAGACGTTGTACATCTTCTGCCTTGGAAACATCAGTCATGATACCGATACAACGACCACCAGCCGCACAAAGATCAGCGACAGCTGCATCCAACGCTTTTTGTTCAATGTCGGCGAGCACCACATTCATCCCCTTCTCGAGAAATAATGCGCCCATTGCTCGCCCAATGCCACTTGCAC
>PKDD01000031.1 GCA_002862465.1 Haliea sp.
TTGTGCAATGCGGGCGATAAGCTGCTCTACGGTCTTTCCGACAATCATAATCATGTCAGCAAACTCGTCAATTACGACGACAATGCTTGGCAGTTTCTCCAGATTGGGCGGGTTTTGCTCTTCATCGGTTTCGGCAAAAACTGGGTCTGGCTTCCAAAGTGGGTCGGTCAAAGGGGCCCCGGCCTTGGCAGCATCATCGACTTTGCGATTATAGCCGGCGAGATTCCGAACGCCTAACGAAGCCATTAGTTTATAGCGCCGCTCCATCTCGGCCACACACCACCGTAGTCCGTTTGCTGCGTCTTTCATGTCAGTGATTACGGGGGTGAGTAAGTGTGGAATACCGTCGTATACAGACAGCTCTAACATTTTGGGATCGACCATTATTAGCCGGACATCAGCCGGACCGGACTTAAATAACAGGCTCAGCAACATGGAATTCACGCCAACTGATTTTCCCGAGCCGGTGGTGCCCGCGACTAACAGGTGTGGCATTTTTGCTAGATCGGCCACTATCGGCTCCCCGGAAATATCGTGTCCTAGCGCCAGCGTCAAAGGAGACTTTGAGTCCTCAAAAACGTTTGATGAAAGCACTTCCCTAAAGTTTACGATCTCTCGGTCTTCATTGGGAATTTCGATGCCAACGACCGACTTGCCCGGTATAACCTCCACTACCCGCACGCTAATCACAGACAGCGAGCGCGCCAGATCTTTGGCTAAATTAGAGATACGTGACACTTTGATGCCGGGTGCTGGCTGAATTTCAAACCGCGTGACGACCGGCCCTGGATAGACAGCAACGACCTCTGCAGAGATGCCAAAATCGAGCAACTTTAACTCCAGTAGTTTGGAGAGACCCTCGAGAGCATCTTTAGAAAATCCTCGGGTATGATCCTTTACCATTTCATCAAGCAACTCAAGATGCGGTAGATCCCCTGTCACAGGTGCTTCAAACAGCGTTTGTTGTTTTTCTCGTTCAAGTCGATCGCTTTTTTCAACGGGCCCTTTTAACGGCTTAATTTTTGGGGGCTGACGCTTCTTCCCTTTTTCAACATAATCCGTAATGATCACCTTGCGCGCTTCAACTGCCTTTTCGCGCTGACGAGTTGTTTGAAACTCCTCAATGCCCTTGGCGAGATGTTGCAAAACAGTGTTATATGCCAATATGCTCCACGCCCCGACTTTTTCTGCCGTGGTGAGCCAACTCAGATCGGTGAAGATAGTCATTCCGAATAGAAAAATTGCGACCAGTATCATGCGACCTCCGGTCGCACTAAAAGCCACAGTGAAGCCAGCACTAATTGCCTGCCCGAGAATTCCTCCCGTTCCCTGCGGTAATGCCGAGAAGCCTGTGTCGTTCATGGCGGCAAGCGCCGTACCGGAGATCATTACCAATACAAGCCCGAGAACCCGAATTCCGAATGTGGTCCAGTCAAAATGTTCCTCAGTGGCTGCTCGCTGCAGCAGGAGTACCACTGCGCGATACGCAAGCATCAAAGGAAATAAATAAGCGGCATAGCCCACCAGAGAGAAAAAAACATCGGCTAACCAAGCTCCAGTAGGTCCTCCCAAATTGCGGACACCGGCGCCGCTCCCTGTTGCCGACCAACCTGGGTCGCTGGCATTGTACGTGACTAACGCCATTAACAAATAAAGACAGACTGCGGCTACCCCGATAAAAGCACCCTCACGTAAGCGTGAGCCTAGGAAGCTGTTTGTGTTGGCACTATCGGACACGGTTTTGATCTTCCTCACTGGTGGCGCACCGTTGTAGATGGTCTTCACAACATAGCGCTATCAAGGTAATAGCAAGAAGTAATTGTGAGCTAATTTACTATTTATTTCAACGAGTTATGATAAATATTTAAGGTTTTATCTACTCTTTGTAGCCTGACAGCCTTTAAAGTACCATAGTCAGCCCCAATACAGAACGAATTGGCAAGCCGCGGATGCGACATTTTAGTGGTGTCTCAGTTCCAATGGCGACATGTTCGCCTTATCAACCCTCTATGGGTCAGCGAACTGATGCGGGCAGTAGAATTATAGACAACAATGAGCAGGAATCGACATCATGAGTAACATTCAGCACCATCGCCTTATTATTCTGGGCAGCGGCCCCGCTGGCTATACAGCAGCGGTTTACGCCGCTCGCGCCAATCTCAAACCAGTGGTTATCACTGGCATACAGCAGGGAGGACAACTGACCACCACCACAGAGGTAGAAAATTGGCCTGGCGGGGCTGCCGATCTGCAGGGTCCGCAACTGATGCAGCAAATGCAGGAACATGTAGAGCGCTTCGACGCTTCAGTAGTGTTTGACCATATTGAAAAAGTCGACCTCAGCAAACGTCCATTCTTACTTCAGGGATCTTCGAGCTATAGCTGTGACGCTCTTATTATTGCCACAGGTGCCTCCGCTCAGTACCTAGGCTTGCCTAGCGAGGAGACTTTTGCAGGCAAGGGTGTAAGCGCCTGTGCTACCTGTGACGGTTTTTTTTATCGCAATCAAAAGGTGGCAGTTATTGGAGGCGGAAATACAGCAGTTGAGGAGGCACTCTATTTGGCGAATATCGCATCTGAGGTCACTGTTGTGCATCGGCGTGATGCGCTCCGTTCTGAGAAGGTACTGCAGGACCGCTTATTTGCCCGAGAAAAAGAAGGCAAAGTAAAAATCATGTGGAACCATACTCTGCAGGAGATAGTCGGTGATGCCAGTGGTGTTACGGGAATACGCGTGCAGGAAGTCAAGGATAATACGGTTAGCGATCTGGACCTTGCAGGTGTTTTCATAGCCATCGGGCACAAACCTAACACTGAGATTTTTGCCGAACAGCTAGATATGAAAGATGGTTACCTTACCGTCCACAGCGGGACTTTGGGCAGCGCTACTTCGACCAGTGTGCCAGGCGTGTTTGCCGCTGGCGATGTTGCAGATCATGTGTACCGCCAAGCAGTCACGTCTGCTGGGTTCGGTTGTATGGCGGCGCTGGACGCAGAGAAATATCTCGACGCGCTCTGAGTCAATAAGGCATGCATCCGCTTCCACGCCTTCACAGCAATGGCGATTTTCCGCCTTCATGTGAAGCGTTAGAGGATCCTAACGGCTTGTTAGCCATAGGAGGAGATCTATCTACGCAGAGATTGATCGCAGCTTATCGCCGCGGCATCTTTCCTTGGTACGAAGCGCCACAACCTCTGCTATGGTGGACGCCTGATCCTCGCTCAGTGCTGTTTCCCGAAGAGTTACATGTGTCTGCTTCTCTGCGTAAGACATTGAAAAAGGATGCTTTCCAACTCGCCGTTGACCGGCAATTTACGCAGGTGATGCGTGCTTGTGCAGCAGCTCGTGGCGATGGAGTTGGGACATGGATTGATGCGAAAATGGTAACTGCCTATAGCCGACTGCAGCAGCAAGGTCTTGCGCACTCGGTTGAGGTCATGGATGCCAAGGGAACACTGGTTGGCGGTCTCTATGGTGTTTCTTTAGGACGAGTATTTTTTGGAGAATCGATGTTTAGCTCGGTATCAAATGCTTCTAAAGTCGCTTTCGTGGCACTAGTAAGAGTGCTGCGCCGCGCGGATTTCCACATGATTGATTGCCAGTTAGAAAGTAAACATCTTAACTCTCTTGGTGCAAGGAGCATTAAGCGAGAAGATTTTGAGCAGCGCCTTAAGTTGGGCGTGGACCTTGCGACTGACGATGATATTTGGCGATTACCCGCTACGTGTGCAGACCTACTGTGACGTCATCTCTGCGCGATATCAAGGTCTATACGACTTACCCTCACCGTTGTAGCTACTTAGAAGATCAGCAGGCGACCACGCTTTTTGTGGATCCTCGTCAGACCGTCGATAAGGCGTTATATAGCAAGCTATCCTTGCTCGGTTTTCGACGCAGCGGCGACCATATTTATCGACCACACTGTGCCCATTGCGAGGCCTGTATTCCCGCCAGAATTCCGGTCCGTGAATTTATGCCGAGTCGAGGACAAAGGCGTATCCGGCAGCGCAACCGAGACCTCCAAGTAGTTGCCACAGATACAATTAACGATGAAGAGGCATTTGATCTATACCGCCGCTATATCAATTTGAGGCATTCGGATGGCGACATGCACCCTCCCGAGCGAGAACAGTTCGAGGCTTTCTTGAGTAACGTTTGGGACTGTACGCGCTACTTTCGCTTTTATGACAAGAAAAAACTCGTGGCCGTGGCCGTTGCCGACACGTTAGAGGACGGTCTATCGGCAATCTACACCTTCTTTGACCCTGAGGCACCGAAGCGCAGCCTCGGCGTCTATGCCATCCTGTGGCAGGTCGAGCAGACCCGAGAATTGCACCTAGAGTATCTCTATCTGGGCTACTGGATCCAGAACTGCCAAAAAATGGCCTATAAATCCAACTATCGTCCACTGCAGCTGTACATTAAAAATCACTGGTCAATATTAGTGTAGATTTTTTGCTTGTTAACGGACTGCAGTTGAACGGAAGCAGGCTTGGGGGAGATTAGGCTAGCGCTAACGCTTAGATTCAGGCAAACTGCTGCCTCGTTTTGGACGAGGATTTCCGCCTAATGGCAAAAGAAGAACAGATTGAAATGGAAGGCGAGGTGGTCGACACTCTGCCTAACACGACTTTCCGGGTGCAATTGGAAAATGGGCATGTAGTGACTGCACATATTTCTGGAAAAATGCGCAAAAACTACATTCGCATATTGACCGGTGATAAGGTTCGCGTGGAGTTGACGCCCTACGACCTGTCGAAGGGGCGAATCACTTACCGCGAACGCTAAGCTAGGTGCTTTGCAGTTCCGCCTCTTCCTCTTCCACCGCTACTCGCAGCGTGTTGCTAGCCCTATCAACATGCACCTCTGCCGTGCCTCCCGACTGTGACAACGCTCCAAAGAGTATTAGTTCTGCCAGCGGCTTCTTAATATGCTCTTGAATAATACGCTCCATCGGACGCGCGCCCATGTGGATGTCATAGCCCTCCTCTACGAGCCATAAACGAGCTTCTTTGTCGACATTCAGTGTTACGCGTTTATCATCCAACTGACATTGTAGCTCTGTAAGGAACTTGTCAACCACCGTTAGAATAACCTCTTGGCTCAAGGGCTGGAATTGCACAATACTGTCTAGGCGGTTACGAAATTCTGGAGTGAACATACGATTGACCGCCTCCATCCCATCCGAACTATGATCCTGCGCAGTGAACCCTATTGTACGTCGGCTGATGCTCTCCGCGCCTGCATTAGTGGTCATCACCAGAATTACATGGCGGAAGTCGGCTTTGCGTCCATTGTTATCGGTCAGTGTGCCGTGATCCATGACCTGCAATAACAGATTGAATACATCAGGATGGGCTTTTTCTATCTCATCCAACAATACCACCGCATGTGGGTTCTGAGTGACTGCGTCTGTCAGCAGTCCGCCCTGATCAAAACCAACGTAACCGGGAGGTGCTCCAATCAGGCGCGATACCGTATGCCGCTCCATGTACTCCGACATATCGAAACGGATAAGTTCCAGTCCAAGTAAGCCTGATAATTGCCGCGTGATTTCTGTTTTACCCACACCGGTGGGTCCTGCTAGCAGGAATGACCCAATAGGTTTTTCGCCACCCCGCAGCCCCGCTCGCGCTAACTTGATAGAGGTTGCTAGGTTGCTTATCGCATCGTCCTGGCCAAACACTACCATTTGCAGGTTTTTCTCGAGCTTTTGCAAGGTCTCCTTATCGTTCGCACTCACCGCCTTAGGCGGAATACGCGCGATTTTCGCGACTACTGCTTCAATGTCAGACACGCCGATCACCTTTTTACGCCGTGAAGCCGGCAGGAGCTGCTGATATGCCCCCGCTTCGTCTAACACATCGATAGCTTTGTCCGGTAACAGTCGATCACTAATATAGCGGGCAGACAAATCCGTCGCAACGCGCAAGGCCTTGTCTGTGTAACGCAAGCCATGATGCTCCTCGAATCGAGATTTTAGACCCTTCAATATCTTGTAGGCATCATCAGCACTCGGTTCCATGACATCGATCTTTTGGAAGCGCCGGCTGAGCGCCTTATCTTTGTCAAATATCCCGCGATACTCTTGAAAAGTCGTTGAGCCAATGCAACGCAGCTTCCCTGAGGTCAACAAAGGCTTTAACAAGTTACTGGCATCCATGACTCCGCCAGAGGCTGCCCCGGCGCCAACGATGGTATGCACTTCGTCAATGAACAAAATGGCGTTATCGCGCTTTTGTAACTCGGCCAGGAGCCCCTTGAATCGCTTCTCAAAGTCACCGCGGTACTTAGTGCCTGCTAGTAGTGCACCAAGGTCAAGAGAATACACCACACTATCTTTAAGAATATCAGGCACATCGCCATCGACAATTTTCTTGGCCAAGCCTTCGACGATAGCGGTTTTACCCACTCCAGACTCTCCGACCAGTAATGGGTTGTTTTTACGCCTGCGAGCTAGAATTTGCGCCAGCCGTTCTACCTCATTAAGACGCCCAATCAGGGGGTCTATATTTCCGGCTTGCGCTTCAACGTTCAGATTACTTGAAAAATTATCAAGCGGATTGGCACTCCCCTCTTCACCCTGATTCTCGTCGCTGCTAACTTGACCGGACTCTGCCCCATCCCCATCGTTGGCAACTCTGGATATGCCGTGGGTCATATAATTTACGACGTCTAAGCGTGCGACACTTTCTGCCTTGAGGAAAAATACAGCCTGGCTTTCTTGCTCGCTAAAAATCGCGACCAGAACATTGGCGCCTGTCACCTCGCTTTTACCGGATGACTGAACATGAAACACAGCCCGCTGCAGCACGCGTTGGAATCCTAGCGTTGGCTGCGTGTCTCTCTCATCTTCATCCTGTGGGATCAGAGGTGTTGTAGCATCCACGAATTCCACTAGATCGCCACGTAGATTGCCTATATCAGCGCCGCAGGCTTGCAACACCTGCAATGCGTCGTTGTTGTCTAGTAGCGCAAGCAACAGATGCTCAACCGTCATAAACTCGTGACGTTTGGCTCTGGCGCCTCTGAAGGCATCGTTTAATGTGTGTTCTAAGTCTTTGCTTAACATTATTAACGCTCCCGGGCCTTATCCCTCTAAGGCCTCGATTTCACATAGTAATGGATGTTCTTTTTCCCGCGCATATTGGTTAACCAGCGCGGCTTTTGTCTCAGCTATATCGCGAGTAAAAATACCACACACGCCCTTGCCCTGAGTATGCACTGTCAACATGACATGAGTTGCCTGCTCTCGATTCATGCGAAAAAATGCCTCGAGCACCTCAACGACAAATTCCATAGGTGTGTAATCATCGTTGATCAATACCACTTTGAACAGCGCAGGCTGCTTAAGTTCCGGCTTTGACTCGTCCAACGCGAGTCCGCCCGAAGAATCATCTTGTTCTTTGCTCATACGCGTTTCATATGGTTCATGGATCACATTCAATAACATACTCTGCTTGCTGCCTATTTAACCATTACTATTAATGGACACTAGTATACGGTTTTTCAAGGGGAGTGGGAAAGATCAGCTGTACTTGAGCAGGCTGCGCAGAGCGCCATAGCTCTCCAGTAACTACCGATTTTAGCGGCATTATAAATTCTGTTGAGCCTGAATTCTCAGCGAGAGTGGACGCATTTTAAGAATTTTTAGCCGAAGACTCGTCAGCGGCAACTCGTGCCCGATCAGTGCGTATCAGAAACGAAAACGTGCCCGGGCCAACACGGGCCTCTAGCCCATTACTTGAGCAGCTACATCGAGGCGATAATCGCTTGACCAAACTCCGAGCAACTCAACAATGTAGCGCCTTCCATTTGGCGCTCAAAGTCATATGTCACCGTAGCATTTTGAATGGCCCCGTTCATACCGTCGATAATCAGATCAGCCGCATCGTTCCAGCCTATATGACGTAGCATCATCTCTGCAGAAAGAATCAGTGATCCGGGGTTCACCTTATCCTGTCCGGCATACTTAGGCGCAGTGCCGTGTGTTGCTTCGAAGAGGGCAATATTATCCGACAGATTGGCCCCCGGAGCGATGCCGATGCCGCCTACCTGCGCGGCTAAGGCGTCAGACAAGTAATCACCATTTAAATTCAGAGTTGCAACCACACTGTAATCTTTGGGACGGGTCAATATCTGCTGCAACATCGCATCCGCAATCACATCCTTGATAACAATCTCACTGCCATCTTTGGGGTTTTTAATAGACACCCATGGGCCACCATCGATTAACTCGCCTCCAAACTCCTGCTGAGCCAGTTCATAGCCCCAATCACGGAAGGCGCCTTCAGTAAACTTCATGATATTGCCTTTGTGAACTAGCGTCACCGACGGCAGATTTTGATCGATGGCATACTGGATGGCTTTGCGCACTAAACGCCTCGTCCCCTCTTGAGAAACGGGCTTGACACCAATGCCAACATTGGTGGGAAAACGAATTTTAGTTGCGCCCATTTCATTTATCAGAAAATCAACGACTTTCTGTGCTTCAGGCGTTCCTGCCTGATATTCGACGCCCGCATAGATGTCTTCAGAGTTTTCGCGGAAAATCACCATATTACAGTCGCCCGGATTTTTGACCGGAGAGGGCACCCCCTCAAACCAACGCACCGGCCGCAGGCAAGTATACAGGTCTAGCTCCTGACGGAGAGCCACATTCAATGAGCGAAAACCTCCGCCAACTGGCGTGGTTAGTGGCCCTTTGATGCCCACTGCATATTCCTTAATTGCCTGTAACGTTTCCTCGGGAAACCAGTCACCGTCATACAACTCTGCCGCTTTCTCTCCTGTATAAATTTCCATCCAAGAGATCTTTTTACTACCGCCGTAGGCCTTTTCGATAGCAGCATTGACGACGGTGATCATGACAGGACTAATGTCGACGCCTATTCCGTCTCCTTCAATATAGGGGATAATAGGATTGTCTGGAACGTTCAGGCTGAAATCTTGATTTACCGAGATTTTTTCTCCTTGCGAAGGAACCTGAATATGCTTGTAGCCCATAAATTACTCCGTTGCCGTGGGTTTGTGGAAGTTTGGAGGTGGTAGAATATCCCCCTAATAATAAGGGACACAGTATAACACGGTTGAATATTGACTGCTTCCGTTACGGCCTGAATTTTTTAAATTAATGGGTTACTTTTCTGATGGCTAAAATAATTTTATTCAACAAACCATTTAACGTGCTAAGTCAGTTCACAGACAACGATGGACGGCCTACTCTGGCTAACTATATAACGGCTCCGAGTTACCGTGTTGCAGGCCGGCTAGATTTCGACTCTGAGGGACTTTTGGTGCTGACTGATGACGGCCGCCTGCAGCAAGAAATTGCAAACCCAGTTCACAAGCAATGGAAGAAATATCTTGTTCAGGTCGAAGGCAATCCCGGCGAAGAAGCCATTGAAAAACTCAAAAAAGGCATAATTTTGAATGATGGAATAACACTAACAGCAAAGGCAAGACGAGTCGCTCCGCCAGTTTTGTGGGAGCGGACGCCTCCCATCCGCGTGCGGAAGACCGTGACCGATTCGTGGCTAGAGTTCTCCATTCGCGAAGGTCGAAATCGTCAGATTCGGCGCATGACCGCTAGCGTCGGCTTTCCGACATTACGTCTGGTGAGGATCGCTGTGGGTGAGTGGAGCATAGAAGGACTGCTGCCAGGACAGTCTCGGACGCTAACAGTGCGCTTGTCAACGCCGCGCACAAGGTCCTATCGGTCCCTCAAAAAACCTTAATTGACACTCGCCGAGCCTTGTTCACTTCCGCGCTAACGCGATATTATATTAATGTCGCAGTTTTAGGCAGCGCCCAAGCATTTGCTTTCCTTTTACTGCCATCGTCCGTTTTGCTACTCTAAGGTTCAATCAGAAAGTCGAGTGATTTACTATTTATCCGCCTTCGCACTATGACTAACCTTTTGTCGCCGCGCGTGTATCGTGTGATGGGTATTGCATCCCTGATCATGGCGGGCGAGGCGATTTTCTCTTTGCCCTTTCACGTGGTGCGGTTTTTTCGCCCTACCATGCTTGAAGTCTTCCAAGTTAGTAATTTGCAGATTGGTCAGGTTCAGGCCACCTACGGCATCGTAGCGATGTTGTCGTATTTTTTCGGCGGCCCACTGGCCGACCGCTTCGAAGCCAGAAATCTTCTTATTGTCGCGTTGCTTGCCACAGGAATGGGAGGCGTTTACTTTGCACAAATACCAGACCTGCAAGGCTTGTATTATCTATATGGTTTTTGGGGTTGCTCAACAATATTGTTATTCTGGGGTGCGCTTATTAAAGCAACACGCGAATGGGGTGGACTGCAACAGCAAGGTAGAGCCTTTGGATTTCTGGAGGCAGGACGAGGACTCTTTGCTGCAATTTTGGTTTCGCTCGCTATAGCAATCTTGTCTTTTACGCTGCCGGACGATCTAGACCGCCTAGTCGCTGGAGCGAGGCGGCAAGCTATGCAGGATATTATTCACTTGTACGTTGGCGCCACTTTGATTGCTGGAGTTTTTGTCGCCTTATTCATCCCTGTGCAATCAGACTTTAAGCCGTCGGCATCGACTGCCTTTATTTTCAGGCGCGGGCTGACTAAAGTGTTAAATACTCCACTCATTTGGCCACAGATGCTTATCGTGATGAGTGCATACGTAGCCTACAAAGGCATCGATTATTACGTGCTCTATGCAACACAAGGTTACGGCTTGACCGAAATCGAAGGCGCTAGCATTGGAGGGCTTAGCAGTTGGATCCGTCCGATTGCGGCTGTTCTAGCCGGATTGCTTGCCGACCGTTATAAACCTTCTCAAGTCATTACTATTGCATTTGGCACACTTATTATCGGTTATTGTTTGTTTACGTTTATGACACCAGAGGCAGGGCTTTACTGGATACTAGTGGCAAATGTCGTTATTACGAGTTCTGCTGTTTATGCTTTACACGCCATTTATTTTGCACTGGTGGCAGAGTCAAAGATACCCATAGCCGTCACAGGTACTGCGATTGGTGTCATTTCCGTCATCGGTTTTACGCCCGATATATTTGTTGCCCCAGGAATGGGCTGGTTGCTGGATAACAGCGCGGGTGTTGCAGGCCACCAAAAAGTGTTTGCTGCCCTGAGTGCGTTTGCCGTACTAGGCTTCGTGTCAAGCCTGTTTTTTATTCGAGGAATGGTGCGAAGAACGGTGGCGAGTTGACAAGTGACATTTGTTTTCACCTAGCTTCGCTGCTTGACGCTTGTGCCATGCCGTTGCCCCTGCGGATGAGATTACTCTCGACACTGACTGCTCAGGGGCACGCTGCTCAATGAATTATCAGTTACCCGCTGAATCGAAAAGTGTGCTTCGGACGTAATGGTATAGAGTTAACAGCATCAGTAGTTACGAGACGATGCATAATCCAGCAAAAAATGGGAGGTGGAAAGATCAAGCATTCTACAAATTCAGTATCGGACACTCGAGAATGGCCACCACATATCACCGTGGCCTGTATCGTAGAAAGAGAAGGCGAGTATCTCATAGTAGAAGAGCGTGACAAAACCAGCGGAGAGATGGTGTTCAATCAACCTGCTGGTCACGTGGAGTCAGGTGAATCTCTGACGCAAGCTGCACGGCGTGAGACGCTCGAAGAAACCGGCTGGCACATCGAATTAACTGGCGTGGTGGATATTGCGCTCTACTGCGCGCCTACAAATGGCGTAACTTACTACCGCACCACATTTTTGGCCAGAGCCTTATATAATGCCAAGGACGCGGTTCTAGACCCGGATATTCATGCGGTACATTGGTTCGACTATGACGCAATTATCGCTAGGTCTGCTAGACTGCGCAGTCCTTTAGTGAAAACGGTTATAGACAAGAAACGTCAAGGCATCTGCTACCCTTTGGACTTAATTAGCCATCCATGAAAACTGTGAACCGCGCCAGCAAGGTTATCGTCGGGATGTCCGGCGGTGTCGACTCATCGGTTGCTGCCCTTCTACTTCTAGAACAGGGCTACCGGGTGGAAGGTCTGTTCATGAAAAATTGGGAAGAAGATGACGGCACTGAATACTGCACAGCAAAAGAAGACTTCGCCGACGCACAGGCCGTAGCGGATAAATTGGGTATCGTTCTCCATGGCGCCAATTTTTCTGCAGAGTATTGGGATAATGTATTCGAATACTTTTTAGCTGAATATAAGGCTGGCCGCACGCCCAACCCAGATATTTTGTGCAACCGCGAAATAAAGTTTAAAGCATTTCTTGAATACGCGATGCAACTCGAAGCCAACTATATTGCAACCGGACACTATGCCCGTCTTGGAAAAGAAAACGGCAAAGCAACGCTGCTTAAAGGGGTGGACAGTAATAAGGATCAGAGTTACTTTTTACACGCCGTCGGGCACTCAGAGTTGGAGAAAACATTGTTTCCGATCGGAGAGATCAAAAAGTCTGAAGTGAGACGCCTAGCTTCAAAGCATGGGCTGGCAATTGCAAACAAGAAAGATTCAACCGGTATTTGCTTTATTGGTGAGCGGCGTTTTAAAGACTTTCTACAACAGTATTTGCCTGCGCAACCGGGAGCGATCCAGAGTCTTGAAGGAACAACACTGGGCACCCATCAAGGTTTGATGTATCACACAATTGGACAGCGCCAAGGTCTAGGCATTGGTGGGCTTGCGCATCACAAAGAGGCTCCCTGGTACGTCTTGGATAAAGATCTAGCGCGCAATGTATTGTTAGTAGGTCAGGGCAATGACCACCCCGCACTGTTCAAATCCAGTTTATCTGTCTCCGAGATATATTGGGTGGCAGAAGAAGCTCCTATGATGCCGTTGCGATGTGCCGCCAAGGTGCGCTATCGACAGCCGGATCAGGCGTGCACGCTCTCTGATTCAAGGCATTGCGGCTACCGAGTAGATTTCGCTCATCCCCAGCGCGCCATCACTCCGGGCCAGTCTGTGGTATTTTATCAGAATGGCCGCTGCCTGGGCGGCGGAGTCATCGATAGCATGGTAATTTAAATGAGCGCCAGTCCACTAAATAATCTCGAGCAGCAGACGATTGCACTCGCTGGCGTAGCTCAGGCCGCGCGGTTGGTTGACCAGATTTCTAAAACGGGAAGCTATCCTCTGGATTTTCTCGAGTCATCGATTCACAGCTTATTTGTATTTTCACCGGATAGCGCAGCCGATTTGTTTGGTGGTGTCTCCGGTGTAAAGCTGGGGCTGCAGAATCTGAGTATTCTTTTGGCTGACACCAAAGCGCAGGAAACCCGCGATTTAGTTCGCTACGTGTTTAGTCTGCTCTATCTGGAACGCAAATTTTCCGCAAACACAGAGATGGTTTCTGTGGTGCGCTCGCGGCTTAACCACACCAGTTTTCGGGCAGAACATTTTTCAAATAACGTCAATGAACTGTGCCATAGTATTTCTGGTATTTACGAGGATACTCTCAGCAATCACAAATTTCGAATTAAAGTCACCGGCAGTGTCCAGCATCTGCAAGATCGCGCAAATGCACAGATAATTCGGTCTGCGTTATTAGCAGGAATTCGCTCCGCGTTTCTGTGGCGTCAATTGGGCGGACATCGCTGGGGATTGCTCGTATACCGTAAAAAATTTTTACGCAGTGCGCAGAACCTGTCCCGCGGACTAGGCGTGGTGTAAGATTAATGTTTAAGGCTTGGAGAACGGAATGAATCTGTCAGCACTCACTGCAGTCTCGCCTATAGATGGACGCTACGCGAGCAAAACATCTGCCCTGCGGGAAGTCTTCAGCGAATACGGCCTTATCAAGCGACGGGTTTTAGTTGAAATACGATGGTTACAGCGCTTAGCTGCGCACGATAGCATCAAAGAAGTGCCTGCCCTCTCAGACGCCGCAAATGAGCACCTTGAACAGGTCATCCAAAGGTTCGGCGAAGTAGATGCGGCCCGCGTGAAAGACATTGAGGCGACTACAAATCATGACGTTAAGGCCATTGAATATTATATTAAGGAGAAATTTCTCGGCAATACTGAATTAGAGTCAATTACCGAATTTGTACATTTTGGTTGCACCTCAGAAGATATAAACAACTTATCTCATGCTTTAATGCTGCGAGACGGCATTACGCAGGTACTGCTGCCAAGTATGCTGGAACTCACCTCTGCACTTAACGCAGTTGCTCACAACGCAGCGGCTGTCCCCATGCTCGCACGAACTCATGGCCAGACTGCTAGCCCAACTACGATGGGTAAAGAGTTTGCTAATGTTGTGGCGCGTCTGCGGAGACAATTGAGACAGCTTGAAAACATTCAGTACCTCGGCAAGATCAATGGTGCTGTTGGCAACTATAACGCGCATTTGATCGCCTATCCGCAGGTGGACTGGCACGCTAATGCCAAGCAGTTCATAGATAGCTTAGGTTTGACACTAAACCCTTATACGACCCAGATCGAGCCGCACGATTACATGGCGGAGTTGTTCGATATTATTGCGCGCTTTAATACTATTATCATCGATTTTAATCGAGACATCTGGGGTTATATTTCATTGGGATATTTCACCCAGAAAACAGTTGCCGGTGAAGTAGGTTCATCCACAATGCCTCACAAGGTCAACCCCATCGATTTTGAAAACTCCGAAGGCAATCTTGGGCTTGGTAACGCGGTATTTAGTCATTTGGCGGCCAAGTTACCCATTAGTCGCTGGCAAAGAGACCTCACTGACAGTACGGTCCTGCGTAATATGGGAGTAGGCTTAGGGTACAGCTTGATCGCCTATCAATCGTGTATAAAAGGCGTAAGCAAGCTACGCCTGAACGAGGATCTTATGGCTCAGGATCTAAATTCTAGTTGGGAGGTCCTTGCAGAACCAATACAGACTATAATGCGCCGTTACGGTATAGAAAAGCCTTATGAGAAATTGAAAGAGCTCACGCGCGGGCAAGACATTAGCCAGGAACTGATTCAGACTTTCGTCGAGTCGCTGGACCTCCCAGAAGACGCCCGCAAAAAATTGCTATCGCTCACACCAGCAGCTTACATTGGCAACGCTGCCTCTCAAGCGCAGAGTATTGAGTAGCTGAATGATTGCTAGCAGTTGGGAACTGAACTTCAATCGAGGAAAATTTCTGGAATATCACTGGCAGAGTAAACCTTTGCTAATGCGTAACGCTATTAGTCAATTTAAGCCGCCGGTAAGCAGTCACGAGTTGGCAGGCATGGCGATGGAGGAAGACGTAGAATCGCGCCTCATTGAATATCGTAATAATGAATGGCGGGTTCACTTTGGGCCCTTTAAGAGCGGCGATTTCAGTCGTGACCAACCTTGGACAGTATTGGTGCAGGCACTTGATCACTATCTCCCTGCAGTGGCCGAACTCCGCAAACTGATCGATTTTATCCCACAATGGAGAGTAGACGATATTATGGCCAGCTACGCTACAGCAGGCGCTAGCGTCGGTCCGCACTATGACAACTATGATGTATTTCTACTGCAGGGAAGCGGCGAGAGATTATGGAAGTTAGGCCAGGTCTGCGACGACACCACGGCACTATTGTCGCACGATGAATTGCGCATCATAGATACGTTTGAAACAGCGGAAGAGTACTTACTGCGATGCGGAGATATACTATATGTGCCTGCTGGTATCGCTCATTGGGGAATAGCTCAAACTGAATGTACAACGTTTTCCATCGGATTTCGCGCTCCGAGAATCGCTGACATGGTATCGCGATGGACAGACCATCTTTTGGAACAGCTTGGATCGGACGCATTTTATTGTGATGCGAAGCGCACAATGATGACACGTCCGGGCGAAATCCAGCAATCTGATTTAGAACGGGCTTCGGCTCAGCTCCGAGCGGCTTTAGATCAGGCCGATAGCAATCAGTGGTTTGGCGAACTGGTCACTGAGCCGCATTACTCTCTTCCGCAGGATCAGGATGATGTAATTCAAGCGCTTTCCTTGCTGAAGGATGGTTTCCAAGCCGTTGAACTAGCTCCTGCAGCCAAGCTTGCTTGGCAGCAGGACGCAAAAAGTATTTTGGTCTTCGCTAATGGAGAGTGCCAAAGGTTCGACACATCCGTTTTACCGAGCCTCATTATTTTGTGCCACGACTGGCGTCTTAACGCGTCAGATTTGGATACGGCACTGCTGGATAACAGCCTAGTAGCGTTGCTGGGCTACCTTACGGAAAGGGGCGTCATCTGCGTTACATGACAAATGCCGTTTCATTAGCCCTAGCTATCACTACATCTCTTCGTCGTAATGCTGTAAAGCGTGGTCTTCTTGTTCACGCGGAATAAGGCGAAAGACGCTACTGGAACTTTATCCGCTGAGTTGGGAAATTATCGCAGCCAGTGCGATTTGCCGCTTTGCTTCTTCAACATGCAAGTTTTCGACCAAACGGCCGTTCACTACTACCACTCCCTTGCCCTGAGCTAGAGCTTCATCGAAGGCCTCTATAATGCCGGTAGCTGCGATAATTTCTGTATCACTGGGGGCAAATACTGTGTTAGCCGCCGCAATCTGATTGGGGTGAATGAGGCTCTTTCCATCGAAACCCAGGTCCCGCCCCTGCTCACATGAAGCGTATAAAAGTTCGTCGTCTTTAAGATCCAGTTGAACGCCGTCGATGACGGTTAAGCCATGTGCGCGGGCGGCGTAAACACAGAGGTTTAGAGCAGTAATGAAACCTAGCCTGTCCGCCGTATGACGGACACGCGTGTCCTTAGAAAGGTCTGATGTACCCAAAACCATACCACGCAGGCGAGGATGGGCCTTAGCAACCTCTGCTATGTTCAAAATGCATAAAGGTGTTTCGGCCATAATCCACATATTTACCGTTTCAGGGCATCCCGCACTCTCAAAAGCAGCAACAGCGTCGATAACGTCCTTCGCGCAATCTATCTTCGGGATTAAAACGGCATCAGGCGCGACAGGATACTCGCAGATCGCTTGAATATCCTCAGTTCCCCACTCGCTTGATAAAGCGTTTATGCGCACGATCAACTCCCTATGCCCATAGCCACCCTGCTCTAGAGCTGATGAAATTTGTTCCCGTGCTAGAGATTTAGACTCTGGGGCCACCGAGTCCTCCATATCGAGGATGAGTCCATCTGCTGGGAGAGAGCGAGCTTTATCGAGAGCACGAGGATTGGAACCCGGCATATACAGCAACGAGCGTCGAGGTCTGTTAGTCATGTACTGAATCCTGAAGAAAATTTGTGTGCCAAGGATACAGAAGCGAATAGCCAGTGAGCAAGTAGCGTGCTGATTCGAATCGATTTCGATCGGCTGACCCATCACCTAATGCAGTAAACACGCAAATATCGGCTGGCGGTTGTTTAACAGAGAGCAAAGCTCTAAAATCTACGGTTTAGATGATTGAACTGCTTTTGTCTTGCACGGACGCAGCCCAATTCTGCAGCTAAACCTTCATTTTCTTTTGGTAGGATTTTTCATGTCTGACGCTTTTTCTGGTCTTGAGCAACGACTGCAACAGGCTATTACCGCCCTCGCAGCAACTACACAGTTAATCGACACTGCGCTGTCGACATTGAAATCTCGAACCATGGACGGAGACCGTGTCTCTGCTGCAAAACTGGATGAACACCAACTGGCCTCATATGAGTTGTCCGTCAGTTGGTCAGAATGTACTGCAGCTCGATTCCTCAGTGCCCATGCTCAGCAGCTGGCCGCGCGTTCCGTATCTGCGAACGCACTGACAATACAGCTTGCTAACCTATTTTGTGCCGACGCCATCACTAACACGCTAAATCGTTTGCGAGCGTGTCCCGCAGACTACGGCATGACACATGCAGATATTGCCACCGATGCGCTGGTAGAGGAGTTTTTGTCAGGACAGCTTGCAGCGCAGAACATCGCTGCGATTGGTCAAGGCATATTAGAGCGAGATGGAGACCTAGGGCCTGATCTGCTGTCGGAATATCACACCATCATGCGCGATACATTTCGGCGTTTCTCCGACGATGTTGTCGCGCCACTCGCGGAGTCCATTCACCGCGAGGATCTCATTGTTCCAGACGCTATCTTGGAACCGTTAAAAGAAATGGGAATGTTTGGCCTATCTATCCCCGCCAAATATGGTGGTCTGCAAGACGATGATAAAGAGGACACGCTCGGTATGATTGTCGTCACGGAGGAGTTATCGCGAGGCTCCATCGGCGCCGCCGGAAGCCTCATTACACGGCCGGAAATTCTTGCGCGCGCTTTACTCAAAGGTGGTACAGAAGAACAGAAACAGCACTGGCTGCCGCAACTCGCGGTTGGCAATCCGCTGTGCGCCGTTGCTGTCACAGAGCCTAATTACGGCTCGGACGTAGCGGGAGTTCGCCTAAAAGCGACTAGGGCCGAAGGTGGATGGACATTGAATGGCGCCAAGACGTGGTGCACGTTCGGAGGCAAAGCTGGCCTGCTGTTGGTGCTCGCACGCACTGACCCTGACATGGCGCTGGGACATCGTGGGCTATCAATTTTTTTGCTGGAGAAACCCTCTAGCGATGGCCATAATTTTGAAGTTTTATCTGATATGGGCGGTAAACTGAGCGGGCGCGCTATCGCAACTATCGGCTATCGAGGAATGCACTCCTTCGAGCTTTTTTTCGATAATTTCTTTGTCCCTGAGGCAAACATGCTGGGGGGCGCTGGCGGTGAAGGCAAAGGGTTTTACTACGCTATGGCAGGCTTTTCCGGCGGACGCATACAAACGGCTGCTCGTGCTGTAGGCGTTATGCGTGCCGCGTTCGAAAAATCGCTTTCCTACTCTAAAGATCGTGTCGTCTTTGGCAAGCCGATTGCACAATACCAACTGACCCAAGTTAAACTCGCACGCATGGCCTCCTTGATTCTTGCATGTCGCCAGATTACCTATGAAGTTGCATATTTGATGGATTCGGGTGCCGGTGACATGGAGGCTAGCGCAGCCAAGCTGTTCGCAGGCAGAGCAGCAGAATGGCTGACGCGGGAAGCCCTGCAGATTCATGGCGGTATGGGTTATGCTGAAGAGACTCCAGTTAGCCGTTATTTTGCTGACGCCCGCGTTTTATCTATTTTTGAAGGCGCTGAGGAAACACTGGCTTTGAAAGTGATAGGACGTTCATTAGTTGAAAACGCAGACTAAGGGGTTCGAGGATGAGTGTTTCTTTTACGCTGACATCTCAGACGGAAATAGCCGACGATATACCGATAGACTTAACAAAGATACGTCAGCCACAGTATGGACGTTACCTCGATGAACTGGAGCCCGGCTGCGTGTTTGAACACCCGCGGGGCTTCACTTTCACTAGCACTAATATGCTGCAGTTTGCCCGCACCTTTATGCAGGCTAATCCGATGTACCTAAACAGCCAATATGCGCGCGATACGGGTTTTGCAGACCTGCTGGCCAGTCCACAGATGGTATTCAACGTCACTCTATCGCTAGGAGTGCAAAATGATTCAGAAAAAGCGATCGCTAACCTCGGTTATTATCAGGCTCAGTTCCTAAGGCCAGTGCACCCAGGTGATACTTTGCGCGCTTTTACTAAGGTTTTGGAGCGAAAAGACCGCGGGCCGGATAAACCTGGTATCGCAGTTATTCGCACGGTGAGTGTGAATCAATATGACGCCGCGGTGCTCCAATATGATCGTAAGATTATGGTTGGCTGGCGCGGTGATCGCTTGCCTACGACGCCAGCGCCGAAGTTCAATGTCGAATTTCCAGATGATAATGCCGCTTTGGTTGACCTCCCATTAACGGGCGCGAGGGTTGCTCCGGGACTTACTGGACCAAACACTTACTTTGAAGATTTTTCTCCTGGCGATATCATTGTACATGCCAATGGCCGCACGATTACGGAAGAACACATGGCACTAACGTATACGGTGGGCAATAGTCACCCGTTACATTTTGACCGTATTTTCTCCAGTGCGCTATCCGGAAAAATGAGCGGCGAACCGGTCGTTTATGGTGGCCTTGTGTTTGCCTGGCTTGAGGGATTAGCAAGTAGAGATATTAGCGAGCATGCCGTGTGGGAGCTAGGTTTCACTGAGGGCTATCACACACAGCCTGCTTTCGCTGGCGATACGATCGCGGCGCTTTCTCGTGTGCTTGCCGCCGAGGATATCCCAGGAGTAGAACACTATGGCTTGGTCACCCTGCAATTGATTGGTGTAAAGAACGTTTCCGCCGCAAAAGCATTAGAAGAGTACGGAAAAGACCTGTTCTTGAAGGAGGATGTAAAACGCGCGCTTGGGAAGGAAAAGATTACAGACAAAATTTTTGAAATTGAGCGCCGACTTCTGATCGCGCGTCGGCCTAGCTGAGGACTGCTATCGTGAGTCAGGACAGTGTAAAACGAGACCGGCCGTGGTTGATGCGAACCTATTCGGGGCACTCGTCGGCGCAGGCTTCTAATCAACTGTACCGCACCAACCTCAGTCGGGGCCAAACTGGGCTTTCGGTAGCTTTTGATCTACCGACTCAGACCGGTTACGACTCTGACCACCCATTGGCACGTGGGGAAGTTGGGAAAGTAGGTGTACCAATAAATCATATCGGTGACATGGAAGCCCTATTTGATCAGATACCCTTAGATCAAATGAATACGTCAATGACAATTAACGCGACCGCACCGTGGCTACTCGCATTATATGTTGCCGTGGCAGAACGTCAGGGTGTTGAACCCTCTACTCTGCAAGGCACAACTCAGAACGATGTCCTCAAGGAATACCTATCGCGAGGCACTTACATATATCCACCCGAACCTTCAGTGCGTCTTACGACCGACCTTATCGCCTATACCGTTGAACATATTCCGAAATGGAATCCGACTAATGTCTGCAGCTATCACTTGCAGGAAGCAGGGGCTACTCCTATCCAAGAGTTGGCCTATGCGTTGTCTACCGCAATCGCGATTCTGGATGCAGTGAAAGCCTCTGGACAAGTCTCTGAGGAGTCCTTCCATGAAGTGGTCGGCCGCATCTCCTTCTTCGTCAATGCTGGCATTCGGTTTGTTGAAGAGACCTGTAAATTGAGGGCGTTCGGTCGCATGTGGGATGAACTGACACAGCAGCGTTATGGCGTCGACAACCCGAAACAGCGCCGCTTCCGGTATGGCGTTCAAGTAAACTCGCTGGGCTTAACAGAATCTCAGCCGGAAAATAATGTTCAGCGCATTGTGTTAGAAATGCTTGCAGTGACTCTCTCTAAGAGTTCGCGGGCAAGAGCAATACAGTTGCCGGCTTGGAATGAGGCATTGGGTCTGCCTCGCCCCTGGGATCAACAGTGGGCCCTGCGCATGCAACAGGTGCTCGCACTGGAGACAGACTTACTCGAATATGACGATTTATTTGAGGGCTCTCATGTTGTAGAAACTAAAGTTCTGGAACTGATTGCTGGTGCGAGAGAGGAGATGGCCCGGGTGGAGTCTCAAGGCGGCTTAGTGACATGTATAGAGACGGGGTATGTAAAGAGCGAATTGGTACAAAGTCATACGCTCCGTATGCGAAATATCGAAAGTGGTGAGCTAAAAATAATAGGCGTTAACTGCTTCGAAGAGACAGCCGAGTCACCCCTGACGGCTGGCGAAGAATCTGGCATTATGAAAGTTGACAAAAGAGCCGAAGAAGAGCAACTCACTTCTCTGCGACATTTTCGCTCGAATCGTGACTTCGACCAAGTAGAGCGTGCATTGGAGTTGTTGCGTGCAGCGGCCATTGATGGCACTAATATTATGCCACCTTCAATAGAATGCGCTCGCTCTGGTGTTACCACAGGAGAATGGAGTGAAGTGTTACGGGAAGTGTTTGGAGAGTATCGCGCTCCCACAGGCATCGATATTGCGCCGTTAACTGGCGGCGCATCTGAGGCTCTAAAGTTAGTCCGTGAGAGCGTGCGCATGACTGGGACTGAGTTAGGACGTCCACTGAGGTTATTGATCGGAAAACCCGGACTTGATGGGCATAGCAATGGCGCCGAACAAATCGCAGTTAAGGCTCGCGATGCTGGATTTGAAATTGTCTATGAGGGTATTCGACTCACACCACATCAAATCGCCCGCGCCGCTCAGGAAGAAGGTGTCCATTTGATCGGACTCTCTATCTTATCCGGAAGTCATATGGAACTAATCGACGATATTTTCACTGAGCTTAAGCGAATTGGCTCAGCTGATATCCCGGTAGTTATAGGCGGCATAATCCCAGAGCAAGACGCGGAACATTTATTACAAAATGGCCTGAAGGCGGTTTTTACGCCGAAGGATATGGATATGAATGGTATAATGAGTGCTATGGTGAGTATTATTCGCAAGGCTCACGGTTTGGAAGTCTTGTCCTGAGTGCTCGCATGCAGCAATCCGATGACAAAATCTCTGCCGATCTCGCCGCTGCTGTCAGCGAGGGTGATAGGTCTGCATTAGCGTCAGCTTTAAATTTATTGGATGACCAGAGGGCAAGGGTGCGCAGTCAAGCTGCAGAGTTACTTGCCCTATTACAAGTCAACCAACAGTTCCGAGATAGACACCTTATTGGCATTACTGGCCCCCCAGGCGCGGGGAAATCGACGTTGTGTGCGGCCTTGATATCAGTGTGGCGAAAAAGAGGTTTACGGGTGGGCGTGCTGGCGGTTGATCCCTCAAGTCCAATCAGCGGGGGTGCTTTGCTTGGGGACCGACTACGAATGCAAACAAGCCATGAGGATGACGGTGTATTCATACGCTCGCTATCCAGCCGCGGCCAGTTTGGAGGCTTGAGTGCCGAGGTCTGGCCCATGAGTATTGTCATGCTGGCAGGATTTGATATTGTGCTTATAGAAACAGTAGGCGTTGGCCAGCGGGAAGCCGATATTGCTCAGCTTTGCGACACCACCTGTTATGTGGCACAACCGGGTTCTGGTGACAGCGTACAGTTTTTGAAAGCGGGTATTTTGGAAGTACCCCACATTCTGGTGGTAAACAAGGAAGATATGGGAAATGTTGCTCGTCGCACATTGGCAGAGTTGAGGTCGGCGCTCAATCGAGAGCATCCTGATGGCCATTGGAAAGTCCCAGTGTTGGCCACCAGTGCCACCACAAATGCAGGGGTTGAATCACTCGCAGACGTGATCGATGAGCACCATAATGCGCTAACAACGCAGCAGACCTTGCTGCCACGCCGCCGTCGATATCAAATCTACTGGATACACAAGCGTTTGCTGGAAGAATTCGGCAGCTTCGGTATAGAGCGACTCGGCGGCGAAAAAAAGTTTCTGGCGCAGCTCGAAAAAAATCAGTTGGATCTATTCCAGCACTATGAGTCGCTTAGAAAACAATTACATAAAATTTAACTCGGTACTCAAATACACATAACGCCCATTGGAGTGAGCCATGCGCAGTCCCCGTGATTTTTTCCGCCCTTTAGCACTCGGTGCACCGCCACCGCTTCGAGACATACCTGTCCTGCCCTCTCGCATGATTCATTTTTTTGATCCAAGCAATCCGCGCATGGTGGAAAAAGCTCCGGGCATTGCAAAAAAAGTCGATATCCTTTTGGGTAACCTTGAGGACGCGATTGCGATAGAAAATAAAGAGGCGGCTCGTGAAGGCTTCATCAATATCGCACGGGATAATGACTTTGGTGATACCCAACTGTGGACACGAATTAATAGCCTCGATAGCCCTTGGTTCCTCGACGATATCACTCGTATCGTGACTGAGGTGGGAAATAAAATTGACGTTATTATGCTTCCAAAAATTCAGGGAGCTTGGGATATTCATTTTGCCGATCAATTGCTCGCGCAACTCGAAGCGAGGGCAGGTCTAAAAAAACCTATACAGTTGCACTGCCTGCTGGAAACTGCGCTCGGTGTGGCAAATGTTGAAGAAATCGCCAATGCCAGCCCACGCATTCAGGGCATGAGCCTAGGTCCTGCTGACTTGGCTGCGTCACGACGCATGAAAACGACGCGGATCGGGGGTGGTCATCCAAGCTACTTAGTGCGTGATGATCCAAATCCAGAAAACCCACAAGCCGCTCGCGGCACTCATCAGCAAGATCTGTGGCATTACACCTTGGGGCGGATGGTGGATGCCTGCGTTAGCGTGGGCGCTCTGCCCTTCTATGGCCCCTTCGGCGCCATCGATGATCCTCTTGCCTGCGAAGACCAGTTCCGCAATGCCTTTCTAATGGGCTGCGTAGGCGCTTGGTCCCTGCACCCCAACCAGATAGAGATCGCTAGGAACGTGTTTAGCCCACCTGCTGATGAGGTCGATTGGGCCAAACGCGTGCTGGAAGCGTTGCCCGATGGCAGTGGTGCAGTGATGGTAGATGGCAAGATGCAGGATGATGCGTCATGGAAACAGTGCAAAGTGATGGTAGACTTGGCACGCTTGATCGCAGACAAAGACCCCGACCTTAAAAAATTGTATGGCTTTTAATTCTCTGCCGCGATGACCCCAGAAAGCTGAGGATCGTACTGTGTGTAATGATTTTTCTGCGCATGACAGAAGGGCATTACACTCAGCATTATATAGTTTAAAACTGGTCCATCAGTTGGCGAACGGCAGCAAAAGCCGTCATCTCTTGACGCTGTACTGCCTGTTCAAGCGCCGGTAATAACGCCTTAACTTCCATGTTCTTAGATAACTTAAGCAATAACATTTCATTCAATAACTGATGCATCCAGTCCAAGTTTTGTTGAATTCGCTTGCTGTCAAAGGTCTCGACTTCCAGAGACTCAAAATAATAATCTACGATCATGTCCCACACTGTGTCGATATTGGCAGGGGTCAAGGCGGAGCACGTGAGTACTCTGGGTGTCCAGAAACTATTGTGCCGCAGTAGACTCATGGCACTGGTGTACTGACGCTGTGTCATCGTTGCTAACGTTTCGCTGGGGCCGTCTGCTTTGTTGATGACAAGCGCGTCTGCCAGCTCCATGATGCCTTTCTTGATCCCTTGCAACTCATCGCCACCACCGGGTAGCATCAGGACCATGAAGAAATCTACCATTGCTGAGACGTGATACTCAGACTGCCCTACACCAACAGTTTCAACCAAGATGACATCGTAACCAGCCGCTTCGCACAAAAGCATAGTTTCTCGAGTTTTCTGCGCAACGCCGCCCAGCGCTCCAGACGCAGGCGTCGGTCGAATGAAGGCTTCAGCCTTCCTCGACAAGTCTTCCATTCGCGTCTTGTCGCCGAGAATAGAGCCTCCAGCGACAGGAGAGCTTGGATCAACGGCGAGCACGGCAACACGCTTCCCTTTCTTTATCAAATATAGGCCAAAGGCTTCAATAAACGTGGACTTTCCAACGCCAGGCACACCGGTAATACCAATGCGAATACTGTTGCCGCTGTGTGGTAATACTTGTTCCAGAATAGTTTGAGCCTGCTCCCGATCTGGCTCAAGCGTGCTCTCCACCATGGTGATAGCTTTCGCTAAAGCGCGGCGGTTACCGTTTATAAGGTGCTGTAGATTGAATGTCGTCATCAGCTCTTCGTCTGCATTCTCGACGCCACATTAACGTCGCGACGTCCTTGCAATTAGCATTAGTATAGCTGGAATTACTACTATTCCACTCATAGTAATCATGACACAGTGCGAAAAATTTGTCGCGGCATAGCCACTGATAACTGGAAGGCAATACTAAGTAGAGCTATCGATTTGATTGACGGCTCGATGATATTAGGCGCCAACAGAAATTGCGACACAGCGAAGATGATTTTCGACCCTGGCTCTTCGACTTCGCGACTCGAAGATTGCGCTACTTGAGTTGCCGAGAAGGAGCGAGCGACGTTTGCGCAGCCTTTTTCAGAAAGATCACTGCAGGACCCTCGAGTGCCGGCTATGGCACTGTTGATACATAGACCCTCATAAACCGGAAGTTTTGTTATGCAGTAGCCAACAGTCTTGTCGCGACCCATCGGCGGGTCAGCCGTGCGCGCCCTTCACTGCCTCAAGTACCTCGCGAGCGCACTGCGGTATCGGCGTCCCAGGACCAAAAATGCACTTTACGCCAGCTTTATAAAGAACGTCATAGTCCTGTTTAGGAATAACGCCACCCGCAATGACGACAATTTCACTTGCGCCCTGCTTCTTTAGTTCCTCAACCAACAATGGCACCAACGTTTTGTGGCCCGCCGCGAGAGATGAGGCACCAACGACATGGACATCATTTTCAATGGCCTGACGCGCCACTTCCTCTGGCGTCGAAAACATCGGCGACAAATCGATATCAAAACCGACATCGGCAAATGCTGTTGCAACTACCTTAGCACCGCGGTCGTGACCATCTTGCCCCATTTTGCATACCAGCATGCGCGGTCGGCGACCGTAGTGCTCAACGAAGGCATCAATATCCTTACTGATGCCCTGCCAGTTGTCGTCCTCTTTGAATGCAGCACCATAGACCCCTGACACTGTCTGAGCGCTTGCCTTAAAACGTCCAAATTCACGTTCCATAGCGAAAGATATCTCCCCTACCGTTGCACGTCTCCGAGTAGCCTCCAGAGCTAGGGCCAAAAGATTGCCTTTTCCACTGACCGCGCACTGGTAAATTTCCTCCAAGATAGCTTCAACCAAATCTTCATCACGGGTGCTTCGAATAGTGCCTAATCGAGACAGTTGAGCTTCACGGACAGCGTCGTTATCAATATCAAGAATTTCAATATCGTCTTGTTCATCAAGCTTGTACTTATTGACCCCAACGATAACATCTTCGCCGCGGTCAATGCGCGCCTGCTTTTTGGCGGCGGCTTCCTCAATGCGCATTTTCGGCATGCCGGTTTCAATGGCCTTAGCCATGCCGCCTGCTGCCTCCACTTCTTCGATGAGTTCCCATGCCTTATCTGCAATATCTTGGGTTAGACTTTCCATCATGTAAGAGCCACCCCATGGGTCAATCACCTTGGTGATTCCGGTTTCCTCCTGAATGATAAGTTGTGTATTTCGGGCGATGCGAGACGAGAAATCAGTAGGTAGAGCAATCGCCTCGTCCAGTGCGTTTGTGTGCAATGACTGGGTCCCGCCAAACACTGCCGCCATCGCCTCCACTGTAGTGCGCACAACATTATTATAGGGATCCTGCTCTGTTAGAGACCATCCGGATGTCTGACTGTGCGTCCGCAGCATAGAACTTTTAGGATTCTGAGGATTGAATTCAGACACGATCCGAGTCCAAAGTAAACGCGCCGCTCGCATTTTTGCAATTTCCATATAAAAATTCATGCCTACGCCCCAAAAGAATGAAAGGCGCGGTGCAAATTCATCGATACCGAGCCCTGCGGCGACCGCTGTGCGAATATATTCCTTGCCATCAGCGAGCGTATACGCGAGTTCCAATGCCGCGTTGGCGCCCGCTTCTTGGATATGATAGCCGGAGATAGAAATCGTGTTGAACTTTGGCATATTGGAAGAACAATAAGCAATGATGTCACCGATAATCTTCATGCTTGGCGTAGGAGGATAAATATAGGTATTACGTACCATAAACTCTTTAAGAATATCGTTTTGTATCGTGCCAGCTAGCTGCGTCTGCTCTACTCCCTGCTCCTCTGCCGCCACAATGTATCCGGCTAAAATTGGAAGTACTGCACCGTTCATAGTCATAGAAACCGATACTTTATCTAAGGGAATACCATCAAAAAGTATTTTCATATCCTCAACAGAGTCAATTGCCACACCCGCCTTGCCGACATCCCCAGCGACACGCGGATGATCAGAGTCGTAACCCCTATGCGTAGCGAGATCAAAAGCAACCGAAATTCCTTGCCCGCCCGCGGCCAGTGCCTGTCGATAAAACTGATTGGATTCTTCAGCAGTTGAGAAACCGGCATATTGCCGAATAGTCCAAGGGCGGCCAGCATACATTGTGGCCTGTGGGCCACGCACATAGGGTGACATGCCGGGCATAGTGTCGGCGTAGTCAAGTGAAGTGACATCAGCCGACGTATAAAGCGGCTTCACAGCGATATCCTCTGCCGTATTCCAGACTAGATCTTCGGGACTTTTGCCCTTTAACTGCTTTGTCGCGAGCGCAGCCCACTTGTCAGGCGTGGAGTCAGCCTTGTCGTATATGTCTTCGCTCATGTGTTGCTCCTCAATGCCCCTCGGCCGGCTGATTGATTTCGACTAGTACGCCGTCACAACTCTTAGGGTGTATAAAAATCACTCTTGCTCCATGTGCCCCAGGCGTCGGCGCATCTGCAAGAAACTGGTAGCCCTTCTCCCGCAACCTCGCCACATCCGCATCGATGTCATCAGAACGAAAGCACAGATGGTGCAACCCGCCGCCCCTTTTTTCCAAGTAAGTCTTCACAGGACCCTCACCATTGAGAGGGTGGACTAATTCAATGCTTGTGGGAGGCAGAGGTAAGAAGGCGGCAGTAGTTTGTGCCTCCAAGACGTCTTCTGTACCGCCCAGAGGTAGCCCAAAGTCAGTGACGAAGCGCTGTATTGCTTTTTCCAGATCAGGTACGGCGATAGCGATATGGTCTAGAGCTGTAATCATTTGTGACCCTCTTTTAAATCTGTTGCAGGAAATTTTCGGTGACAGTGATGCGTTTCTTCGCAACGTCCTCGGCAGAGACCTCAACGGCAATTTCATCCGGTATGATCTTGAAGATAGCTTGCCCTTTACTGATGATGCTGCCATCGTTTTCTACTAAAACTTTTGCAACAGTGCCAGAAAACGGGGCATAGACTTTGTTAAACATTTTCATAACTTCGACAATAAATAGAGGATCGCCCGCATTGAAATGATCGCCCTCATTAATATAGACGTCGTGTGCCGGCGTTTCGCGCGAGTAAAACATACCGCCACTTTCAGAGAGAATCTCGTCCGAACTAGCCACCGGCGGCGGGACCAAAACCTTCGCCATGGTTGTTTGAAGCTTTTCTTCCAAGAGTCGCTCTGGAATATGGATAGTCAGATCGAGATTGACTGCCAGATCATAAAAACCTGTTGTTTCTGCAACACTAGGCATTAAAGCGATAATATCAGTCCCTGCCTGGAAGCCTCGATGAGAGTTACGTACGTGATTCCATAGGTCAGAATCTATACCCGTGGGTGGTTCATCACTATCGAGAATTGAACATAACTCTAACCAATCTTCAGATCCAGTTCGCACGTTGAGTTCCGCGTAAAAGGCCAGCGCGCTTTGCAGTATCGTATTATCATGATCCCATATCATCACGGCCGCAGGGGGATTGTCACCTGAAATATAGTCCATATTGAGAAAGTGATACGTCTCGCTCAGTAGTTCGAGAGGATTTTCATTCCAACATATTTTTCCATCAATCACCGTATAGCAGTCACGGTTAACACTTAGCCAACCGCTGAGCATATGTGGTTCTTGAAGCAATTCCCGCAGCGGTCGTAGAAGCAATGACTCCTTACGCTGCAAGGTGTCAGCAAGCGCAGTGCGAACATCTCCCTCAGTTTCACATAGCGTTGAATCACAAATTTTCTTATATGCATAGTGAATATCCAGATCATTAGCGCATTGCTTGAGACCACCAACAGCGGTTAAGTAAGGAACAATGAAGCGCGTCGTCGGCCTGGCATTGATATTTTGGCCAATAAACCAATTCACTAAGCCGTAGTGAAATTCAAGATTAGTAGCCAGGTCCTTTCCTCGCATCCGAGTCTGGCGAATTGTTTCTGCCATTCTTTCATAAGTTTCAAGCCGGGTGTCTCCAACGGTCAGCAACAGAGCGATATTTGAATCATAAGCGCCTGCCAACGTATATTTCATAAAAACATCGGTATCAGGATTGTGAACACTGATGCCCTGATCATCACGAATCTCTCCCTCAATGGCGTCACTCCAAGATTCAATAACCCCTCCAGCGTGAGGCTGCAATGACTGATTAGTCGCGTTAAGCCTCGCCTCGACGCTGTCATTCATCCTTGTAATACGTTCCGGTCTGGGCAATTTCTCCGCATGGGCAGCGATCAAAACCATGGCTTCCACTAGTGACTCGACAACAAAATATTCTTCTGAGTTATCTGGGTTGCTAAACTTCAGCGAATAACATAATTCTGTCACGCGATGCTCAACTTGGATACGGGTGTTCATTTCCATGAAAAAATGTCGGTCACGATCTACTATGCATTCGAAAGTTGAGACAGAGTCAAGCCCAACCGCCTCACCGAATACTTCTGCCTCTTTTTCCATAGCTGTCAAAGTTACTAAATCCTGTTTTAGTACTTCCGTCTCTGCGTCTTGTCCACTTGCCTCTGACTGTTCGATGGCTCGCATTAATGACTCAACGGTGACGGACACTTCCAATAGCTTCTGCTCGTGCATTTGCAGTGAGCAATCACGACCCCCCATTGACATACACCACTGGCCATTACCAATCACCTGTATTTCCTGATGGCGTGTGGTCTCAATGTTCAATTCAACTAGCACATTTTTATTGTCGCCAATCCCGGTCGTTTTGACCTCATTAAGTATTTCTCTCACCAATTCTGCTGTGCGTGCGGATTCACCAACACCGAGTATGCGTTGCCCCTTGCCACCACCGCCACCGATTGCCTTCAGCCGCACTCGGTTACTTGGATAGTCGGCAGTCATCTTACCGACAGCCTGCGTAAGCGTTGCGCACAGTTCGTCTACCGTATATAGGTCAATACCCTTTTTATAAGAGGCAGCGAGCACGAGATCGGCCTTATCTTCCAAGCTCACTGATGGGTCTGACAAGATGGAAGCGTCGATAGCAAGATCGTGCTCTTTGACAAGAGTCTGCAGAGACATCACATCAGCATGTTTTTTGAGCAATGTCAGGGCTGTGCCGTTATCGATGCCGGGCGTAACAGAGACACCACATTTAAGCGCAGTTCGCTTGGCCTCATCTTTCAGACCAGCGTCGTGCACCGTTCGTGAACAGGGACCAATAAAGATGAGGCCTGCTGCCTCCATGGCCGCCACCATGGCCTCGTCTTCGGCCATGAAGCCATAACCTGCAAAAATAGCATTGTAGTCGTTGTCGCGCGCAATATTTATAATTTGCTTGATGCGCTGCTCTCTTTCTTCTTTATCTGCACCACTGTAATCGGGTACGCGATGAATCCGGTCAGGGTGACTTAACGAGCGTAACTCGGGCGCAATAGCATTACGGTAAACGATAGAGTCCTTCTCTGACAACAATATACCGAAATGCGTGATGCCCATCTCCGTAAAAACATCCATGGCTTCCTTGCGAATAGGCCCGCGACAAATAATAAGTGGCTGAATGCCGGTACAACTGAACTGTTTCACCCATGCACTGGACATATGACCGAGCCTGCGGTCTCGATGAACGAGCGGATTACTTAAGTAAAATTCATTGGACACGCAGGTTTTCCTCTAAAGTCGTATTGCCGTAACCCGGCCTAGTGAAATTCGCGCTGCACGTCTTGCAGCGGCTGTGCTTGATAACGGCGTAAGTAAAATGCCATATTCTCAGCTAGTACTTGACGTAAATCTGCCGGCATTACAATTTGAGAAATCGAACCGAGGCTAAGAGCTTCATTGGGGTTCATCAGCTCTCTGGTGTAACGTTCCGCCAACTGAGCCTCTTCCTCTTTAACCCAATCGTTGATTAACTGTTGCGCCATTTTCCTCGCCTCATCTCCAGACAAGCCCGCGTCCATTTGAGCCTGTATTTCCGCATCCAGCTTTCCAGAAATCGAGCCGCGCATTTTCCGTAATTCATCTTTGTAGACGTACTCTACTCCGGCCGGACCCATTACGGCCACACGCGTAGTCGGCAGGGCTACAACAAAATCGGCACCCACGTAATGGCCATTGAAGGCAGCATAGGCGCCGCCAAATCCGTTGCGTACTAAGACTAAAAAGCGCGGAGTGCGAAGATCAACTATAGCATCAAGAAGAGCTCGCCCAGCTTGAATAATTCCGCCGCTTTCCTGATCCTTCCCAGGCAAAAAACCAGTGGTGTCTTCTAGAAAGATAACGGGAATATTATAAAGGTTGCAAAAGCGGATAAATCGCGCATTTTTGTAGGCTGCATCAATGTCGATTTGTCCCGATGAAACCGCTGAGTTATTAGCAACAAAGCCAATCACATTCCCACCCATACGACCCAATGCGGTGACGGTGTTGCGGGCACGGTCAGGCTGAATTTCAAGGAAGTCTCCATGGTCGCACAACTGTTGAATCAAAATTGTAATATCAATAGGCGTGTTGAACCCTGTAGGAGAATTGATGGCTTTCTTCAATAAAATCTCAATATCCCATGTCTTGCGGTTGATCGGATCAGAGCTGGCTTGGTAAGGCGCCAGTTCGCCGTTGTAGCTGGGCAAGTAGTTCAGCAGGGATCGCACTTTACGCAGAGCAGCAACTTCGTCCTTAACGACAAAATCTGTAACGCCGGTCTTGCTGTGAACGCCTGGCCCTCCTAACTCATCCGGCGTCACATCCTCACCCAGCACTGACTTGACAACCCCTGGGCCAGTCAAGCCAAAGAAGGTTTCATTGGGTTGAATTAGGAAACTGCCCTGACGCGGCAGGTACGAGCCACCGCCCGCATTAAATCCAAACATGCACATAATACTGGGAACAATACCGCTAATGCGACGCAGCGCGGCGAATGCCTCTGCATAGCCGTCAAGCCCGCCAACACCCGCCGGAATAAATGCACCCGCACTATCGTTGATTCCGACTACTGGAATTCGCTGCTTTGCCGCCAATTGAAATAGACGCGCCAATTTGGCTCCGTTGGTTGCATCCATTGAACCAGCTCTAACAGTAAAGTCATGCCCATAAAGAGCAACATCGCGGCCGTTAACTTTGATGATTGCCGTCACCAGCGACGCACCATCGAGATTTGGCCCCCAGTTCTGGTAGAGCACGGTTGGCGTCTCGTCACTAAGATAACGGATACGCTCCCAGATCGTCATGCGGTTTTTCTGATGCTGGCGCTGTATGTTCTTAACACCTGCAATCTGACGTGGGCGCTGCTGCAGCTCCCAGCCGGATTGAAGCGCCTCTTCATAAGGACCGGGCTTGGACGCTAATTGACCGGGCACGCCAAAATCCTTCCTCTCATACTCTGCAAATGGATTATCCAGAGAGGCGATCAAAGTGTTGCTATTTTTGTTTGTCATATTTCTTGGCTCAAAGGTTTCTCCCGAAGGACGGTGGCGGGTCCACATAACTCGCTGTAGGGAGTATGCTGGTTGCAAGTCGTGGCAGTCGGGATTAGGATGCAAATCTGCCAAAATTTGCGGTTTAACAGTAGTTTGCTAGCCATTAAAAGTCAATTCAACTGGCGGCCACATTACGAGTCTTTTCGGCGCATACTTCAGTTGTTTTGCTGCAGATCAAAACTTTGAACTGTTGTTCTATCGCTGTATGGTTCGTATGATTTCAACCACAGGACGGCGCGGATTTAGCGCACAGGAAATGTAATGATAGAAACGGGTACACCAAGGTGAGTAAATCGGTGCATCTTGAGGAAATTCGCTATTTTCAAGACAGCTGCGAGCTGTTCGAGCGCATTGTAGATTTGCCACGTGCGGCATTTCTAGACAGCAGTTTTCCTTATACCAGTTCTGGTCGCTATGATATTCTCACAGCGCAGCCTCGGAATACTGGAATTCCATACCTTCCGCCGCGGGCCAACCACCAGCAATGCCAGACATTTTTCACCGAAATGAATCTGTTCCATAAAGAACATTATTCTGGAATTCAACCGGTATCGTTAGACATTCCTTTCTGCGGCGGTATTCTAGGTTATTTAGGGTACGAGTTCGGAAAAGCGTTGCAAAATATTCAGCCAGAGTCGGGTATGAGCACGTTTCCCACCGCGCAGCTTTGCGCTTATGACTGGTGCATAGTTCAGGATCACCTGCTACATCGTGCCGCCCTCGTAACCCAACCTAGAGTCAGTATAGCGGAGCACAGTGATATTCAGGCGAGACTGCGCCAACCTCCTACTCGTTCCAGAAAAGGCTTGGCATTGAGCAAGGCCTTTTCTTCCAATTTTACTGCTAGCCAATACAAAGACGCGTTCGACACAATACAGGCTTACATTCAAGCTGGAGATTGCTACCAGGTTAACTTGGCCCAATGCTTCACCGCTCACTACGACGGAGACCCTTGGCAGGCATATCGTGAACTGCGCACTGTTGCTGCCACACCGTTTTCTGCGTACCTGTCGCTTGAAAATGATGCCGTCTTAATGTGCTTGTCTCCAGAGCGATTCCTATCGTTGCACGGTCACCGAGTCGAAACATCACCGGTAAAAGGCACTCGCCCACGACACAACAATAAGCAATCTGATGATCTCGCACGCAATGACTTGCGCAGCTCAGAAAAAGATCGCGCTGAAAATCTTATGATTGTAGACCTCCTACGTAATGACCTCGGGCGCAGCTGCTTGCCAGGTAGTATTCATGTAGATCGACTTTTCGACGTGCAAAGTTTCTCTACAGTGCACCATATGGTCAGCACTATTTCAGGCGAATTACAGCCAGGCTGCAATGCCTGGGACCTGCTTCGCGAGAGCTTTCCCGGCGGCTCTATAACCGGCGCACCAAAGCGTCGAGCCATGGAAATCATTGCCGAACTTGAAACGCAGGAACGATTAGCCTACTGCGGGTCTGTGCTGTACGTTAGTGCTGACGGCCGAATGGACAGTAACATAGCTATCCGCAGTCTATTATGTGATCAGGGTGAGGTGCGCTGCTGGGGTGGTGGTGGCATTGTGGCCGATTCCGACTGGAAACAGGAATATCAAGAGACCTATGATAAGGTTGGGGCTTTTTTAGCGACCCTTGAAAAAACCTTGTCACATCGTTAGTGGACGATCACTCGCGTCCACAAAGGCGGCCTTCAACTCAGCCAGCGTCGCTACGGATTTAAATTGAGGAAATTCATCGGCCACGTTTCGTGGCGCATGAATCAGGAAACCTACATCAGCCTCAGCCAACATGGTGGTGTCGTTGTAGGAATCACCCGCGGCTAGCACCCGATACTTTAAACTGTGCAAGGCCATTACTGACGCCCGCTTAGGATCTTTCTGACGCAATTTATAATCTACTACACGACCCGAGTCATCTACAATTAATCGATGGCACAGCAGAGTCGGCCAGTGCAACTGTCTCATTAAGGGTTGGGAAAACTCATAGAAGGTATCCGATAAAATAATCACCTGAAAACGCTCCCGCAGCCAGTCGACAAAATCAAGGGCTCCAGGTAAGGGTTCCAGTGTCGCAATGACCTGCTGGATATCATCGATTTTTAAACCATGCTTATCAAGCAGAGCGAGACGCTGTTTCATTAGCACATCGTAATCGGGTATATCCCGGGTCGTGGCACGCAGTTCCTCTATGCCGGTGCGTTCGGAGAACGCTATCCATATTTCGGGTACAAGTACTCCTTCCAAGTCAAGGCAGGCGAGTTCCAAGCATTTATCTCCTATTTATTGAGTTAGAGGCGACTTTACCAACTATAGTCTAAACAGTGAGGCACAGTCGGCACAAGTCCTCTGGTCTTATATTTAGCGAGTCGGCAGTCAGTAAACTGGTAGTTCCACATCGCTGAACAACGCTGTTAGTTCTGGCTTAGAATTACAACTAAAGGCCTCGCCGACCAACTCACGCGAGAGATGTGGGGCAAAGTCTTGAATAAACGTGTACATATAACCACGGAGAAACGTGTCTCGGCGACAACCAATTCTCGTGATACTGCTGCCAAACAGATGGCTCGCATCTAGCGCGACTAAGTCTAAATCGATAGACGCATCGTAAGCCATTCCTGCGATAATACCGATTCCAAGTCCGAGACGGACGTATGTTTTTATGACATCGGCATCCGTCGCCGTGAATACCACCTTTGGGACTAGTCCCTGAGCAATGAAAGCATCGTCAAGTTGGGAGCGCCCTGTAAAACCAAATACATAAGTCACAATGGGATGTGCGGCGACATCTTTGAGACTTAGCTCAGATACTTGGGTTAAAGGATGATCTTTGGGAACCACGATGCAGCGGTTCCAGCGATAGCATGGCATCATGATGAGATTGGAAAAATGATCCAAAGCTTCTGTAGCAATAGCAAAGTCTGTTGTTCCATCAGATGCCATTTCGGAAATCTGGACAGGAGTGCCTTGGTGCATATGCAGAGAAACGTCAGGATAATGCTGTATAAAACGCTCGATAACCGGTGGCAGCGCATAGCGCGCTTGAGTATGCGTGGTAGCAATGGAGAGACTACCCTTCTTTTCTTCAGAAAATTCTTCTGCCACTTGACGGATGCTTTTGACTTTAAAAAGCACCTCTTCGGCCGCCTTAAGTATTGCCTCGCCCGCAGGGGTTACATGCGTTAGATGCTTACCGCTGCGAGCAAAGATCTCAACGCCTAACTCATCTTCCAGCAGGCGGATCTGCTTGCTCATACCCGGTTGTGATGTATACAGCCGCTGCGCCGTTGCAGTGACATTAAGATCGTGGTGTGCCACTTCCCAGATATAACGTAATTGCTGCAGCTTCATGCCAACCTCCATATGCGCGGAGGCCAAACAATGGGCGCCTCCCATACCTCATTCAGAATAATCAGTGCCCGCCTAGCTTGCCAAATTTAACCTGATATCCATTTCTCGCCTGATGATCAAGAATTGGCTACCCCGTGTGGCACGTGTCCAGTAGCCACATGCGGACTGGCAGAATCGCAATGCGTCTGCTGATCATCAAAGAAGACATCTGCTTGATATGCCCTCAAGAACTCAGTTTTGTTCAGGCCGCCGAGGAAAATTGACTCATCAATGCGTATATTCCACGCTCTCAGCGTGCGGATCACTCGCTCGTGAGCGGGTGCCGAACGGGCAGTGACCAACGCTGTTCTGATAGGAGCCTCGGCAGGAGGAAAAGACTGCTGCAAGCGATGTAGGGCTGCTAGGAATGGCTTGAATGGTCCCCCTCGTAGAGGCTCTTTAGCCGCAGCCTTCTCGCTCGCGGTAAATGCCTCGAGGCCATCACGTTTATAGACCTGCTCTGCCTCATCGGAAAAAAGCACCGCGTCCCCGTCAAATGCAAACCGCAACTGCTCGCTATCGGTCCCCCGGCCTCTGCGTGATACCAGCGTGGCCGCAGCCACGCCACATTCTAGTGCGTGACGGACATCCTGCGCTTCATTAGATAGGAATAAGGTACAACCAAACGCGTTAATGTAGCGCCAGGGGCTCTCTCCACCGCAAAAGGCTGCCCGACTGATATCCAACTCATAGTGTTCGATGGAGTTAAACACACGCAATCCCGTATCAGCACTATTCCGCGAGAGTAGCACGACTTCCACTTTCGCATCTTCGTCTAGACTGCGATTGAGTTGCAACAGCTTATTGACTAACGGAAAAGCCTCTCCTGGTTCTAGAGGTTGCTCCTCACGGGCAACCTGATAGTTTGAGTAGGCCTGCAAGCCTTCATTCTCGAATACTTGATGGCTGTCATCCAGATTGAACAGTGCCCGAGACGAGATCGCGATAACGAGTTTTTCGTTTAGTTTAGTGACCATAATGCATAGCATACTCAACTGAGCTATCGTCTACCAGAGATTCTGCAACTAGGGTCTTACTATCTATTTTTGACCTCGCGCTGTTTGAGATCGCGACTAATCCAACGGAGGCGGCGTCTCCGAAATCGTTCAAGCGACTCAAAACGGCAGAGTCGTCAGGATGCTATATTAATGACAAGCCGTCGGTTAGGGCCTTTTAAACGGCACACTAACCCACAAAATCTAATACGTTTTGTCATGCACCGAATCAGGCTGCTTTTTTTCAGCAGATTCAAAGTAATTTTTGGTTAGTTTGAACACTAATGGTGCAAGCAGAATAAGCGCTATAAGATTAGGAAGCGCCATAAACGCATTGAGCGTATCAGCAACCAGCCAGACGAGTTCCAACTCCATTAATGTGCCTACAGGAATCGCAAGCACCCACGCTATCCTGAATGGAAGAATTGCTGGCGTCCCGAACAAGAATACTACACATCGCTCTCCATAGAACGACCATCCGATCATAGTGGTGAAAGCAAAAATGCACAGCCCCAATGCAACGATATAATGACCCCCCGGCAAGGCATCAGAGAAAGCCAGCGAGGTAAGTTTTGCACCACTGATTCCAGTAGGCCACACATCCATAATGACAATAACAAGTCCTGTCATGGTACAGATCAGCAGCGTATCGATGAAAGTACCCAGCATGGCTATCATCCCCTGCTCAACTGGTTGATTAGTACGCGCTGCTGCATGGGCGATCGGTGCACTTCCTAGTCCTGCTTCATTGGAAAAAATTCCGCGTGCAACGCCAAAGCGCAGAGCAGCCCAAACAGTCGCACCGGCGAAACCACCCGTCGCAGCTGTAGGCGTCAGGGCACTGCCAATAATTGTATTTATTGCACCTGGCACCTCGGAAAGATTCAGTACAATGACAGTCATCGCCATCACCACATAGGCAACAGCCATTAAGGGAACCAGCCAACTCGCAACCACTGCTATGCGGCGGATACCGCCAAGTATAACCGCCGCAACCAGCACCATCAGAGTGAGCCCTGTTACCAAAGGAGGTACAGAAAAAGACTCCTGTAAAACCTCAGATACGGAGTGTGATTGCACTGTATTGGCAATACCAAAACCGGCGAGGCTGCCGAATATGGCAAAGGCCACACCTAACCAGTGCCAACGCTTATGCAGCCCATTCTTGATATAGTACATTGGGCCTCCACTGAAGTGGCCTTGCTCATCAGTCTCACGGAAATTCACGGCACAAAGAGCTTCCCCGTATTTGATGGCCATTCCCAGCAGCGCCGTGATCCACATCCAGAACAGTGCACCCGGTCCACCCAGAGCAATAGCCGTCGCCACGCCGGCTATATTGCCGGTGCCTACAGTAGCCGACAGAGACGTCATCAGTGCCCCGAAGGGAGAAATGTCACCAGCGCCGTTGCCCCGTGTACCCCGAAAGAGTAAACGTATACCTGCTGGTAACTTGCGCAGTGGCAGGAAGCGCAACCCTAATGTCAAGTAAAGACCGGTCCCTAGCAGGAGGGCTAGCATTAATGGCCCCCAAGCCCAGCCATTGACTACGGCAATTATCTCCATAATGGCGACCTTTTTTTAACCTTTCTGCTACGCATAGCCGCTCGCAATATCGAAACCACTGCGCTGAGGAAACACGCCAAAGATACCTCCAGTATGAACGAAAACAATGTCGCGACTACTCTCGAATCGTCCTTTCCCAATTTCCGCGATCATGCCTGCAAATGCCTTACCGGTATAAACAGGATCGAGCACGAGGCCCTCTAGGCGCCCTAACTCGGAAATGAGTTCAAACACGTAAGGATCTGCGACGGCGTAACCTGCGCCTACATAGCCATCTATAACTCGTGGCTGTATTGCGACATCTGGGACGTCGGGGTACCGACGTCGCCAATCGGCAGCATCGCTGGCAACCTTGTCAAGGAAATAGGTTTCGTCATCACACACATTTACGCCCCACACAGTAGCCGGCAGTTTGTGCAGCGCTGCACCGAGGGTCAATCCTGTCTGCGTTCCACCAGATCCGGTCGCAGTAACGATATGCGCATTTCTAATACCATGCCCGGTAAAGTCTACAGCCAGTTCTTCGCATGCAGCGATATAGCCCCATGCTCCAATGCCGTCACTGCCGCCAGTTGGTATCACAAACGCCTTTCGACCCTGCGCGGCGTAGTGCTCCTGCCACTGGCGGAAAAGATCGTCGAGGTGGTTAACGTATTGTTTTAACGGGTAGCAACTGACCGCTGCACCTGCCAGATGATCCAGCAGAAAGTTGCCCTCCGGATCCTGCGGCACTTCGCCGCGCAGCAATAAATGGACACCAAGCCCTAACTGCGCAGAGGCAAAAGCTGTAGCACGACAATGATTACTTTGTAACCCGCCACACGTTAGCAAGGTGTCATAGCCATTATCGATAGCAAAGGCAGTGATGAACTCGAGTTTGCGTACCTTATTTCCGCTGAGGGTACTGCCTGTGAGATCGTCACGCTTCACCCATATGCGATGACCGCACCCCCACTTTTCCGAGGCGCGCTCAAGATATTGAAGGGGTGTTGGCGACTGAGCCAGGTCGATTTTTCGAGGGTAGACCAGCGCCATTATTAGCCAATGGTCTTTAATGTGCCTTTAGGCAGAACGGCATGGACATGGACGCGCTGGAACTTCATTTCGACATTGTTGGCAACACTAAGCGTCATATAATTGTCATCCAATGCTGTCACTTTACCCAGAATCCCTGAAGTAGTGACAACTTCGTCACCCTTGTTCAATTCGGATACCATTTTTGTATGTTCTTTTTGGCGCTTACGCTGTGGCCGGATCGCAATAAAATAGAATAACGCAAAAAGAGCGACTAGAAACAGTATCTGGAACATGTCTCCCCCGGCTGGACCGACTGCCGTATCCTGAGCATGCGCACTGCTAATAAAAAAACTCATCAATCACTTCTCCCCTAAATAAATACAAAGATCGTACTAAAAATACATCTTTTAAGTTACAGGTTTTCGTCATATCTCGCAATGAATCAGAGTCCTAGTAAGTGTTGTCCATCCGTCTACTTAACCAACTATCTAGGCAGAAATGTCGAGGTTATATTCCATGATTTGTGGCGCGTGGTCAGAAAATCGTTTATCTCTATAAATCGCAGCAGCACGCACCTTCTCAACAAGCTTGGGAGTTATAACCTGATAGTCCAATCGCCATCCCACGTTATTGGCTCGAGCCTGCCCTCGGTTCGACCACCATGTGTATTGCTCTGGCTCAGCATTGATCGTGCGAAAAGAATCAGCATACCCAACCTCATCATAAAGTACATCAAGCCAGGCCCGCTCCTCAGGCAGGAAACCCGAGTTCTTGCGGTTGCCGCGCCAATTTTTGATATCGATGGCCTTATGGCAGATATTCCAGTCAGCGCAGATAATCAACTCACGACGCCTGCGCCGCAGCGCTTTCAAATGCTCCATAAAAATAGCCATAAAGCGCAACTTTTTTTGGAGCACTTCGTCACTGCTTGACCCTGACGGCATATACAAAGAGATAACGCTCAGCCCTTTAAAATCTGCCTGAATATATCGCCCCTCGGAATCTAGTGGATCCCAACCTAGGCGAGTTGTAACCTTTTTTGGCTTAACTTTGCAATATAACGCAGTGCCGCTATAACCTTTTTTAATCGCGTCATTATAGAAGCAATGATAACCGGGCGGAGAGAAAACTGGATCGGTCAGTTGATGCACCTGCGCTTTGGTTTCTTGAATACAAACAACATCTGGCTGCTCTGTTTGCAACCAATCAAAAAAACCTTTCGTCGCTGCCGATCGGATACCGTTAGTGTTACAGGTGATTATCTTCGCCATTGTTTTATTCCGCCACTCTCACAGCTCAGCAGTGTACCGGAAGGGTCTTAAACGGATCAATTCCCGCAACAAGTTTTGATTGCCTGAGTCACAGGCGAACACGTTATGGTGTAAAGCGATTACGGACTCAAAGACAAAGAAAAGAAATGCGCATTACTCAAACAAAGTATAGGCATGATGGTTAGATACCGAATAATGGAAACCACGCTCTGCGGTACAGCAATTACATCTGGACATTCTGTCCAACCTCTGCAGAACAGTTTGTGCCAGTTATTGTATATAAAAAATCAACAAAATCATATGCTTACTTGTTTTATTTTAGGTAAAATCTAAATTTTCATAAAGTCAGGCAGATTAAACACCCAACTTTTTTCTTCGGCTCGACTGGCGATGCGCCAGCCGTCTTCAGTGCGCCGGTAGGTGTCAACATACCAAAGTCCGAGAAAAAAAGTCTGGGTACTCTCTGCGCCTAAGCGCATTTCCATAGGGTTGAAACACATCACTCGTCCTGCCGCCTCGTCACCGTGCAAGTCCACTTGAATATTTGCATTGAGGTGCTGAGTATTTGGGAACATTGCACTGGTAACCGACGCCTTGAGAAACGCAATAGTTTCCTCAACGTCCCCTACACTGCCGCCCATGGCGCTGTAATCGATGTGTGCATCTGCGGTAAAAACATCTTCACGCAATGCATCAAAAACCTTGCCATCGATTAAGTGGGAATAGTGAAATACCAAATCCTGAATTTCGAAGCGATCTGACAACTCTTGTTGCGATAACATAGATTTTACTCCTGTAAAAAATCCAGCGGTAGTGCGATGTAATCCTTATATATTCTGTCTCTGTGCGCTTCTAAGCGTGGTGTCAGGCATTCCAGCGTAGCTTCATCCACGGAGGTATAGGCAGCACGCATATAGTCAGGCATTGGATTATCCTCATGCTCCAGAGGCTTCACCATTCCGGCAAAGTTAGCCCAGTAAAAATCTGCTGCCGAAACCGTGTCCCCTACCATGAAATTACTACCTACCGCTTCCTGCCGCAACAATCTACCGTCCAACTCCGCGCTAATCGCCTGCAAACGATCGATTGCAACCGCGTAATTCTGCTTAGACCAACCATATTTTGCCCCCAAGCGACGTGCTACTTCTGGCGGCTCATCCAGCAACAACATCGGCGACAGTATTTGAAGACGTCGGTACCAGCCAAACCCGTCGGCGCCTGCGATCAGCGCCGAGACCCCCAGAACATCCACTCTGGCGCTAAAATCTTCAGGTATCAATGGGCGCTCCGGTGACAATCTTTCTGCCAGCATCAACAGATCAAACCAATGGCAGACCGGCGGTAAATCCTGATACACGGCAACCGGTGCTGACGTTTGCCCTGTCCATTTTTGCAAGGCATCGTTCTCACCGCCGCCCTGCTGAAGCACCGGGGTATACTCTATATGCTTGAACGCCAAAATCGCCTTCGCGGCTTCGCCCCACGGCCCTGGCACGCCGGCGGTCAAGACCAGACGCAAACCTTGGACATTAATTGCTTCCTCGACGCTAAGGTATTTCATTCGAATCGTTTATTCATCAAGCTTAAAGACGTTGATCGCGTTTTCTCGCAGGAATTTCGGCCACACTTCGTCGCGGAACGGTACGTCTGGCATTTCGCTAAAAATCCTATCCAGGGACAGACCCATGGGAAAATAACCTGCGTACATCACCTGTCCCGAGCCACGCTTATTAGCAAAGTCGATAATATCAGGTGGGTAATGCTTGGGCGCAAATGCACTAGTCATATAATACAAATTCGGGTATTTCAGCATCATTTTGCATGCTAAGTCGGTCCAAGGCTCACAGCCATGCCGGGTCACTACGCGCAACTCAGGGAAAAACCACAATACTTCATCAAGCAGTTCAACTTTTTGCGGCCCGAGCGGTACGCGCGGACCGGGAACACCCATACAGGGACAGAATGGAATATCTAACTCCACAAGTTTGGCATAGATCGGGTACCACTTTTTATCGTTAACCGGCACTGGTGGGCAGATCATGGCAGGCGCAGCTGTCACTGCTTTTATACCGAACTCCTCATGCATCGCAACAATCTTACGCACCTCGTCCATGCCTTTGTTCGGGTTCGCCTCGTAGGACGCAAAGAATCGGTCTGGATGCTCGCGCAGTGCTTGCTCCTGTAACTCACTAAACCCTAATCCAATCATGGCACGCTCTATGCCGTGCTTGTCCATTTGTGCCAGCGTGTACGTGATTGCGTCTCCTTTGTCACTGGTATCAGGTATATCTTTAAACATATATTGGGCAGGCATGCTAAACAGTTCATGGCTTTCCCGATCCATCAATAAAGGCTTGATCCAGTCATAGAATGTACTGCTATCGTCGCCGGGTATGGCAAGCATCAGATCGATCACTCCAATATCCGTTGGCATTGGCATAGCGCTTGGTTCCTTTCAGGTGTACTCAATTGCGTCAATTTTAGTGCTAGTATTGACTTTATTTTAGTATTTTAAATAACTGATTATAATGAATTTTTATACTTGCATGGGTGCTGCAGTATCAGCGTCATGGCGCTGCTTTCTAAGCCGCATAGGCAAAGTTGAATCTATCGAGGAATAGCGATAACAACCTTGCTCGTCGACCATTCGCTCAATCTGTCCTCGATGATACAGGTAATTGAGGTGCGCTATACATTCCCCCAATGCCAAACCGAGATTATGATCGTCAAGTTTGCGTTTAAACAGAACGGGCAGAAGTTCCATTGCACTCGCTGGATAGCTCAAACATGCCTCCTCTAACGCCAGCAAATGTTCCTCATGGTGCTCGATCAAGTACCGTAACCGCTCATGCAAGCCATAAAATGGCGTATTGTGCGCTGGCAACACAAGTGCGTCATCCGGCAACACCTCTAAGAAATGCTCTAATGATCTTAGCCATTCTTTGAGCGGATTGCCTTCTGGCTCGGAACCCGAGACACTGATATTCGACGTAATCCTAGGGATAACCTGATCCCCGGAAATCAGAATATTGAGTCCGCTGCTGTACAAGCATGCATGTTCTGGTGAGTGCCCTCGGCCTATCAACACCTGCCAACGGTTACTATTAATACTCAGAAACTCGCCGTCTACCATGCGTCGATAAGAAGTGGGCATCGGCGTGATATAAGGCCCAAATCCGCCAAAGTGCTTGCGTGATTTTTCAATTTGATTGGGAGTGTAACCGGACCGTGTGAGGTGGCGTTCTGTTGCCCAATTAAAGTGCTCACTCGTGGTTCTCGAAAAAGATAGCCCGGTGAAGTATTCAGCTTCGGTCATATAAAAAGGAACCTGCCACCTCTCACACAGCCAACCGGCCATGCCAGTATGGTCAGGATGGTAGTGTGTCGATACCACAGCTTTTACTGGCTTGCCATTTAGATAGCGTTCAAAGACGCTTTCCCAGAGTTCCTGCGTTGGACCGATGGCGATACCCGTGTCGATCAGCCACCAGCCATCTGTATCTTCAAGCAGATAGAGATTAATATGGTCAAGCGCCATAGGCAGCGGCATGCGCAACCACAGCACGCCGGGGACAATTTCGCGAAGGTCGCCCGACTCGGGCGCGTCATCAAATAAGTAGTTCAGCATAAGGTAAAGGCTATAGCCCTAACTCCGTGATTAGCGCCAAAACATCATCGTGATGCGATTTTGTTTTTACCTTACTCATCACATGCTTTACACGTCCGTCTTTGCCTATGATAAAAGTCGTGCGCAGAACACCCATGAATTCGCGACCCATAAATTTTTTAAGATCCCAGGCACCATATTTCTCTGTGATGGCGTGATCTTCGTCCGAGAGCAAGGTGAAGTTTAGGCCCTGCTTCTCGATAAATCGACTGAGCTTAGCAACGGGGTCAGGACTGACTCCCAGCACCACCGTATCCATTTTAGCCAACGCCTTCTTGCTATCGCGAATGCCACAGGCCTGAACAGTACACCCCGGAGTCATTGCTTTAGGATAAAAATACAGCACAACGTTTTTATTGCTCTTGAATTCCTTCAGACTGACGCTATTACCATCCTGATCTAATAGCGTAAATCCAGGTGCTACCCCGCCTACTTTTGGAAATGCCATACATTATCACTCCTTTCAATCAATACAATACAAAGTGCGGGCGCACGCTAGACGGGGCAAAGACCGCTTAGTAAGCTTTTAACGGCGCTTCGCGCGATGATCAATGGTCGATACGCGAACCGGGAACTGCCCCGAAACTGCATCAGAAAAGTACTCTTTCAGTGTCTCTGACACTACTTGAAACGCTATATTATCCCAAGGAATATCGGCTTCATAGAACAGCTGAGTCTCCAAGCTTTCAGGGCCCGAGCTATGCTCGCCACCCTCCAAATCGCAGCGATAAAACATATAAACTTGGCTAATGTAGGGCACATCAAATATACGGTAAAGATCGACATTATTGACGCGCGCCCTCGCTTCCTCCCATGTCTCCCGAGTCGCGCCTTGCAGCGTCGTCTCGCCGTTTTCCATGAAACCTGCAGGCAGTGTCCAGAAACCCCGACGCGGCTCAATAGCACGCTTGCACAGCAAAATCTTGCCGTCATAAACAGGCAAACAGCCCACGATAATATGGGGATTGCTATAATGGATAAACCCGCAACTGCTGCACACAAAACGCTCGCGGTCATCTCCAGCAGGAACTTCAAGTACTACAGAATTCCCGCATCTGTTACAGAATTTCATAGGGGCCTGACTCTTTTGATGCACGCGGCACAGTATAAAGGCAAAAAAATAGCTCTACTAGCGCAATTGTCCGTAACGGCCCTGATGAAATAACAGAGGGTCTCCCGTAGGTCGCTCGTGAACATCTTTTACCAAACCAACTATAATCACGTGATCTCCGCCGTCATGCGTTGCATGAAGTTCACATTCAAAGGTCACTAAAGCTTGACGAATCAGTGGCGCACCATATTTACCCAAACGGTAGTGCGAGGGATTCAATTCGTGCTCGCCTTTTTTCGCATACTGATTAGAGTGACCTTGTTGCTCACTACTCAGTATATTGATGGCAAAAAAACGTGGCGTAGCAAACACACCGTAAACATCCGAATTATTCTGAAGTGACCACAGAACGAGCGGCGGATCCAGAGACACCGAAGAAAACGAGTTCGCCGTCATGCCAAGGGCCTTTTGTGTGTCTGAGATCGCAGTGACGAGAGTCACACCCGTAGCGAAACGCCCCAGAGCGTTTCTCAAATCTCGCATATCTAAACTCATCGCTCATATTCTCTAGCTATTATGATATGTCCAAAGACATGATTTATTTGATCTTAGCCGCCGCTTTGGCACATCCCCTATTCAGGCTATGAGCCACTATCGGCATGCCATCTAGCGGCTCTGGAAGAATCATCTTGTCTGGCCGAAACCCAGACTTCACCAAAGGGACCGAACTCCTTCTTCCAGAATGGCGCACGGGTTTTCAGGTAATCCATAATAAATTCGCAAGCACTGAAAGCCGCTTCCCGATGTGTAGATGCAACCCCAACCCAGACGATCTGCTCACCCGGAGAGAGTCGCCCTACCCTGTGCACAACCGACGCGGCTAGCAGGCGCCAACGATCATTTGCCTCATGAATAATTGCCTTTATACTTTGCTCGGTCATGCCCGGATAATATTCTAATTCTAACGTAGACACGTGCCTCTTGTCATTGGCATGACGCACATAGCCAGTAAAAGTGGCAACAGCGCCTTCTTCGAACAGACCGGACAAAAGGCAGCGCTGCAATTCTGCAACGTCAAAATCCGCTTCATGCACGTTAACACTCATCTTCTCCAACACTGTCACCTTAGCCACCCGTGACTGGGGGAAAAAATGCAATTTCATCACCATCATTCAGGTTACAGTTATCTGTTATTATCTGATGATTGACAGCACGAATCATATTGTCCTGCGTTAGAATATTACGCCAAGATTCGCCGTGCTCAACACACAGCTGTTCTTGCAGTGCGTCTAGGTCTAATCGCGCATCTGGCCACTGTATTTCCAACTTAGAACACGCTAACTCCTCTCTTATTCGTGCAAAGAACAGAACTTTCAGCATGACAAAGGTCCCTCCCCCTCGCGCCGCCATGCGCCTGAGTCACCACCCGCTTTCTCAAGCAAGGTAATGCCGTGGATTTCCATGCCTCGATCCACGGCTTTACACATATCGTAAATCGTTAGCGCTGCGATCGACGCAGCGGTCAATGCCTCCATCTCTACTCCAGTTTTCCCTGAAACTTTACAGCAAGCTTCAATACTCACCCGAGTTAATTCGGGTTCCAGTTTGAAGCTCACGTCAATCGACGTTAGCATCAGAGGATGGCAAAGCGGAATAAGGTCGGCGCACTTTTTTGCGGCCTGAATGCCCGCGATACGAGCAACGGCCAAGACATCGCCTTTTTTGTGTGCGCCCTGTTGTATAAGCGCAAAAGTTTGCGGCTGCATCGATACTGCCGCTGCAGCGATAGCAACACGCTCAGTAACAGGCTTATTTCCAACATCTACCATATGGGCAGCGCCTTGATCATCGAGATGGGTGAGTCGGCTCATTCATTACTCCACTGGCAAGGACTGACGGATGTTGAGAGTTTAGCCAATGCCGCCACTGATTGAAAATCTAAATGATCGTTGAAGTCAGCGAAATTGGCCGCATAGCCCTTCCTCTCACCACGATCCATGACGTACAGTATGCAATCTCAAAAAGGAGATTATTATGTCGACACTTTCTCTCGGCCTGCAACTTGGCTATTGGGGCGCGCTAGCGCCAGGAAATGCTCACGTTGAACTCGCGCAAGAAGCCGAGCGCCTCGGCTTCGATTCCGTATGGACTGCGGAATCATGGGGTAGTGACTGCTTTACTCCACTCGCATGGATAGGTGCCCATACAAAAACGATTCGCCTGGGCACCTCGGTCGCTCAGCTATCAGCACGCACCCCAACGGCATGCGCGATGGCAACGTTGTCAATAGATCACCTCTCGGGCGGGCGCATGACGCTCGGACTGGGTGTGTCAGGCCCACAGGTAGTTGAAGGCTGGTACGGACAGCCATACAGCAAGCCAGTCACTCGCACGCGTGAATATGTGGACATTATTCGTAAGGTGCTTGCGCGTGAGGCTCCTGTTACTAATGACGGTGAATTCTATCCCCTGCCCTATAATGGACCCGGGGCGTGGGGCATGGGTAAACCACTAAAATCTATTACTCATCCGTTACGAGCAAATGTCCCCATCTTTATTGGCGCCGAGGGACCAAAAAATGTTACGCAGACAGCCGAGATTGCCGATGGTTGGTTGCCCTTATACTACTCACCTTATCGACAGGATGTTTATGCGGATCAATTAACCGCTGCCAAGCCAGGCTTTGAAATCTCTCCCACCGTATTGGTTAATATTAATGACGACATGGAGCAAGCGCTGTATCCCGTCAAGGCGATGCTGGGATTTTATATTGGTGGCATGGGGTCAGCCAAGCGCAACTTTCATAAGGAGTTAATGGCACGTATGGGTTATCCTGAGGAAGCGGATACCGTTCAAAAACTGTTTTTTGAAGGCAAACGGGACGAGGCGATTGCAGCCGTGCCAGATGAATTTGCAGATGAAATTTCTTTATCGGGACCCAGAGATCGCATCAAAGAAAAACTCAAGGACTGGGAAAACTCGCCTATCACTTCTTTACTGATTAACGGTGACGTTAATCTACTTCGGGAGATGGCGGAGTTAACTTTATAACGTTAACGGTTATAATCCAGTTTGTTACTCCCGATTAGAGCGGCACGACAGCATTTCACACTCGGCGCTGTCAGACATAAACGCATAACCTCGAGTAGGAAAAAGGCTCTTAAAAAACGCAGGGCTAAAGGGTGCGTTCAATCGTCATCGCATCGACTAAAGGTCGGTGGTTGTAATATGTTGTGTTAACGTGTGATGCAACTCTCGAGATGAACCTGTGCTGCAGCAACTTGAGCGCCGTGGAACTATAACTAGTGTAAAAACGCTGCTTCGGACTCACACACCACCTTACAGCGCTGCATAAATAAGGATACTGAAATTTCAACGGTGACCTTTTCGAACCGGCTCCTCTACAGTTCAGGGGCCATCACCTATGCCCTCAAAGATGCGGCGTTCGCCGCTTTTGTGCTTTTCTATTACAAACAGGTATTGGGACTTAGCGGCACCCTTACGGGGCTTGCTATAGCGCTATCAGTTGTATGGGACGCGATTTCGGACCCAATGGTAGGGGCGTGGTCAGACAATTTACGCACTCGCTGGGGACGCCGGCATCCGCTAATGGTGGCCTCTGTATTGCCTATTGCACTGGGTTTTATTGCATTATTCCAACCACCAGACGCCGCTCTAACCAGCCAAACCAATCTGTTTCTGTGGTTATTGGGCAGCGTTATCGGATTGCGCACTGCCCTGACGTTTTTCATGATTCCTTTCCTAGCACTTGGCGCAGAAATGACCACCGACTATCACGAGCGTACTCGCATCGCTAGTGCTAGAACTAATCTTGGATGGTTCGCGGGCGTTATCGCGGCTGCCGCCGCAATGTTTTGGATTTTCAATGACCAACAAGGCATCGACGGCCGATTTGTCGCCGACAACTATCATCTTTACGGATGGCTTAGTGCACTTGGCGTGATTATCTTTAGCTATATCTGTATCCAGAGCACCTGGCACTACATTCCAATACTAATTGACCGTGCCTCGAGCAAGAATAATGGCCTACTGGGCAATATCTTCGCCACCTTTAATAACCAGAACTTCCGCTACTTAGTGCTACTTGAAACAGCGGTGGGTGGACTGGGAGGTATTGTCAGTGCCCTGCTGATGGTCAGCTTCACCTACTTTTGGGAACTTGATACGCTGCAAATATCAATACTGTTTGCCGGTCCGCCCATACTAGCAGTCATTGTCGTCACCGGCAGCTCACAGTACATCAATAAGCGACTGGAAAAGCAGCAGCTGTTGCAGTTCAGTTGCATAATCGGCGCTCTCAACCTAGTCTGGCTAACACCTTTACAACTATTGGGTTGGTTGCCACCCGAAGCGGGCATCGTGTTCGGCCTAGTGTTTTTCAACTATGCCATATTTGTCACTATGAGTATTATGCGAACGGTGGCGAATCAGGCGCTATTGGCAGATATTGCCGATGAACACGAGCTAGCAACAGGCCAGAGACAGGAGGGCGTCATGTTTGCGGCCGCTTTTTTTACGGCTAAATTCTGTGCCGGATTCGGCTATTTGGTAGCAGGGCCTTTCCTTGACATTATAGGTCTTGAGGCTGGAGCAGTTCCCGGTGAGACGCCAGAAACTGTTGCCCTTGGTCTAGGCCTCGTTATGGGCCCTGGGTTGGCGCTGCTGATGATCATACCGATCTGGATGTCACTGAAACTTGATGCCAGTCTGGCTGGTCAATTAGCAGTTCAAAAAGCATTGAATGAACGTGCGATAGAACATGAATAAATGCTCATGACGCAGTCTCGAAATCTCCATTTCCCTGCTGGGACAAAAAATATATGATATCAATAATTAGGCTATCGACTGTTCAACACCCATCCTCTTAGAGAATATACTCGCAATGGTCAAATTTTTCTTATCAGTCAATTTATTCGCCCTGTTAGTGCTCACACTGTCAGGGTGCACGCCACAGAGTCAAATTGACTCATCCAAATCTTCAGATATTACGGTCTCTCGTCCCGCCGCAGTAGACGCTAGACGCATAAGACAAGCCGATAGCGAGTCGGGTGAATGGATGACTCATGGGCGCACCTACAGCGAACAACGCTACAGCCCGTTGACACAGATTAATGTCGACAACGTCGCTGAACTCGGCTTAGCTTGGTCTTACGACCTAGAAACTGAACGCGGCATCGAGGCGACCTCTCTGATGGTAAATGGTGTTGTATATACGACATCTGCCTGGAGCATTGTGCATGCGATAGATGCTCGAAGTGGCAAAAAGCTTTGGACGTTTGACCCGAAGGTGGCGAAACAAAAAGCTAAACATGCGTGCTGCGATGTCGTCAATCGAGGCGTTGCCGTATGGAAAGGCCAAGTCTTCTTCGGTGCATTAGACGGACGTCTATTCGCGCTCGACGCGGCTACCGGAGGCGTTAACTGGCAGGTGCCAACTTTTGACCCAGCCTTGCCTTACACGATTACCGGTGCACCACGGATCATCAAGGATAAGATAATGATCGGCAACGGAGGCGCCGAGTTCGGGGTACGGGGCTACATCAGCGCTTACAACGTTGCCGATGGATCCATGGCATGGCGTTTCTACACGGTGCCCGGCGATCCGGCGCTAGGATCTGAAAATGACGCGATGGCTCTAGCCGCTTCAACATGGAATGGCGAATGGTGGAAGCTTGGGGGCGGAGGCGGCACAGTCTGGGACTCAATGGCTTATGACCCTGAGCTAGATCTGCTGTATTTCGGGGTCGGCAATGGCACTCCTTGGAATCAAGAAATTCGCTCTCCCGGGGGGGGTGACAACTTGTTCTTATCCTCTATCGTTGCTGTTCGTCCAGACACGGGAGAGTACGTTTGGCACTACCAGACGACACCCGGTGAAACCTGGGATTACACGGCCACACAGCATATTATTCTTGCCGATATTGCATTGCATGGCCGCATTAGAAAAACACTGATGCAGGCTCCTAAAAATGGTTTCTTCTACCTACTCGACCGTGAAACGGGTGAACTTTTGTCGGCCGAAAACTACATCAATATAACGTGGGCAACGCATGTTGATATGGAAACAGGTCGGCCAGTAGAAGTTCCCGAAGCTCGATATATAGATGTGCCGTTTATGCTTTACCCCTCTTACCTTGGCGGACATAACTGGCACCCAATGTCATACAGCCCGGCGACCGGCCTTGTCTACATCCCGGTACTGGATATTCCTGCAGTGTATGGACAGCCTGAAAACTTCGAATATAACCCAGGTGTTGCCAATACAGGGACAGACTCAGTGATCGGCGGCCTACCCGACGATCAGGCCGAACGAGATGCTATTGGCGCATTGGTGCAAGGCCGGCTACTAGCATGGGACCCCGTCACACAAAAAGAAGCATGGCGAGTAGAGCACAAGGGGTCATGGAATGGCGGTGTGCTGTCTACGGCGGGTAACCTTGTATTTCAGGGCACGGCTGACGGCAACCTAGTGGCCTATCGCGCTGACACAGGTGAACAGTTATGGGATTTTTCCACACAGACCGGCGTGGTGGCACCCCCTATCGCTTACCAGATAGACGGTGAGCAATATATTTCCATTAATGTGGGTTGGGGCGGCGCCTTCGCACTCGTATTTGGCGAATATGTACAGGCTGAAAGTTTACCCAATGTTAGTCGCGTACTGACATTTAAAGTGGGAGGCAAGGCCACCCTCCCCGCTGTAACCTGGAGGCCGACGGTAGTGTTTGATCCGCCGCCGCTGAAAGCTCGCGAAGCCACACTGCAATTAGGGCATCAGACTTACCAGGATGTCTGTATGGGTTGTCATGGACTAAATGCCGTCTCAGGGCTGTTGGTCCCGGATTTAAGAGGCTCGGTTTACCTTTGGGATGAAAAGGGCTGGGAGAGTGTTGTGCGAGGCGGTGCACTCAAAGACCTTGGTATGGCATCCTTTGGCGATAACATCAGCGCCAAACAAAGCGAGGCTGTGCGGGCCTATGTGATCCAGCAAGCTCAGCGAGCACAGGCTTTAGCAAAAACGTCTCCAACACAATTATGACTGGCCCTATCATCATCAACGTTACTCAGCAGGCCAGAAAATAAAAAATACTCTGCCCAGCCCCGCGTATGCAACCATTTCAGGATTTTGTCTATTTGCCATATCAATCTGCCTTGCGCGTTTTGCCTACGGGCCTCTAATTCCTCCGTTGATCGAGATGCACTGGGTCACCAAGGCTGAGGCTGGGTATCTAGGGGCGTTTAATGGCCTTGGCTATATTGTCGGTTGCGTTGTAGCACTCTGGCTACCTCGTATCACGGGCATCCGGTTGCTAATGCGTACCTCACTGCTGCTCGCGGTGATTGGCATTGGCATGTGCTTTTGGAACTTCGGCTTTGCATGGCTAGCTGTGGGACGATCGTTAGCCGGCTTTGCCGCCGCCGCCTTGATGGTTCACACCACAGCGTTAGTGGTGAGAAGTGTCAGTGCTAAGGCGAAAAGCATGTGTCTTGGGTTTGCCGTTAGCGGGGGTGGAATAGCAATCGTCATTATCAGCTTGGTGTTACCCTTTTTTATCGTCAAGGGCCCGAGCGGCGGATGGTTCGTGGAGGCCGCAATTACGTTTTTCTTTGCTGCAGTTGCATGGCATTTTGTGTCGATGGCTCCTCATGAGCGCGAGCCTAGCCCGGACTCAATCGAACCGCTTACACCCAGACGGCGGCGTCTAGTGCTATTGATAACAGCGGCCTATACGTTAATGAGCGTCGCAGTGGTGCCACACACGTTGTTTTTGGCAGACTACATGCACAACGATTTAGGACTTAGTGTTGGCGATAGCAGCTCGCTTTTTTCAATCCTTGGCGTGGGGTGTGCCGTCGGAGCAATTTATGTTGGCCCATTAACGCGGTTTGTCAACACCCGCTGGAGCTTGTCGATTAACTATATGATGGCGACGGCTGCCATCGCTATGGTCTTGTTGTTTGACTCCGTTATCGTTGTCGCTGGCTCGGCATTTTTGATCGGGGTCTCCCTTTTCGGAGTTGTCGCGCTTTCATCTATACGCACGCTTGAAATAGTGGGGCTGTCTCGGCATGCTCACTTTTGGGGTGGTATGGCGCTAGGGTTCGGCGCGGGCATGGCGGGCGGAAGCTATGCAATGTCCGCATTATTGTCGCGTGGATTTCATTACATTGATCTGTTTCAGATAGCACAGGTCACTGTGATCTGCGCTCTGATAATCCTTCTTTTCGCGCGGTGGCGCTACCAGGATCTCGAGAGCTTGAATGAAAAAGACAACGATCAAGCCATTCATTTAACCGTTTAGTTTGTCTACTCACAGAGTCCGCTACTCGACTGCCTGACCGAACTTCTCGTCACGCACGCCGCTCTCGGGCCTGTTATTTATTCGCTTATTTGAGTACAGTGACCCGTTCAGGGATTTGCCTGCAGACCTTTCGAGGATTCATTCGTGCCTGACAGCAGTAACGCGATTAGCAGGCTTCTGAAACGAGTTTCAAAAATTGAAGCCCACGAAGTCAATGCGACTCTAAGCTCGTTTCTTTTTGTCGTTATATTGATGTCGGCGTATTACATCTTGCGTCCTGTGCGGGACGCAATGGCCAGTGATTGGTCCGATGCAGAAGTCAGTTGGTTATGGACGATAAATTTCTTTATCAGCACTGCTGTTGTTGCGCTTTATGGTGTTGCCGTATCCCGGTTCCGCTTTCAGCTGTTGGTGCCGACGGTGTACGGTTTTTTTGCCCTGACGTTTGTCGTTTTCTATGTGGCCGCGTCAGGCTCTGTCGATCGGACATTAATCGATAAATCGTTCTATGTCTGGGTCAGCGTATTTAGTCTGCTACATATTTCAGTGTTCTGGAGTTTTATGTCTGACCTGTTCAACAAAGAACAAGCGGGCAGACTTTTTGGCATCATTGCGGCAGGCGCAAGCGTCGGCGGCCTGATTGGTCCTGCTATACCTTCCTTTTTCTCCGAGTCTTTAGGCACAGACAACTTGATGTTGATTGCGAGCGGTATGCTGTTGCTGCCAATTCCGATCATCTTCCACTTACAATCGCTGAAGTCTTCAGCGTTGCATAATGAGGACTTCATGTCACAAAAGGCACCAGCGAAGATTGGGGGCAACCCGTTTGCGGGCTTTAAATTGTTTTTTTCAAACCCCTATTTGCTGGCGATCGCTTTATTTATTTTTCTCTATACCGGCATAAGCTCGTTTGTCTACTTTGAGCTAAAAAATCTACTGGCCGATTTAAGTCGTCCAGAGCGAACAGCTGTGTGGGCGCAAATGGACCTAGCGGTCAACACTCTGTCCATTGCTACGGGGTTATTTGCAACCGGGCGTATTATGAGCAAATTTGGTATGCCAGTGACGATAGCACTTGTTCCAGTGCTCATTTGCATTGGTTTAGTTGTGATAGCCGTATCTCCTGCTATTGCAGTAGTTGTAGGCTTACAGATATTGCGGCGCACTGGTAACTACGCTGTTACCCGTCCTGCTAGGGAAATGCTTTTCACGCGGGTTGATCGGGAAACACGCTTCAAAGCAAAGCCGGTCATTGACATCGTCGCTTATCGTGGAGGGGATACCATCATGGCTTGGTTATTCACTGGTCTAACACAGGGTCTGGGGCTGGGCTTGGCTGCCGTCGCGCTCGTTGGCGCGGGAATAGCGGCACTGTGGACACTAGTAGCACTCTATCTAGGACGATGGTTCGAAAGAGATGGAAGAGAATCTGCCTAAACGGCGTTTCGCGTGCCTTCTAATTACATAAACATTATCTACGGAGCAGCAGTATGAAAAACTTCTCACTCGTTTCAATCTTGACCCTCATGCTAGGCATAACGCCTTGTGTCGCAGAGGAAAATAGGGGCAACGGCGCGCCTCCGAAAGACGATTCCTCACTAAAATATGTTGAATTCAGTCAAATGGGAAACCCCGCAAAAGTGCTGGAGGTGAGAACGGACACTGCGCGCGCTTTACAAAATGGTGAGGTGAGAGTCAAGGTACTGGCGACACCCATTCATCCCTCAAACCTACTGCAAATTTCTGGGTTCTATGGGATTGCCCCAGAGTTGCCGTCTACCCCCGGCAGCGAAGGCGTGGGCCAAGTCATAGAGACGTCGCCAGGAGTGACGCGCTTGGCTGTTGGTCAGCAGGTACTTTTAGTCGGTGGTGGCACTTGGCGTGATCAAATTATCGCACCGGCTGCCAGCTTTATCCCCTTGCCGGATCTTGGAACACCAAGTTCTGAAATCATTGAGCAACTCTCTATGACCGCGGTTAATCCGCTTTCTGCGCTTCTGATGTTGACGTCTTTTGTCGATCTTGAAGAGGGCGATTGGCTTGTGCACAGCGCTGCAAACTCCGCCGTCGGGGGGTATATTATTCAGCTCGCAAAGCAACGCGGCATAAAGACGGTAAATATTGTGCGTCGTGAAGGTCTAGCAGAAGACTTAATGTCAAAGGGTGGCGATGTCGTGTTAATCGATGGCCCGGACCTTGTCGCACAAATCGCCAGCGCCACCGATAACGCGCCGATGGCGCTCGGGATCGATGCCGTGGGCGGTAAAACGTTTACTCGCCTAGCGCAAAGCCTCAACAATGGCGGCACTATAGTATCGTATGGCGTAATGTCTGGAAAACCCGTGACGTTGAATCCAGCGATGCTGATTTTTAATGACATTCGAGTACGTGGATTTTGGCTATCCAAGTGGTTTGAGACGGCTCCAATGGCGGAGCAACAGGCGGCCTTTGGACAGATAATTCCTTTGATCGTTAGCGGTGCGCTCTCCGCAAATGTTGACTCGCGGTTTACCGTTAGCGAGATAAAACAAGCGGTCGAGCGCGCGGCGCAATCGGGCAGGAATGGCAAAGTCCTTATTGTGCCGAACGGGCAATAGAAGCGTTTTCAGAAGATCGCGCCGGGCTGACCGCCTCTCATGTTGCAGGATAGGATACGGAGGCGACACGATAAAAAAGGGCGATTGATATGTTTGAAAGACCGCCGCGAACTTCACTGTGATGATAGCAAACAATCGTAAAGGGGCGTCACCCGCCCCTACATCTCCGGCATAGTAGCCATCGGTCCATTAGCGAATATGCTACTGGCACGACTAACAGTGTCAGCAGCGCAGAACTCACCACTCCGCCAATCACCGCTACCGCTAGTGCACCGTATTGTCCTGCGCCCTCACCTACCCTAACCGCAGCCGGCAGCATAGCCAGTACGATGGTTAAAGAGGTCATTAACACCGGGCGCATGCGGCGCGGGCACGCTTCTCGGATAACCGTTGCAGTATCCATACCTTGCCTGCGATAGCGGCTAATCAAATCTGCTAACTAAACGGTCGTTAAGCACGATGATAGGTGTTGCCAGCAACGTCTACGTTTCCCGAGGCTTGATATCTAGTGTAAGGCTAGGTAGCAGATGGCGCAGCATGCATTGCTCGATTAATAGACATCTCAGAACACGCCGACCCGATGTATCGGTATTTTGTTCCAGTAATAAAAACGCATTTGATACTACAGGTTAAACGTTATTAGCCAACTTCATACTCCATTCGCGTTCAAGCGTTCGAATTGCAAAATAGTGTTGATGACAGAGATTTAACCTACGACCTGACTGTAATGGCGATAAATATAATGTCTTTTAGCGGCATTCCACTACGTTTTTTATCCTGTATCCTATATTCTGCGTTAACTACGACATTTCGTATTTAAGGAAGCATTGATGAATTTCCAGTATTTAATCCAAGTTGGACTCTGCACGATATTGTGCCTGTTAGTGGCCGCTGTATATGCGGAGACCGATAAGCCAAATATATTAATTATTTGGGGTGATGATATAGGCATCACAAACATTAGTGCCTATAGCGATGGCCTTATGGGTTATCGAACTCCCAATATAGACAGTTTGGCAAAAGACGGGATGATATTTACTGATTATTACGGCGAACAGAGTTGTACCGCAGGGCGCTCTGCATTTATTACAGGGCAGCACCCTGTGCGGACTGGGCTGACTAAGGTAGGCACGCCCGGAGCCGCAACCGGACTGAGTGCTGAGGATCCTACCTTGGCTGAAATGCTGAAGCCCCTCGGTTATGCGACGGCACATTTTGGTAAAAATCACTTAGGCGACCGAGATAAATTCTTACCCACAAATCACGGCTTCGATGAATTCTTTGGCAATCTCTACCACTTAAATGCTGAAGAACTGCCAGAAAGTCCCGATTATCCGCAGGATGCTTGGTTCCAGCAAGGTTTCAACCCGAGAGGGGTTATCCACAGTTATGCCGACGGACGCATTGAAGACTCTGGGCCACTGACCCGCAAGCGTATGGAAAATATAGATGAAGAGTTCGAAGCAGAAGCGATAAAGTTTATCGACCAATCGGTAGCGGCAGATAAACCATTCTTTGTGTGGCTGAATACCACCGGCATGCATTTTTGGACCCATCCAGCAGATAAGCATATTGGGAAATCGGGTCAAGGGCCCTATAACGATGTGATGGTGGCACATGATGAACTTGTAGGCCGCATGCTTCAGCAGATCACAAAGCTGGGTATAGAAGATAATACGATCGTGGTATACAGTACGGATAACGGACCACACTACAACACATGGCCAGATGCCGCGATTACACCTTTCCGCAGTGAAAAGAACACTAATTGGGAAGGAGGTTATCGTGTCCCAGCAATCGTTAAGTGGCCAGCGAAAATCAAAGGCGGCCAAGTCTCAAATGAAATAATGTCACACCTTGACTGGCTGCCAACCTTGATGGCCGCAGTCGGAGACCCTAACGTCATCAGTGAACTGAAAAAAGGTCGCTCATTCGGTCCTAAGGCCTATAAAGTCCACTTAGATGGATACAACTTTCTACCTTACTTGACCGGACAGACTGCGAAGGGTCCACGTGAAGAGTTTTTCTATTTCAGTGATGACGGTCTTCTGGTGGGCACGCGAGTAAAAGACTGGAAAGTAGTCTACGCCGAGCAGCGAGCCAAGCAATTTCAAGTGTGGCGTGAGCCCTTTGTTCGCTTGCGTATTCCTAAATTGTTCAACCTGCGCCGCGATCCGTATGAGCGAGCAGATACAGATTCAAACACCTATAACACCTGGTGGGAGAATAATTCAGCCTGGATATTCTATGGTTCTGCAAAAGCCTTGGGGTTTGCGCAGACTTTTGGTCAATATCCATCACGACAGCCTCCAAATAGCTTTACCGTTGATGGCATAGTGGGCGAGTTAACTAAGTTTCAGCGACAACAAAAAAACTAATAACTGTTCGATATCAAGGATCTGTGGTGAGGAACTATGGCAACGCCCAGAGCTGTCACAAAGGCGATTAGCGAGCCTTATCCGTTAACCGCCGATGAGATTCGCGCGTTTCGTGCGGATGGCTATATTCACCTAGCTAAGGTATTTACCAATGATGTTTTGGAATACTACGAACCTATTATCTCTAGGGTCACCCAACAGTACGATCCAGCCGCAAGTATCCCACTTGAGGATAAAGATCTTTATGGGAAGGCGTTCATACAACTGTGTAATCTATGGCGGCATGACGCAAAAGTGAAAGAATTGGTCTTCTGTAAGCGTTTAGCCAGGCTAGCCACAGAGCTAATTGGAGCGTCAAGCATTAGGCTCTACCACGATCAGTCGCTGTATAAGGAGCCGTCAGGCGGCATTACGCCCTGGCATGTAGACCAGCAATACTGGCCAATGGATTCTGGGAAAAATGTGACTGCTTGGATTCCGTTGCAAAGCACACCAGTGGAAATGGGGCCGTTATGTTTTGGTCGTGGTAGCCACCTGAAACACATCGCGCGTGATGTGGAAATCTCTAACGAATCGGAGCGAATGATTGCGCAAACAATCAAAAAAGAGGGGATTATCGAGATTCAAAAGCCCTATGCTTTTGGGGATGTAAGCTTTCATTCTGGATGGACGCTTCACCGCGCCGGCGGTAATGCCACTAAACAGATGAGAAAGGCACATACCATCATTTACATGGATGGGGAGATGCGACTAAAGACAAGCCGTAATCTAAATCAAGAGAATGACCGCGTCAGTTGGTGTGGTGATACGGCTGACGGCAGTGTGATTGATGGACCTCTAACGCCGTTACTGTATCGCAATCGCTAGAGCGGCCCGGCTCTGTAACGATCCAATGCCTCAATTTTTCTTGTGAACATATATGACCTTGTGGACTTTGCGGTATACAGCACTAGTTTGTACCCTGACCCAAAAATAGAAACTGGCTTAAGAGCCGCCGTTAGAGTACCCTGCACTGCTAGTTGTAGAAGTCTATATGTTAGTGGTCCAAGCATCCCGTTTGGGCGTAATCAGTGTAGTCACAAAATTTTGTGACCAAAATGGCAAACCAAAATTAGAGGGTATAGAAATGAATATTTCCACAAAGTTTTTAACGTCAATTGCGCTAGTTGGCGTGTTTACGACTGCAACATTTGTAAATGCCGGTCATCACGAAACTGCTGACGTCGCAGCAGAGCCTAACATCGTAGAGGTTGCTGCGGGTAATGATGATTTTACAACATTGGTAGCCGCAGTTCAGGCTGCCGACTTGGCAGATACGCTGTCGGGTGACGGGCCCTTTACCGTATTTGCACCAACTAATGAAGCATTTGCAAATTTGCCTGATGGTACTGTAGAAATGCTGCTGTTGCCGGAAAACAAAGACCAATTGGTTGCCATACTCACTTACCATGTAGTGGCTGGTGATGTTTCAGCCGCCGAGGTAGTAGAACTGTCAGAAGTGACCACGGTACAGGGCGACACGGCCGCGATTGTTGTAGCCGATACCGGCGTTACTATTGACGGCGCTAACGTTATCCTGACCGATATTGATGCCTCTAATGGCGTTATTCACGTCATCGACACAGTGATGATGCCCCCCTCCGAGTAATATGTTCGTTGAACAAGCTTCACCTCAGGTGAAGTGAAGCTTGTTTTGCTCAGCCTTTCAGCGTCATTTCCAATACAGCTATAGGCCAATGCCTTAGCCTTACCCTAAGTAAAAGCGGAAATTCCTATCGACATCCAGCACCCGTGGAGGATTTGGAGCATGCTCTGTTTTTTACAAGCAAGATTATGAAGAAGCACTTCCCTTACCAGTTGCTGTAAAATAGCAGAAATCATGCCACCGGATTTTCCCTCATGCAGATATGAGACATTGCCTCCTTGGCTCAGGCACAAACTCGAAAGGTGAGAGCTATTAACTTATCACTTTCTTTTGAACTGTTGCGACTTGTGTGGCCTTATAAATGAGTACTTAGCATAATGGCAGGCGATGCTGACATAGCATCTTTGCCGCTTAAGTAGTTTTTGCAAGTTCTCAATGTTCTGCGATCGCGCAAAATACCGCAATGCTATTCAACTGGGCGCTTTACCCTTCACCCATATAGCGCTGCAACATTTGTTTAATCGCATCTCGTGTGACACTAGAATCTGGGTTTGCATCCTGCAGATTATCGGCCATTTCGAACATTGCTCCATAAAGTGGAATACCTTCATGCTCTTTTTGCAAGGAAAATGCACTCTCATTTTGTAAGTAGTTAGCCCACACGTCGCGTGTGATAGCCCAAAAAGCTGCTGTTCGCTTCCAGTAGTCATCGCCCGCCTGCCAATCATATCCTTGGATACGCTCATAACGCGCGACGCCGTTTTCCCTTGCTAAAACTTGGCTGACCATACCGTCATCATCTAGGACGGCTTTTAAATTGAACTCCTCCTGAACCCATCCGCTGGGTGTTATCGTATGTCTATTGGTGCCAATGAGGACATCGTAGTCATCGCGCACACTAAATTCTCTGCGTGGCAGAGGACGCCATGTCTCATCGCTAGTCCAACTAGAAAAATTAGCACGGTGTTGCCAACGGCCTGCAGCCATGTAACGAGGAGAGTCGTCCACTTGGTACACGGACTGAACCCAACGACCTCTAGACTCTGACCGTGACTGCTTGTCTAGCCGCCACGTGGAATTACCCCGAAAGGTATGCATCCTACGCTGCTCATAACGCCAGTCTTGTCGCCAGTGCTTAATCACTACGGGTTCCGCAGACGCATAATCGCTAGAGTCGAACCTAATAACCATAATGTGCTGTAGACTTATGAAATCAGGCTCGTCTGCTACGACGTGAACATATTCCGTACCCCAACTTTGATAAGGCGCCGTTGGGACGAACTCCTCAGTAAACCCTACTGTTTCAATGAAGTCGAAGCTTGCTCGATAGGGCCCTGCCATTGCCAGAATAGCGAGGCGGTCGCGCTCTTTATCTGTAAGATTGGGAGCCCTCAGGCGAGCCCACTGCTCGCCAGAGGATTTCGCTAACTCTATCGGCGCTCCACGACTGCTTCCCCCTCGCGGTGCCATGTCACCATTGTCTGCATATGGCCAAGCAAATGTGAATTGCCGTGGATCATTTAAGCCAAGCTCATCCGACATAACAACATTGCACCCGAACAGTGTTGCTAGCACTAGTGGTATTGAAACCATTGACCATTTTTTTGTCGTCATCGTCGACTTCCTTAGTAATGTGTTGCGGCAGAAAACAATTTACGGCGAATGTAAATCCACTGACAAAGACAATTACGGGCAAGTTGTCTAATTGGACTATCATTTGTGCTGAAGACCTGGTTCTGGAAGTAGCGCAGATCTCAGGGCTCTGTAGCGTAAGGCTATACGCTGCTGCTCAAGTTTACACCCTTGTGTTTTCAAATACTAATGATTATCATTCTTGAATTGAGGCGTGATAGAAACACTAGAATGACACCTATAGAAAAACTGTTAACAACAGCCGATTATGCATTAAGCACACACTAGTAAGTGCATTGTCACGCAGGCTCTCACTCGTCAACCCCGGCGCAGCGGTTGTCCAGAAAGTTGTATTTAATCTAATGTATTGAAAAGGAGCCGCCGATGATTAAGTAAGTCAGCCTTTAAGAGCCTACGGCTAGGCGATCTTATGAAATGAAGCAGCATAAGCCTGCTGTAACTTCTATCGAATCGCTGGTAAACGCGTTTTATCTATTACACATCTCAGGAAATAAATTATGCTAAGTCAGAAAATCGTTAAAAGTCTCAATGGCCAGATCAACCTTGAATTTTACTCATCCAACCTTTATCTGCAAATGAGTTCATGGTCTTTAAATCAAGGACTGGATGGATCGGCAGCTTTCCTGAAAGATCATGCCGTGGATGAGATGAATCATATGCAGCGTTTATTTACTTACGTGAATGAATGTGGCTCGATGGCTGAACTCGGCCAAATCGATGCACCACCAACACAGTTTGTTTCAGTGCAAGAAATTTTCGAGAAGACCTATGAGCATGAGTTGATTGTCACTGCAAAAATCAATGAACTCGTCCACCTTGCCTTTACAGAGCAGGACTATTCCACCTTCAATTTCCTACAGTGGTACGTGGCTGAGCAGCATGAAGAGGAGATGTTATCTAAGTCTATTTTGGACAAAATTAAAATCATTGGAATGGATGGGCAAGGCCTGTATCACTTTGATCGCGAGCTTAAACAAATGATCGGGACCGGAATCAACCAAGCCCCAACAACTAATGGCCAGGCTCCAAATACGCCATAGCAGGCCGGCGAGAACGGGTCTGCCGCGAATAACCTCATATCAAAAGGGTTAAACAGGATAAGCGCAAGAGCCAGGTGCCGCCCTACTCCTCTAAATTCGGATCTGTTAAACTCAGGGAGTAGGCTGCGGCTATGAAGCAGACAAGAACGACTAACACCACCGGCCAGTGGACCCCTTGTATCTGAGCAATATAGCCAAAAAAGCTCGCCAAAATCAGTGCGAGAACGGCACTAACCGTGTTAGTTACTGCAACATAGTAGGTAAGTTCTTCTTTCGGTGCGGCGTCAATCAAAAACAGCACACGAGAACCATTAAGAGCCTGAATTCCAGCCGCGGCCAGCGCAAATACCAAAGCGTGAGCGAAAACGGTTTGGAGCGACTCCACTTGTTCGATCGTCAAGGCCCAGACTCCCCCCAAGCCGACGAAAATTGATCCCACGCTCATAGACAAGCGCTGCGATTTTTTACCCAGCCATTGCCACATTGGCCCGCAAATTATCGCTGCTATGCTGGTTGCCACTACGAATACGCTGAGCCCGGTAACACTTTTTTGGGCGTGGTGGGTGGCGCCATGCACCGCGTAGAATGGCATTGCAAGAATCACAGCAGCAGTCAGGCATCGCATGTAAAGATAACGACGAAACCATACTAACCGAAGCACATCACTAAACTTCTGTAGGCGGACACTGAGACTGCGCTTTACCAAATGGCCTGAGACCACACTGTCATGCTTCGCATGCTGATCCGCTAATGAGACTCTAGTTTCACGAAATAATAAAATAATGATAGCGGCAAATGTGGTTACCAAAGCCGCGCTAAAGGCAAGATTAATGTAATGATTGATCGTATCTTCACCCGATGAAAGGTAATGCGTGAACCAAGTGATGCCAATGGTAACAAAGCCTCCCGCTGCGGACATGAAGAACACTCCAGAATTTCTGCGTGACTTGTTAATGTTAAGTGCCATTAAGTCATTAAACGCGAGTCCGTTGAGACCCTTAGAGAATCCTAGAGCTAGTGATGCACAGATGAATACTGCTATCAGCACCCGATGATTTGATCCTGTTGCTCCTAAGCCGGCTGCAGCAAGACCGATTGCGGCGGCGATCCAGCCGATAAATAATATCCACTTTCTTGTTCTAGCGGCGCTCACATAGGGTGCCAAAACGACCTGACTGATCAGTCGCGAGGCAGATACGATGGGAATCAGTGCCCCCGCTAAAAAAACCGGCGCTCCGGTGGCGACGTATAGATATGGGAGTAGCAGACGGGGGCTTCCAATCGACTTAGAAGCACTTGCAACTATGCCCTGAAAGACAAAGATAAAATAGTTCCAGTGTTCCCAACTGGCCTCATCGTCGATTTCTCTGTCTTCCTTCGCCACTACTGTAACACCATGTTTAAGCGCACCCTTCACCCCTCTATTATCGCGAGGCATACGGAGAAAAAAGCCACGCACCGCACTCAAACGGCATTTTTCGCCTGCTTACTTTTACCGTGATTACGCGGCCCGGACGATTAATATTGAGTCGCTTACGGAACCTGAGGCGCACTGTTATCGTCATTCACTTATCAACAACAAAATGGCTACAGGCAGCGTTATAAGACGCCTCATCCCATGCGACTTGAACCATTCGTTCAGGTTCGAGTTCCAACAGGCTCGGGCACCTTTGCTTGTGAACTGACACGACTCGGCTGTGCGTGATCCAGCCGACCACAATGTCCCCTGGAACCGGCGTGCAACACTTGGCCAGACGAGTCGGTATGGCGCTGATACCTTCGACACTTAACCCCTCCGTCGAACTTCGATAATGCTCAGCCGGAAAGACTTCCTCTAAGTTACCTGATACCCCCTGTTGCGGACGTTCTCTGTGCGACGGTCTTATTATGTCCATAATTACGGAAGTCGATAAATCGCCAATTCCAATAAGGGAGTAAAGCTCTTGCGAGTTGTCAGCACCAAATCTATGAAGAATTTCTTTCGCGCGCTGACTTGTCCAGAAACGCAGCGGCGAGATTTTCTGCTTGTGCATCGCTTTGTCCAACAGACGGTGTCCCTCGCGGACGGCTTCGGGCTGATCTTCAGCAAAGAGATAGGCGCGTATTCTAGACTCAGCATGACATGTGACGACTAAATCAAGCCAGCGTTCACTTGGCCGATTACGCTTATGCGCTAGTATATGCACTTCATCACCGTTCTGTAATTTATAACGTAAGGGCACGATGGAACCGTTGACCCACGCTCCACTGCAGTGATGGCCTAAATCAGTTTGAATTGCATAAGCGAAATCTATTGGAGTCGCACCACGTGGGAAGTTTTTTACATCGCCTTTGGGCGTGAGCACATAAACCTCATCGGGAAACGGATCGAAAGGAAGAGATTCTCGCGACTGTGGCGTGTCTCCGCCTGCACGTTGAAACTCGGTAAGTTGGCGCAACCATGCAAAGCGAGCGACATCCTTTGGATCAGCGCCACCTAAATGCTCTTTGTATAACCAATGGGATGCGACACCATACTCTGCTGTTGTATGCATTTTTTCTGTGCGGATCTGAATCTCTACCTCTTTATAGCCGGGCTCAATTACCGTTGTGTGCAAGGATTGATATTTATTCGACTTTGGCAAAGCGATGAAATCTTTGTAACGCTCGGGCAGTGGCTCCCACTCAGATTGAATAATGCTCAGCGCCGCATAACAGTCAGCGACGCAATTCGTAATTACTCGAAATGCAATAAAGTCCTGGACCTGATCGAAGGCTAGCCCGCTTTTAAGTATTTCCTGATGCAGTGAATATAATTGTTTTTGACGGCCACTGACTCGAACAGAAAGACCCTTTTTCAACAATAGACTCTTTATCCGCTCGGCCAGTTCCGTAACGCAGTGGTCAGTGCTCTCCGATAGGGAATTCACCGCAGCCTCGAGATCGCTGTATGCCTCAGGCTCTAAATGACGAAAACTAAGGTCCTGTAACTCACCTTTTAACCACTGTATTCCAAGTCGTTCGGCAAGGGGCGCATAAATCTCTAGCGTCTCTTCGGCAATGCGTTTCTGCAAACAAGACTCCATCGACTCAAGTGTACGCATTTTATTGAGTCTCTCGGCTAGTTTGACCAATACGACACGAATATCGCTGGATGCCGCCAACAGCATTTTACGAAAGCTCTCAGCTTCCTCATCCTCATCCCTGTGCTTGTAAGGCGAAAAACTGAATTTATCGAGTCTGGTGACGCCGTCCACGAGAAATGCAATAACCGCTCCAAACTCCCTGTGAATTTCTGTCGAACTGGCGATACCGCTCTCAACAACGTCATGCAATAAGGCCGAACAAACCGTAGAAGCATCGAGACGCATGTTTGCTAAAATATTTGCAACGGCAACGCGATGCAGGAACTCCCTGTCACCCGATTGCTTCCACTGATCGCCATGCGCATTCTCTGCATAGGCATACGCTTTTTCAATCAACTCAGCATGCGCTTGAGGATGATTATCTGCCACTACTTCTATGATGCCCGACAAACTGGCCATCGTGGTTTATCCTTGATCTTTAACCCTGCTAGATGCGGGTTACTAGTGATCGCACTGCCGCTATCTGTCACACACAGTAATACCTGAGAGACAGGCCCACTTTTCACGCTCGCGGCTTGATTTCTTGACTCATGATTATTCAGTGCCTAAACGGTTCTAATTTCTAACTCTACATTCACATCATATGGCTATGCGGGATTCGTGGCGTGCATACCGCGCGCTCTTTAGAGGAAAGCTTGAACCTATCGATAGATGACGGATTACCGGCTTCACACTGTCCGACGGTGGGCGACATCTCGATTGTGTGCATCATTCCGTTGTCCTCGTGCTCACCGATATGACATTGGTATATTGCCTTACCTTCGATTATTGGGTTGGTGAACGGAACACGCAGAACGACCGACCCCCAAGGGTCCTCATCGGTAGGGCAAGTACAGTCGGAGGCATTACCTTGATCATCGACTTTGCAGCGATCTGTGTTGTCTTTGTTGGCAGACCGAAAATCAACGGTAACTGTATCCTGAAGGCCCGTAAATGGCACATCCTTACCGTTTTTCTTGATGACTTGAAACTGAAGTTGGTGAATATGGAAAACATGGTTCTCTGCGGAACAATTATTGATCGTCCATTCCTCAACACCACCAATGCGCACCGTCGTATTTATAATATTCATATCCGTACCGGTATTATTTATACAAAATTGACTACCATCACTCGTCTCTGAAAAATCTATGGCTCGCGCACAGGAGACGTCCACATCGCGGAGGTCAGCCAATTGAGGGAAGACCTGAGGCAGATCAATGTTATCTTTTACCCTGGCGCCACTAGATACCAACGTCGCTAGTGTAGTCTTGGGATGCGGATCACCTGCCGGACCCATGTCAATTTCACGTGTCCTGAACACATACTCGCCAGCATCGCCTCCCACCACCAGAAACTCACTACGTGCACTGGTTGGCAGCAGCAAGGTGTCATACACCACGGGCTGATTGTGCCGGATACCATCACGCGCAATTTCATACATCTTGTGTCCTTCGATCTCAAGATCGTAAAAAATGTCCGCGCCAATGTTTCCCACTCGCCAAAATTGAACTTCGCCAGGCCGAATCGGTATGGTGGGGTTTATCAACCCGTTTACGGTGCGCATTGTAGGGTTGCCTGGATCTGGCGGATTAGGCACTTTCCCGTCTACGATCTGAATGTCGCGCAGAATGATGTCCCGTTCAGTGATGCCCTTTAGTTCAGGCCATGGATCAAGGACACCATCAACGCTCAGCAGTCCAGACATACCACCCCCTATCTGATACTCGGTTGTACCGTGCCAATGCGGGTGATACCAAAAAAGCCCCTGTGGATGATCTTTTGGAAAGTCGACCTCATATTGATAACTGTCTTTCGGAGCTATGCGGATATACACGTTATCTTGAGGCTCTTTGGGCGATACATTGGTGCCGTGGTAATGCAGATTTGTATTGCCATCACGTTTATTGTTGAGTTTCAGTAGTAACTTATCGCCGGGCCGGACGTGCAATGTCGGCGGAGCAAATAGTCCGTTGTAAAGATAAGTGGTCACCTGCTTACCACCCACTTCGATGGTTTTGAGTGCTGCCGTTAGCTCTAACGTTAAGGAGCCATCTTTGCTGCTGATGTCAGGTGGACTCTGAAAAGCCGGACGTTCATCTCCGCTCTTTGCGGACTGATTTGAGGTCTGTGCCGCAGTGACAACAGAGATGAGCCCAAACACTAAAGCAAAGGCATGGACCATCGCTGTTAGCGACCAGTGTAATTGTTTCATATTGGCAGTCTCCGGTGTTAACCCATGCAAGATTGGCTTTTTAGCCTCTGATCGCACTTATGTTTGCAAGCATTCTCGCTCTCCTATCAGTATATGAATAAACGATTGAAAATACAAATGATAATCATTATCATTAAAGCTATCGTTTGCATTTGTTCCTTTCGCAACACTGCGCTAGATACGGGCAAACCCATTTATGCAGCATCTCTGCGCCAACGAGTCCGCGGGAATACCTTATGAGATATAACGTCGATGCACTACCCACACGCAATGACCGATGCGCGCCCTCTTGCGATAAGGCAAACTGTTTGACTGCGACTGTGCGCGGTCAATCTCCACAAATGTTCGCTTTTTTATTCAAAGAGATCACAAACTTGTGCCGCACCAGTGCTGCTCTTATCCTTACCATAAGTTGCCTTTTACCCGCGTTATCGGTCTTTGCAAACGACAATCTTGACTCTGCAGCAAAACCAAAGACGAATCAGGCCCAGCCTGCGCAGTCCAAAGAAGACACGTTATCTGCACAAACGACGCCACCACCAACGCAAATCATAGAACAATCATCGCCGGTCCCATGGTTCCGCAAAACACACCCTGTATTGCAGACTAGAGACGTAACCTCTGGTAGCGACCCGACGTCACTATCACAGCGGCAACACCTAACGGGTGACTGGGAAGGCGTCAGGAAGCGATTAGCACAAGAAGGTATGCTGTTTGAGGTGGTCTACACAGGTGAAGTCATGTCTAGGATTGATGGTGGGGACACTTCAAAAGGCGACACCAGTGGCCTAGGCAATTTGGATCTCACGCTGACACTCGACACTGGCAAATTGAACTGGTGGTCGGGAGGCACGTTTTTCGTGTACCTAGAGAATATGGTCGGCGACGGCAACAAAATTAATAACGCAGTCGGAGGACCCCTAGCCCCTGTCAGCACACTCGACGCCGATGATTTTACACAGTTAAGTGCTTACTATTATGAACAATCTCTTTGTAGCGGAAAATGTCGAATAAAATTTGGAAAGCAGGACGCGAACTCCGAGTTTGCAACATCCAATATCACCGGTGAATTTATCAATGGTGGCATCTCACCGCCGCCAAATATACCGGTGCCAACCTTTCCAGACCCTGCACTGGGTCTGCTGGGAGAAGTTATTCCAGCAGACTGGTTGACGCTGCGAACTGCTTTTTATGGGGCCAAACTTGACGGCAGGAGTAACGGTGACAGCGGATTATTCTCTGGTGATTTGATGACCCTTTTTGAAGCCGGCTTTACCGCTACCAATCTAAACCGCTACGCAGGTACTTACCGCTTTGCAACGTGGATGTCTACGCTAGAGACGGCTGAGATTGTAGCTAGCACCAATAGCAACCCTAAACAGTACAACGACAATTACGGCGTGTACGTGCTGTTCGATCAGCCTGTCTATCTTGAGCCATCAGCGAGCGACTCTAGTGGCGAAGGACTCACGGTATTTTTTGAATATTCCTGGGCACCGGAAAATCGTAACCAAATTAACGAGTATTTTTCAAGTGGGGCAATGTATACGGGACTCATTCCAACGCGCAATAGCGACGAAATCGGATTCGCAGTTACCTATATGAGTCCGTCAAACAACTTAAAACCGGATGGCCTCGCGAGAAACCAAACCAATTTTGAACTATTCTATAAAGCAAATATTACCCCATGGCTCTATGTACAGCCTGATGTACAGTGGCTGCAAAACGTTGGCGGTGCCGACATCGATGCCGTTGTAGTGGGTGCGCGAGTCGCGATTACGTTTTAACACCTAGCCGGCTATCATTCACAGCGTGGATGTTTTTGTATATATCGGCTATCCCAAAACAGGGTCATCGGCCATTCAGTCTCATATCGCAACAAATCGACGTTGCCATCGATGACGGTTTCTACATTAAAAGCAGACATTTAACCACAGTCTGGATATACGAAGTGGCTTGCTTATTTATGTTGCGAAAATGAACGGGCAGACTTATGCAAATTTAATTGCTCTAATCAAGGGTTGCGCGGCAATTACTGCCGTTCGCGGTAAGGCAAGCCAACGTTTCTTTACACCTTAACTTTATTTTGGCACGTAAATGTGGCGCCAAAATTTTTCCTCTGCGATCTTGAGCGAGAGACTGTTTAGTGGATGCATTTTCCCAATAATTGTTGTGTCACTGAACGACACCACGACAGTCAGAGTCGGATAGTGGTTCATTCGTCACTTATTGTTGTAGTGAGTTTCATGGCGGTGAGGGAGGGATTCGAACCCTCGATACGTTACCGTATACACGCTTTCCAGGCGTGCGCCTTCGACCGCTCGGCCACCTCACCATAAGGCCGCGCAGCATATCACAATACAGGGGGCATGCCAGTCTCTCGCAGATCTATATTTAACTGCTAATCGGGCTCATTACTCACTGTCGATTGAGCCGCGGCAGTGGTTGCGCGCTGCCGTCTGTAGTTCGAAATGGGCTTATATCCAGACCGCCGCGGCGGGTATAGAACGCTTGAATATGTAAAAAATCGACCTGAGCGCGCATAGAAATTGCGCAAAACATCCGCTCTAGACACTGCTCATGAAATTCCCGATGCTCACGGTAAGCAACGATATACTGCAGCAACGAACTATGCACGATGGCGGAGCCACGATAGTGCAACCATACGGTGGCCCAATCTGGCTGGCCCGTAACAGGACATAATGACCGCAGCAGGTGACTATAAAGAACTTCCTCGATGATCTTATCCGAGTGCACCTCTAGTTGCATCGCATCTGGCTCGCCAAGCCACGGCTCAATCATGCACTCATCAAGACACTCACCTTGCAGCGTCACACCGGTCAGTGCAGGATCATCGACTGCGTATAGGGCTAGACTGACGTCTGCCTCTGCTACGGCACTGACATCTTTAGTGATGGTCCGCAGAGCATCCTCGTCACAACCAAATTGACTGTTATTGAGCGAGTTCAAATATAACTTTAAAGATTTTGACTCAATGATATTGGGTGAACTCGCCGGCACACTGAAGCGCCCGATCCGCACTACGGGCTTCCCGCTATTATCGAGCCAAGAGAGTTCATAGGCATGCCACAGGTCCACTCCCTGAAATAGCACCGCGCCCGCCAAACCGATACTTTCACGTCCCGAATGACGCGGTATGGGATAAAGTATGGATGGTGCATACTCCTTAGGACTCGACGCACGTCGACCCAATAGCAGCCCTTGCTTTTCTCCTGAAGCCACCGCTTTATTGCCTCAAGCGCTTGCCAGAATTGAGCAGATGCATGCTGTACGCAAATGCCAGCGTCGTAAATATCACGATCATACCAAAGGCCACCGGAAGACTAACATCGGATACACCGAGCACGCCGTATCGAAATGCGTTGACCACATAGACAAGAGGATTGAGCTTCGACACGTTAGCCCAAAACTCTGGCAACATATCCATTGAATAAAATACACCGCCGAGATAAATCAGTGGCGTCAGTACAAACGTTGGGATGATCGAGATATCATCGAAGCTGTTAGCATAGACCGCATTAATAAAGCCGGCTAGAGCAAAAAGCGTAGACGTCATCAATACGACGATCACGACGATTAGATAGCTATGTATACTGAGATCGGTAAAGAACAGCGAGACCAGTGTTACCACCACCGCTACTAGCAAGCCGCGTGACACTCCGCCCACCACATAGCCCATCAAAATGACGAAATTAGACACCGGAGAGACCAGCAGTTCTTCAACACTGCCGCTAAATTTAGAGCCAAAAAAAGACGACACTACGTTGGAATACGAGTTGGTAACAATGGCCATCATAATGAGGCCCGGAACCACAAATTCCATATAGCTAAAGCCGCCCATTTCTCCGATACGAGACCCAATGAGAGTACCGAAAATAACAAAGTAGAGAGACATGGTAATTGCTGACGGTAACAGTGTTTGCGTCCATATGCGCAAATAACGTTTAATTTCTTTCCTAAAAATAGTCATGAACGCTACATACTGCTCTCGTAGATTCATGCGGCACCCTCGACAAGATTTACAAACATTTCCTCGAGACGATTTGCGCGATTACGCATACTACTAATGTTTATACCCGCTAGACCTAAAGCGGCGAATACAGCGTTAAGATTTTGACCTTTTTGCACTTCAACTTCCAGCGTATGGTCGTCTACGCGTCGTGTCACAAACTCGTCAATATGAGTGTTGTCCGGGAGTTTTTCCACACAGTCAAGTATAAATACCTCTCTATCCAATTGGCGCAGAAGCTCTTTCATAGATGTATTCTCTACGATCTTCCCATGATTAATAATCGCAATATGCCGACACAACGCCTCTGCCTCTTCAAGGTAATGAGTGGTAAGAATGATCGTAGTTCCCTGTGCGTTGATTCGTCTCAGAAAATCCCACATAGAGCGGCGCATCTCTATGTCTACACCCGCACTGGGCTCATCCAAAATCAATAATTGTGGCTCATGCACCAGAGACCGAGCAATCATCAAACGACGCTTCATCCCGCCCGACAACATCCGCGCGGGTATGTCTCTTTGCTCCCATAGCCCAAGCTCGCGCAGATATTTTTCTGCCCTTTCTCTCGCCAACCCGGGCGACAAGCCATAATAACCAGCCTGATTGATTACAATGTCTAAACCCTTTTCAAACTGGTTAAAATTAAACTCTTGTGGAACGATACCAATATGCCGCTTGGCGGCGGGAAAATCTTTGTCGATATCGACACCGAAGACTGAAATCTTGCCTGCAGACTTAGCGACCAGCGAGCAAATAATGCCAATCGTTGTAGATTTACCCGCACCATTGGGACCTAACAAAGCAAAAAAATCACCAGGTTCTACCCTGAGACGGATGCCTTTAAGCGCCTCAAAATTATTATCGTAAACTTTGCTAAGGTTTTCTATCTCAAGTGCTGGTATCATCGCTTATCGAGCTGCTGCGTGGCTTTAGTAAGAGTGTGATTATACTCGTATTTGTTCTCACAAACGACACCATTTATGAACGATGAGCAATATCTTAAGCACTGCCGGTCGCTGTTAGGAGAGTTCGCTGCAACGCTGACAACTAGAACCAAACAGTTGTCGCAGGATCACCCGCTACGCGAACTCGCTGCCGGTTTTCAGTCTCTCGCCAGCCACCCTTGCGACTTCTACGAACAAGGCCCAGACTTGGTTGCGCGTCTGTTCGATACGTACCCAGAGTTTACCCCGACCTTTCCTCGGCAGTTGCTGTGGTTTTTTGGCGCCAATTGCCTGCACTACATGGCCGATGAGGAACTATCGGAATTCCAGCGGCTTGAGGATATCCGTGCCGCAACGGCACCCTAAAACACCGCGCCCAATGCTCGCGCATTTAGCGTAATGAAGCGACAGTCGCGACAAACATTCGGCCAAAATCGAGGGTGCGGGACTTGACGCAACACGGCTCACTTCCTACAATGCGCGCCACTTGGTTAAGACTGTTGTGTCCCCTTCGTCTAGTGGCCTAGGACACTGCCCTTTCACGGCGGTAACAGGGGTTCGAACCCCCTAGGGGACGCCATTCATCAAGCGCCACAAGCGGGAATAGCTCAGTTGGTAGAGCGCAACCTTGCCAAGGTTGAGGTCGCCGGTTCGAACCCGGTTTCCCGCTCCAATTCTAGTGTCCCGCTTCTTCTAATTTAATCGAGACGCTGTTAATGCAATAGCGCAAACCGGTTGGCGCTGGGCCGTCCTCAAATACATGCCCTAAATGTGCGCCGCAGGCCTTGCATATCACTTCAGTGCGCATCATTCCTAGGCTGCCGTCTTGAACTTCGCCGATCAGCTTAACGTCAGCAGGCTGGAAGAAACTAGGCCAACCGCATCCAGCATCAAATTTACTATCGGATAAAAACAATTTTTCACCACAACATCGACATCGATACACGCCCTCTTTGGTGCAGTTCCAATATTCTCCGCTGAAAGGTCGCTCTGTACCCTTCTGTCGACACACATGAAACTCCTCGGGCGTGAGTTTTCCGCGCCATCGTTCGTCATCGTACATAGATCATTTCTCTGTGGCTGACATGGAGCATTTAGCGTACACCAGAGCGCTGCCCTAAACTATGCCCGACAACCCCAAAAAGCATACTAATTATCAATCTCTGCCGGTGACCGCAATACAGCCCAAAGCGCGCACGGTCTGTATAGTCTCAGCTGTAGGCGTTGATTGCCTCACGATTGACCCCGCCAACTCTCGACGGTCACGATACGTTTTGCGCAGTGAATCAAACCGTTCCGCGCGATGTTCGATCACTGGCACCCCTAATGTAGCTTGGCGTAAAAGCGCATCATCCATCGAGATATCATATCTCGATTGCAAAAGATAACGGATTTGTTCGGCACGTGACAGAGCCTCAGGTAACGATATTGCATCAGCAAATCCTGCAGGACTATCGAGCGCAGGGGACTTAACAGCCTGCCACGCGATCATTGCGTCGCTGAGCATGCGCGTGGCCAGCACCTTCCCGTCGAGGCTATAGCCTGCGATATGCGCGCTACCGAGCGTGACGCGCTTAAGCAACTCAGTATTAATAGCGGGTTCACCCTCCCATACATCAACCACCGTAGAAAACCCGTGCCCCTGACTTAGTTGTGCGAGTAAGGCCCTATTGTCTATCACAGGCCCACGACTGGCATTAACAAGCAAACTGTCAGATCGTAGTTGCGCCAATTCACCACTGCCGAATAAGTGGTAACTTGGCGACGGACCTTCTGTCGTTAATTCAGGATGCAGAGTCACCACATCGCAGTCGAGAACCTGGGCTAATGAGGTCGCCTGCTTAATCATATTTTGTTGCAAACAAGGATCAAAGACGCAGTAGCGAATATTGAGTGCGTCAAGACGCGCGGCGACCGCCTTACCGATATGGCCATAGCCAACAATACCGACGATGCCGCCTGCCAGTAGTTTCTCCAGCGTGTCATCAACGCTAGCGACAGCTGTCAACACGTACTCAACCACCGAGTTGGCGTTAGACCCGGGTGCATAGGCGAACTCAATTCCGCTCTGACTAAGATACTCTTGGTCGATATGGTCTAAACCACTGGTAGCGGTGCCTACAAATTTGACTGCCGTCCCAGACAGCAGTGTGGCGTCCACACGCGTAACCGATCGCACTAATAGGACATCAATATGTTGCAACTGTGCCCGGCTAATAGTGCGCCCCGCGAGTTTTTCAACATGCGCATCCTCTGCAAAAAAATAATCTACTGCAGGAATATTCTCATCAGCAAGTATATGCAGAGTCACTGCGCACTGTACTCTGACGTCAACGTTAGAAGCCTTTCGAGCGACCACCAGGCAAACAGAGAGAAAATACTTAACCAACTCGATCTTTCTTTATTCACGTGAGATCTGCCAATAAGAAAGGCAACTGCCGGAAGGACCAGGTAGTGCCAAATTCGCAGCAAAGCCTGTCAAAAAATGTATCTGCCCTGTGCGGCAAACCAATTCTTTGCCAATGCAAGGCTTGGTCTAGAACGCTGACTCGGAACGCCGCAGTGTCTGGCATTGTGTCTATGGCCCCACCAAGGTTGTCAGCACTAACTCGAAAGCGATATCCGCAGGCCTGAGAAAAAAACCACTCCAGCGCCTGAGGTTTGCGCTCGACGCATTCAAACGCTTGCTGTTTCTTGGCACTGCGACCATCCGGTGCATACCAGTAGCCAAAATCTATCTGCTGCCGTCGCTCAGCACCGGCAATACACCAGTGGGCCACTTCATGCAGTGCGGAAGCAAAATAGTCGCCGCGGTAATGCAACACATGATACTCACCCAGCGTCTGAGCCGGTTGATATAGCGGTTCTTCAGCACCGCCAACAAGGCGGGTGCAAAATTCATCTAAAAAGCACTGATTAAAAACACGCTCCAGTCGGGCACCGATAAAGGGCTCTGCAAAACTCGCAGGAAACTTATACTCAGGCACACGCATCAATCTGACGCCAACTTCAGTATCAGGTAAATATAGACCTCATCAACGACAGTCTGCTCTATTAATTCATGGCCAAGAAACACGCAAAAACGAGGGACATCGCGCGTTGTGGCAGAGTCCGTTGCCTTCATTTGAAGCGTCTCCCCTACAGCCATATCCCGGATCCAATTGTGTAACAGCATTACAGGCTCGGGGCAGAACAACCCACAGGCGTCAAGAAAATGATCTGGTGCTCGCGGCATCGTGGATAACCTCAACTATTAAGCAACAATTCGGCTTGGTCCTGCTGCACAAGATCCCACTGTTCGCTGTCAGCATCGTAGAGGATTTGCAGATCGCCCGCGCCAAGCTGGCTTTGCAATCGATCGACTTTCTCCTGAGTCGTAAGTTCTCGATCACCATAGTCTGTCCCATCACGAGTGGCATATTCTTCCAGCAGAGCTTGAAGGACCTCACTGCCGAGTCGCTGAAAAGGCACTAATACAAACTGGGCCATATTTTCCAAGTCCTCATTCTAGTCGAACCCAACACATCTTTGGCGGGCAATACTGACACAGCCCCCGTGCACAACCGGTTTCGATTAAATCGACCTACAATGATCAGCCTGAATCATTCCGCTGCAACAACTTGCGCATGACAACTAAGATTACAACTAAGAGGGCGGCAAGGATAATGATTCCCATTGCTACCCAAAGCGTGCCGAAGAACAGTTCTGTCATCTTGTCGAGTGAGATACCAAACTGGTCGACGGCTGCCCATATTAGAACACCCAGCGCCGCAAGACCCAATCCTGTGGAGCGATAAAAACGTCGGCTGGCCCTGCTCACACAACCACTCCAACGCTAGGCTTCACTGACACCGGGTGCTGATGCGGGCACTACTGGTGTCACAGACTGTACATCCATATTCTGTGCCCGATGGCGCAGCACATGATCCATCAACACAATCGCAAGCATAGCCTCGGCGATGGGCGTGGCCCGAATCCCTACACAGGGATCATGCCTACCATGTGTTGCGACCTGTATTGCTTTGCCGCCGGTATCAATACTATCTCCGGGCTGGCGAAT
>PKDD01000093.1 GCA_002862465.1 Haliea sp.
TTAATTCACGTTATCGAACCGCTCAGCTTTGCCTATGGCGGAGATATTCCTATGGATTTCTCGGGGATACAGGAAGAGATACACCAGCAAGCCAGCCAACAAATGCTGCGATTGGCAGAAAGTCATGAAATCGATGCGCAACATCAACATATTGTCTTGGGCAAACCGGAGGTAGAGATACACACCAAAGCCGAGGAACTTGAGGCCGACCTAATTGTCGTCGGAAGCCACGGACGTCATGGGCTCGCCTTACTGCTGGGCTCCACCGCAAACGGTGTGCTTCATGGCGCCAGTTGCGATATGCTCGCCGTACGGGTCGGGCAAGACAAATAAAGGTCCGATTTTTCCGATCAGGATCTCAAAAAATCGCTTAGCTCGAGTTGCGAAAACGGCCAGTCCAGTTCCCTTTTGTCCGGGTGTTGTAGCACCGGTATACGAAGCCCATAGCGATGAAACAGCCCGTCAGACTCGCTCACATCCAGCTCTTCGAGGTTAAATCCACCCAAAGTCAATTGTTGCACCTGCAGCATATTTCGCGCCATCTCACAAAGATGGCAGGCACTGGTCCCGTAAAGCTTGAATGCCCTCAAATATAACTCCTTGCCGCGATGTCCTGACATCCTCAATGTTATTCTAACACCAGTCCCCACACGAGGACGCGCTGTTAAAGCTTGAAATAATATAGTGGCTGACGTTAATATTCAGCATAGAATATAGGAATACTAACTATACGTTGTAGTTTCCCCCTAAGATAAAACCAGTCTGATGCACAATTATACTTCGGAGTAACACCGTGGCGCTTTTTTCCCAGCCTACCGCTAGAGCACTGGCCATACTTGATCTGCTAATGGCCAATCCGCATCAGGCTTTTGGTCTTACCGAAATGACTCGGCGACTGAATCTGAATAAAGCTACCTGCCATGCAATTCTCACCACTATGGCCAACTACGGCTTTCTTGTGCAGCATCCTAAGACTAAGGCTTATCGGCTTGGGCCATCGATTATCGCAGCCGGAAACGCAGCTTTTTCACAGTTTCCTGTACTGGAATATGCCAGACCGGAACTGGAGGCACTTCAAAATGATCTCGGAATCGGTTTTGCCGTTACTGGACGTTCAAAGTTACATCAAGTTTTACTTGCCCTTTATGGGCATGCCACGCTGCTCATTGATTCGTTTCAGCTGGGTTTACGGCTACCAAACACAGCACCAGTGGCAGCATGCTTTACGGCGTTCTCCGACGCAAAATATTTGGAGGCTTGGCTGACCAGAGCACACGACTCACGCGGTGATTACAACGAGAAACTGGATCAGAAGCTGCGCGTATCACTGATTGCCATCCGCGCTCGAGGCTATGAAGTTGCACTGAGAACAGAGGCTGAAGCACAGTTGCGAGCCGAGCTAGGGCGTATCCACAACTCCTGGAGCCTTACTGAGCTTGAGGACGCCGCAAATAAGTACCAGCACGACCTCTGCGATGAGCATTACCATCTCGACCGCATAGATCCAAAGGCACGCTATGACATCAGCACTATCACTGTACCCGTATTCGTCTACACTGGACTCCCGGTCATGTGCTTTGTGGCCGGATCTTTCGATAAACCCATCACCGGCGCTCAAATTGAAGATATTGCCGCACGTATTAAGGAGTCTGCTGACCGTGTCACCGCACTCGCCAGCCGCCAAGAAGGCGTGAACTGAGCGATAGCACGCTGCCCTGTATAGTGGTGTGCTACAACGCGTTCATCGCCCATGCCTGATCAGTCTCAATACGCTGACAAAAAATCATTCTTCAACCGAATGTTGACCGTCTACGGCCGGAAGTCTGTACTGGAAACGCTAAAAGATACGTCCTTAGCATGTTATGCATTGCATCTGGCTGAAAGTAATCGTGAGGCGGGCATCGTTGCGGAAATTCGCCAACGCGCGCAGCATATTAACATACCGATCAAGCTTCACAGCAGAGAAGCGCTGGCACGTATTTCAAAAAATGGCAAACAAGATCAGGGGGTTGCTCTCGACGTCCTATGTCCCTCTTTCCAGCAACTGCCGGATTACCTGAGCGTACCGATGCAAAACCCGCAGCGACTATTGGCTCTAGATGGTATCAACAACCCACAAAATCTCGGCATGATTATTCGCTCGGCCACGGCTGGCCAGATTGACGGAATTATCCTACCACAAAAAGGGACGGCAGCTCTTGGACCTTTAGTAATTAAGGCCAGTGTTGGAACACTCTACAAAGCACCATTACTCTTGCATCCCACGTTGCCGGAAGCGCTCAAACTTTGTCAGGGAAAAGGTGCTCAAGTGTGCCTGTTAGAGGCCGGTGCAGCACTTTCACTGTTTAGTCACCGAGCCGGGGCATTTTGTATTTATGTTCTAGGCAATGAGACCGACGGCGTTAGCGCTCAGGTTGCAGCGCTGTCAGATGCGCATCTGTCAATACCCATGCGAAACGGAGTAGAATCTCTAAATGTAGCCGTAACCGCAAGTCTCATCGCCTATGGACCTCATTTAGAAAGGTAAGCCATCCCTTCTTCCAAACCTTTGAGTGTAAGCGGATACATCTTCCCCTCCAAAAGCTGGTGGGTAATAGCGACAGACTGAGTAAACTGCCAGTCCTCTTCAGGGGTAGGGTTAATCCAAATAATCTTGTCATAAACGTCCTGCAGCCGTCGCATCCACACTTCCCCTGACTCATCGTTCCAATGCTCTACCGACCCACCAGGCTGAACTATTTCGTAGGGTGACATGGATGCGTCGCCTACGAATATGACCTTATAATCGCGACTATACTTATGCAAAATATCAAGCATTTGCGTGCGCTCATTATGACGCCGGATATTGTTGGCCCACACACTCTCATAAACAAAATTATGAAAATAGAAATTCTCCATATGCTTGAATTCTGTACGCGCTGCCGAAAACAACTCTTCACACACTCTGACATGCGGGTCCATAGATCCACCGACATCAAAGAATAATAAAACCTTTACCGCATTGTGCCGTTCGGGCACCATTTTAATATCGAGCATGCCCGCATTGCGGGCAGTAGAACTAATGGTGTCACCCAGATCTAGCTCATCCGCGGCACCAGTGCGGGCAAACTTCCTTAGCCGTCGCATCGCCACCTTAATATTGCGTGTCCCAAGTTGAACACTATCATCGAGGTTCTTAAAATCACGCTTGTCCCAGACCTTAACCGCTTTTTTGTTGCCTCCATTGGGGCCAACTCGAATGCCTTCAGGATGATATCCTTCTTGACCGAAGGGTGATGTCCCTCCTGTCCCCACCCACTTATCACCACCTTGATGCCGCTCTTTCTGCTCCTCGAGGCGATTCTTAAATTCTTCGATTAACTTCTCTAAGCCGCCTAATGACTCAATTTTTTCTTTTTCCTCGTCGGTTAAATTTTTCATGAACTCAGAGCGCAGCCAATCATCAGGAATCATCGCTTCGATTATATCGTCTAGGCCCTCTAGCTCCTTGAAGTGCGCCCCAAACGCGCTGTCAAAACGGTCGAAGTACTTCTCGTCCTTGACCATGCAAGTTCGACTGAGATAATAAAAGTCATCCATATCACTGAATACGACATTTCGTTTTAGACCCTCCATAAGATCCAGCAACTCTCGTGTCGTCACGGGAATACCCGCTTCTTTGAGGCCATGAAAGAAATTGATCAGCATGTTAGCTCCAACGTGGCGCCACTGCGCACGCTCTAGCGAGTCTCTCGGCGATGCATGAATGCCAAGCGCTCAAGCAGATGTACATCCTGCTCGTTCTTCAGCAGCGCACCGTAAAGCGGAGGAATAGCTTTAGTTTGATCTCTATTCTTTAAAATCTCATCCGGAATATCGTCTGCCATCAACAGCTTAAGCCAGTCGATGAGTTCAGAGGTCGATGGCTTTTTCTTAAGACCCGGGATGGAGCGCACATCGAAGAAAACTTCCATTGCCTCCTGCACCAGGTCTACTGCAATGTTAGGATAATGAACGTCTACAATTTCACGCATTGTTTCGCGATCCGGGAAGTTGATAAAGTGAAAAAAGCAACGACGCAGAAAGGCATCAGGCAGTTCCTTTTCGTTATTACTGGTTATGATAATGATAGGGCGATGCTTGGTTTTGATTGTCTCTCCGGTTTCGTATACGAAGAATTCCATGCGATCTAATTCCACTAGAAGATCATTGGGAAACTCGATATCGGCTTTGTCTACCTCATCAATCAGCAGAACTACCTGCTCATCGGCGTCGAACGCTTCCCACAGCTTTCCTCGCTTTATGTAGTTGGCTATATCTTGAACCTTCTCATCACCTAGTTGCGAATCTCTAAGACGCGATACGGCATCATATTCATAAAGACCCTGTTGCGCTTTTGTAGTCGACTTAATGTGCCACTGAATCAACCGCTTACCGAGACCCAGCGCGACCTCTTCTGCCAGCATTGTCTTACCTGTGCCGGGCTCACCCTTGATGAGTAATGGCCGCTCTAGAGCCACGGCAGCGTTAACGGCCATGCGCAGATCGTCTGTGGCAACATACCGCTCAGTTCCTTCAAATTTCATATTGTTCATCACTCTTTAGCATATCGAAAGTCGAACAGGGTACAGATTGAGGGCCGCCATATCAATACAGATACTTTGCCCGTCACTAACGTGCATCCGCAGCTTGGAGCCTGATGCGAGTATCCTTGTTACACTTGGCGCTCAAGTTGGCCACTTGGGCTAATTAAAACGTTACTTCTTATGTCTACGAAAAACGGTCAAGCGAAGTAAGAGGGCCAGCGTGACTGCCACGCAGGCCGCAAAGACCAGCGGACGTAAAGCACCACTGGCTCCTTCGAACCCTGTCGTCATGATCTCAAAAACTGCCACAATCAATGCTGGCGCCATCGTGTCAGCCGTGACCTTCGGATATGCTGGAGTAAGCAGTAACGAGGCCAACAATAGTATTACCACAGCGACCCAGCCAGACGACCAATGCCGACTCAGCCACCAAGCCAGATAAACCAGTAAAATGACGGCAGATCCAATATAAAGGTAGAGTGCAGTGTAGTACGAACTTTCATCTAGCATGCATTATCTCCTATTCAACCCAGTGCACAATATGCTCTTCGTATCCGTCAGGATGAACATATTCATCCGAAATAGCACGACCACGCACTGAAATGCCCGCTACATGCACTGAATTACGGTTGCCACTCACGAGAGGATGCCACCTTGGTAGTGGCAAATGTTGTGCGCGCAAACGATAAGCGCACGTATTGGGGAGCCAGTTTAGCGAACCTATATCAGTGGGGCGTAAATCAATACAGCTTGACATTAGCACTGAACGGTTTTCATAGTCCGAACATTGACAGGTTTTCTCCTCGAGATAGCGGCAACGGACCTTGGTATATGCAATTTCTCCACTTTCTTCATCTTCCAACTTGTGAAGACAACACTTGGCACAACCGTCGCACAGCGCTTCCCACTGCTCAGTGCTGAGCTCCTCCAGTGATTTTTCATGCCACCAGTCAGTCACGATCGTCGTCCCGCGCAAATAATGCTGCCGCAGTGGGCGGCATCTGCAAATAAAAACCCTGCGCCTTGATAGCCGCAAGGACCACGGCGGCATCTGCCCTAGCAAGTTTTTTCTCAGGCGTTAGCAATAAAACCATAACAGGCATGGGCTCTCCGAATTGAGCCATCAGTGCCTCTGGTATATCTTGTAATCCGCTCGACTTGTCGACGTATAGATACATTTCCTGTTTTCGCGAACTCCTGAACACCTGACACACAAGACTCATCAGGCCACACTCGCTAAAGACTGCCTTAATGCGAAAAAAATCGCCTCTTTACGCCACCCAAGCCAGTGGATCGGCAATTCGAAAACGTCCCCCTCGGCCTCGCGCAACAATAGTTCATAGTCCTTACTTTGAACAAGCACCTCGGGTGCGACGGCTAATGTAGTGGCGATTTCACGCACGTCGGCTTTCAGCTTCTTGACCAAGTCTCGCTGCGCTGCATCTAGTGGAGGAGGCAGCCTCGCAGGTAAATCTGCGTCGGGAACTTCCCGATTAGCCTGTAGAATTACTAGCAACTCATCGCCATGTCGATTTATAAACGACGAAGGTAAACCTATATCATCTCTTAATGCATGCACTGTGCGAGGATCTTGTACGGCTAGCTTCAAGCATGCCTGATCGTCAACAATCCACGCACGAGGCTTATTCCTGCTTCTAGCAATCTCTTCGCGCCATCGACAAACCTCAATCAAAGCCGCAAGCTGCCTCGAATTCAACTTCCAGGCAGTTTTAATGCGGGTATGAAGCTTATATACATCTGTTCCTAGAACACTGATTGCATCGCTTCCATCTGCGAGGACCCAGTGCAGTTTATTCTGTCGTACGCACTGCTCATTGAACTCCCGCCAGACGAGCAACAACCATGTAACGTCCAATCCCGCATAATCACACTGCGACTCTGTGAGTGGCCGTCGCAGCCAGTCAGAGCGCGTCTCACCCTTAGGCAAATCCACACCGCAGACATCCTGGACAAGAGTACGATAACCCAAACCAAATCCCCGACCCAATAGGGCCGCCGCACGCTGGGTGTCAAATAACGGCTGTGGCAGCACACCGAGCCACCGCTGAAACACTTCAAGGTCTTCGCTGGCAGAGTGGAGCACTTTGAGCACACTGGAATTAGTCAGTAATTCTATCAACGGTTCGACATTGTCAATTTTTAGAGGGTCTATCAGCCACGCCATATCACTGAGCGCATCGCCAGCGACAAAGCACAATTGTACCAAGGCAACTTCGGGGTAAAAGGTGTTACGCCGCATGAATTCGGTGTCAACGATGACTACATCGCAGTTTGACTTCTCCGCTATCAATAGTCGAAGAGCCTCATTTGATTCAATCAGTTGCCACTGCATATTTTAGTCAACCAACCGCCGCCCAGACAGGGCATGAGCCAAGGTTGAACCATCAACATACTCCAATTCGCCTCCCAGCGGGACGCCGTGAGCGATGCGTGAAACCTCAACACCCAGCGGCTGCAGCATCTCAGCGAGATAATAGGCAGTGGCTTCACCCTCTACCGTTGGATTGGTAGCCAGAATGACTTCCACGACACCCTCGTCAATAACGCGCTGCTGCAAGTCTTCTAAACCAATCTCTGCTGGACCAACACCGTCTATGGGCGATAGATGACCCATCAGGACAAAGTAAAGGCCGCGAAAGCTACCACTTTGCTCTATAGCCAGCACATCGGCGGGAGTCTCCACTACACATACCAAAGTGGCATCACGTTTTGGATCGGAACATAGCTCACAAATTTCAAGCTCTGTGAAGCTTCGACAAAGGCTGCAGTGACCCACCTTATCTACGGCGTTAGACAAAGCCTTCGCCAGAGCCAGGGCACCATCGCGATCTCGCTCTAAAAGATGCAGTGTCATGCGCTGGGCAGACTTAGGACCGACGCTAGGAAGGCAGCGCAAGGCGTCCATAAGCTCCTGCAGAGACGGACTAAATTTCATTGTGCCTACTGCTAACGGTCAAAGTGGCAACTTAAAGCCGGCGGGCAGATTTAATCCTGAAGCGAGACCGGACATTGCGTCTCGATTACTCGCTTCCACTTTGCGAACCGCATCGTTGACAGCAGCAGCCAGCAAATCTTCCAGCACTTCCTTATCCTCCAAAAATACTGAATCGTCGATAGATACACGTTTAATATCATAGCGCCCAGTCATCAACACAGAAACGAGACCTGCCCCAGATTCGCCCCGCACTTCGGCTGCTGCTAATTCGTCCTGTGCTTTTGTCAGCTCGGCCTGCATGTTCTGCGCCTGCTGCATCAGATCCGAAATATCACCCTTCATCTATCGTCCTCATAATTTTATCAAATATCTGTTGGGTGAATGGACGAGCGGTCCAATTCACCATCGAACCGATTGATCAACGCCTGCAACTGAGGATCACCCTCAATAGATACAACGGCCTCTGCCTGCCTCCGCGCGGCAAGCCGCGCAGTCCGCATCGCGGGAGTTTCTCCTTGCAATGGACCAGGAACCACGGACACTGAAATAGAATGCCCAAAATAATTCTCCAGTGCTAGCCTCAATTTATCGCTGTGACCGGCATTAAATAGGGCCGCATGGGCTTCATCTAGTACAAATTGCAGCGCATTTCCAGCACGGTTATGCAGTTCACAGTGCGAGGCAATATTATATACGATACCCGCCAAGCCAAGGAGGTCCAGCAACTCGAACCAATTTTCGTAAGAAAGTGATTCCAGCGCAAAATGACCCGCGGCCACTTGCTCCCCCACTGCATGAGATGCTGCTTCGCTTCGCTCTATTTCAGCAGAGGCCCTCCTCTCCCCAGACAAATCGTCCGGTAACTCAAAAGACTTTTTTGCCGGATCGTCGCCCTCCCCGGCGACGATCTGCAACTCTTCCGGCCGCCAATTTTCATCGATGACCGCGGACGGGCGAAAAGCTAACATGCGTAACAGCACCATTTCAAAGCCCCTACGAGAATCCGGAGACAACGCAATATCACGCTTCCCGTTTAACGCTATCTGGTAGAACAGTTGTGTGTCTTCAGCGCTAATAGCGCCGGCGATCTGTGTCACTCGTTCAGCATTACCCCAACTATTGTCAATGGCGTCTGGGACAATCTGAGCCGTTGCTACCTGATGAATCAAGGACAGAAGTTCGTCCAGACTGTCCTCGAAATCTGGGGCATAATCCGACATTTGCTGAACTATAGTCAGGACCTTTGCAGGGTCTCCTTCCCCAATTGCCTCCAGCAGTTCAAAAATATATCCCAGATCAACACTACCGAGCATAGTGCGGACATCCTCTTCTCCTACCTTACCCGAACCGAACGCGATCGCCTGGTCGGTAAGACTGAGTGCATCGCGCATGCTACCCGCGGCGGCACGACCCAGCAGCCAGAGCGCTGTCTCCTCATAGGCCACCATTTCCTGCTCTAAAACCGTGCTCAAGTGTCCTACAATCTGCTGCGGCGGCATATTTTTAAGATTGAACTGCAGACAACGCGATAACACCGTAGCGAGAAGTTTTTGAGGATCAGTGGTAGCAAGCAAAAATTTCACATGTGGCGGCGGCTCTTCCAGCGTTTTTAACAGCGCATTAAAACTGTGGTTAGACAACATATGGACTTCATCAATTAGGTAGATTTTGTAGCGCGAGCGAGTGGGAGCGTACTGGACGTTATCCAACAACTCGCGCGTATCCTCAACCTTGGTGCGAGAGGCAGCATCAACTTCTATCAAGTCGACACTGCGACCTTCAGCAATTTCTAAGCACGAAGGGCACTTTCCACATGGGACAGAACTCACGCCAGCCTCGCAGTTGAGGCACTTAGCAAGGATACGTGCGATGGTGGTTTTGCCAACCCCTCGGGTACCCGTAAAAAGATAGGCATGATGCAGTCGATCATGATCTAACGCATTTATCAGTGCCTGCAGGACATGCTCTTGACCCACCATTTCTCGGAAGCTCTTTGGCCGCCACTTCCGCGCTAGTACCTGATACGACATTCCCACAATGACCTTGTCTACTGTAAAGAAAGAGAGGATACACCAGCACACGGGTGACAGAAACAGACGGCGCCTAAAGAAATCAGCATTTCCGTCGTCCTAGACCTGCGGATGGTCGCTACCCAAACACTATGCCCGAGTGCTCTGCTAATGCAGAACATGCACACAAATTGTGCAAAAAACGATCAATACTCACCATGAACCGCCTGGTACGCACACCCAATCAATTCAAGGAGGCGGCTCGCGTAATGTTATCTCCGCGACCGTTTCATCTTATGCAGCCCATCAGACTAATGGAGACAACCCAGACAGCCACACCCCGGCACACGAGTCGGCAACTACCGTTGCTCCCTTCCGGGCCTGGCGGATTTCACTGCCTATCATTGCGGAAGGACCGCCTGAATTGCCATAACGCCCTAGCTGGAACTTCCAACGCAGACATGGCATATTCTGCGGGAATCTCTGAGTCGCTGCAAGCAATGCTGTGAAATCGGATGGCAGCGCCTGCAAGCACCACCGATGACGATCCGCTTGTAAACTACCAGAGAGCACCGGGAGCGCAGTCTTTAGTAAGGCAATTGCAAATACGACTAAGCGTCTATACATCACAGGAACTGTGTTGCATTAACCAAGTACAGGATGAAACTATGTCAAATGAACCCACAGTCTACGTCATCGATGATGAACCGGATATCTGTGGGGTTCTCAGCGATATCCTCGACGCGGCGCACATTAAAGTAAAAACCTACACATCTCCCCTCGAATTTATGCTGACCTACAGCACAGAAAACCCGGGGTGCCTGTTGCTTGATATCAGCATGCCGGAGATCAGTGGTCTGGAACTCATGGAGAGGCTCATTGCAGAGGGAAACCGAACCCCAGTAATTTTTCTCACCGGAAATGCGACCATTGCAAATGCTGTAGATATGTTGAAGGCCGGCGCCATTGATTTTATAGAAAAACCACCCAAGGTAGATTTATTGCTGAACAGTGTTAGAAAGGCGATAGCGTTGGATGAGCAACGTCGTGCTGAGCAACGGCAGTTCTCATGCATCGACCAACGACTAAAGCTTCTAACTACACGTGAGCGTGAGGTCTTGACCTGGATCACAGAAGGAAAATCAAACAAAATAATCGCGCGCATTCTAGATATCAGCAGCAGGACAGTCGAAATTCATCGCGCAAATATTCTCAACAAAATGCAGGCCGAATCGGTAGCTGAACTGGTAAAAATGGATTTGACAGCAAAAGAATATGTGCCTACGCCGGGTCGCTAACAGCGGTCCGTTCGGTCTCTAGCTCTAAATTAGGATTTTAACTGAGACGCAAGCCACGCGCTGAAATCCTCACACGGCATCGGCTTTGCGACATAATAACCCTGTGCGGCTTGACACCCCAGTTCTGCCAGAAGTTCCTTCGTAGCAAGATCCTCAACCCCTTCCGCCACTACTCGCATATTAAATTGCTGGCCCAAGACGATACAAGCCTTGACAATAGCTAGAGCCTCCATATCAACAACAATCTTACTGACAAAGCTCTGATCAATCTTCAGTTCAGAAAACGGCATTCGATATAATTGCAACAGCGAAGAATAGCCCGTACCAAAATCATCAATGGACAAAAGCACACCCTTAAGTCGCAGTCGTGTAAGAACGTCCAGCGAAGTAGTGAGTTCACCCATTAATTCGGTCTCTGTTACCTCAAGAGTGATTGTCGTAGTATCCAGTTCGTTGTCAGCCAATAGCCTTGAGATGGTCTCGGGAAGGATCAGGCTAGTAATGTCGCTAGCCGATACGTTAATCGATAAATCGATCTGCAAACCCTCTTTCTGCCACTGACGTTGTTGGCTAATAGCCTGCTTGAACACGATGGTGGTCAAATCTGGCATCCAGCCTTGCTTCTCAATCAATTCGATAAAGCGACTTGGATAGATAAGTCCTTGTGCTGGGTGCTGCCAGCGCACCAGACACTCAGCAGAGTACTTTGATGCGCCCTTTAACGCGAACTCTTCTTTAGGCTGGTAGTGCAAGACAAACTGATCAAAGTCTAAGGCCTCTCGTAATTCTTCAACGCTCACATCATGGCCAAGCCCTATCGGATCGCCAATTGGTTTAGAACTACGAATCGATGCTTGAGGCTCAAGCATATTGCGAAGGCGCGCGATCGACAGGGGCTTTTCAAGCGTTCCACGGACAACTAGAGCATGCGCAACAGCAAGGTTCTCAGCACCACTGAGCACCGCATGGTCTTGACCGCTCATGAGAATCAATTCGGGAGAATTCTCCATTTTGGCCAGATGGCGAATAACCTCGATGCCATCTATCCTAGGCATCTGCAAATCGAGTATTAGAATATTTTCACCCTCGAAGCACTGAACCTCATTGATGAAATCGGCTGCTTGGGAAAAACAATATGCCTCGAGACCCGTAAGCTCCACCACATCCCGGAGTATTTTCAAAATATCGGGCTCGTCATCTATTAAATAAACCCGTGGTTTAGAAAGGGGCATCGTGGCCATCTCACTACTCATCTTACACCACGCTGCTGTGTGTCGAGGGCGCATCCATGATGAAATCTCCTTGCTGCGGTGCTTAGCTCCTATACCGGCCAATGTTAGATTACTTTACATAAGAAATATAGCAACTCATAGAGCTTACCCACGAGAGCACTACCGTCGAAAAGTCACCCGAAAAATATATTTGTCGATTCCAATGAAAACAGAAACCATCAATAGCATAACGCCCATGGCGAAGGGACTAGTTTTGAGAAGGTACTTTAAATTAACCTTCATAGGATATTGTTCTGAAAAGCTTCAGGCGGCTTATTTTCACAGCATCCTGCTAGGACTAACGTGAACTAAACTAAAAGTATGAGCACCAGCAATTCAATTGGCATGCTTGGGCCAAAGAAAGAGCATTATGATTCTGGAATAAATAACGTTCAGCCTGTCCGTTTCATCCGACCATTTTTATAATCTTAATGCTATACCCTATCAATGCAACGCGCCTATGCTCTCAGCGCTTCGCGTCATTGTCAGCCTAAAGACCTTGGCAAGTATAGAAGGACAACCGTGCCAATATCAGGGTCCGATCGCAACCGAATATGACCCTTTGAACGCTGGCAGAAGCCATAGACCTGCGACAAACCCATTCCTTTGCTGCCGGTCTTGTCATTACTGGAGAACAGGGGATCAAAAACAAATGGCCGAATATCCGCCGGAATACCATGCCCAGTATCAGACACTAAGAGCGCTACATAGTCACCAGCATCCAGAGCCGAAGCAGAGCTACAAGAGTCTTCATCAAAGGAAACGTTACTCGTTTCCACTGCCAATTTGCCACCATCGGGCATTGCGTCGCAGGCATTTTGAATCAGATGAAGCACGGCATCCTGAAGATCATCAGGGTCAATGGTAGTCTGCCAGAGTGAATCATTAAGACTCCAGGCAAGCTTCACTGCAGAGCATAGCTCAGGAAGAATAAGCTGCTCCATTCCAATAAGCACTCTGTTCACATCGGTAACAACTGCTTTCTTAGGTGATCGCCTAGAGAATCCTAGCAGTTGATTTGTTACAACACAGGCCCTCTCGGCGGCGCCCTGAATAGGCGCAAGTCGAGCCTGAATCTTTGAATCTTGTATACCCTCATAGCCCAACAGTTCAAGATTCCCCAGAATGATGGCTAATATATTATTGAGGTCATGGGCTACAGTAGCCGAGAGATGTGTCATCGCATCTAAGCGTTCTGAGGAGACAACCACATCGCTAGCGGTACTGCCTGCAGCGCTATTAACAAAGGCATCAGCGGCAACGACTCCTCTCTGACCAGTTTCTATTGGCAACGTTGCTGCAAAATTATGGTTTTCATCCAGATTTTTCCCCATCTGCAATATCGCTAGCCGCTGAATTTGCAGGGAAAGGAACACATTCACTTTGGAGATAATTATGTGCGTAGCGACAGGCCATGCGACATAGTCTGCAGGCGCTGATTTATGAAGGCTAAAATTTAACTGGTCTGGCTCAGAGACGCGGCTAAGAAAAATAACCGGCGTCTCACTAGATAGCTCATTTTGGACGACCGTTTGCGCCGTTTTTACACTTTCCTCCGATTGCATATCAGCAGCATATAAAATGACCGAAAATAGCTGACTAGCACAGTATTCTGCCGCCTCTAACGGACTTTTTATGCTCATTAGCTCGGCGTCTATTTCACGAGTAATGGCTTCAACCAGGCCTACGTGTTCCATACCATCGGCGACCACTAGTATGCGCTGCTTGGGCAAATCCTGCACAACCAATTGGCTATGCTGTGACAGACTCAACATCCCAAATAGATCACTCATGGTCCTTTCTAAGCCTCCGATTTTTTACCAACGCAGCGCACTTTTGCAGACTATAAAGAAATTTTCACAGCACTATCGCTAAGTCAGGCGTGACTAATTAGCCACACACTATAGGTACAAGTACGTAATTAGGACATACGTGATAGTACGTAAGAGTATGCTACTAACGCTAACCCCTATCTCTGTGGCGTTACAAATATTGGCGCTGGAAGACGCATTTATGGCACACTTTCAAGCGTCATGGGACAGGCATTTGAATAGGTCTAAACAATGTTCACAACATCGGCCACTGGCATCTCTACAGTTGTTAATACTCGCCCAAAATACCCAGCATATATATCTATTGAGGAAGAATTATTTCGCATATTTTCTCTACAGATTCCTCCGCTGCCTAGTATTTGGCGGGCGGTGAGACTATAAGCGGCTAATGGCGTTGATCAAATCTATCTTGCGATAAGGCTTGCTGATCAATTCACCCGGCAACTCTTTATCCTCAGCCAAACGGTCGGCATATCCACTTGTAATCAGCACTTTCAAGTGAGATTGAAGGAGTAAAGCCTCTTTTGCCAACTCTATCCCGTCCATGCCTCCCGGCATTACTATATCGGTAAACAAAATCGCATAATGTCGCTTAGCGAGTTCCTCAAGAGCGTCAGCAGCATTGTGCGCTACAGTGACTTTACAGCCGAGCGACGTCAGCCATATTGCAGATAGTTCGCACAGCGCGATCTCGTCATCCACTATCAGAACAGTCGAAATATCGCTGGTCTTCGCTGGAAGAGCGGCAGTGTCGGCAACTTTAGCAGCGGCGCCTGTCGCTTTCTCTAGAAAGGTCTGGCTGCTAAGTTCCACGATGTTCATGGCAGCCTCAGCTAAAACCTGAAGCTGCTCCGTTTGCCAATGAGCAAGCGTAGCCGGTGCATGCCCGATAACGCATAGCGCACCCGCCGCATCACCACTCGAATCTATCAAAGGAGCCGCAGCGTAAAAGTGTATGGCCGGCTCATTGATCACCAGTGGGCTCTGTGAAAATCGTGGATCAAGACGGGTATCAGGGACTACTATTACCTGCTGAGTGTCTTGGTTCGTCGGGAAAAAAAATCTCTCGTCATCCAGCATCGGCCTGTCATCTGAACCCACACTAGCCTTTAGCACCTGCTGATTTTTATCCATTGTGAGTATTAAAGCCGTTGATACTTTGCTGATTCTAGCTGCATCGGCCGCCAGCGAATCAAGGCCAGCATCCCAAACATCATTGACGGCCTTTTGATGCCGCGGCAATCCCCTATCTTGAAACTCCTGGCTTTCTGCTACATCGCCGCCCAACTTGTCCAATGGCAAATACAGACGCACAGCGGTGCCCGCTCCCTCGCTGCTTCTGACATGGGCTACGCCACCGGCCTCCTCTACATAGCGAGCAACCATGGCTAGACCTAGGCCTGTACCCTCATGTTGCGGTTTCGTGGTGAAGAACGGCTTGAAAATCTGCTCTACAACTACGTCATTCATGCCAACACCAGTATCTGACACTTCGACCATTGCATACCAGCCCGGAGGCAACTTGTCATCGAAACCACTTTGAACACTGACAGCCGTGGTTCGCAACGTAAGAACCATATTTCCTGCGACACCTCGCATAGCGTCACGTGAATTAATGACAAGATTAAGGATTACATTATCAAGCCCAGAGCCATTAATACGACAAATCAGCTTGCGGGGAGTTAGCTGTGAGCGAACGGTCACATTTGAACCGGCCGCGTTGTTTATCACCGGCATTATTTCACCGATGAGTGTGTTCAGATTGTAAACTTGCACATCATTTTTTTCACGGCGAGCGACGGCAAGTAGCCCACGGCTCACTTCTACCCCGGCCAACGCAGCGGTTAAGGCTGAGTCTAGTTGGGACTGTATTTGATCAAATCCCCGCGGCAGAGCCTCCTGCATTTCGTCAAGGTTCCCAACGACGATACCTAGTATGTTATTGAAGTCATGCGCCAGACCCCCAGTCAGTTGCCCTACTGCAGCAAGCTTTTGTGATTCGGTCGCTTCAAGCTGATGCTGCTGTGATTGTAGGGCGATTTCGCCCTTCGCAATATCAACCTCGGTGATCTTCATAACAGATTTATTCGACAGTCTAGCGACGTGCAGTACAAATGATGCCCAGAGGAGAAACACAATACCCGTAAGGAGCATAAAGCCAGTTGTGTAATTGATCGTTATCAGAAAAATCTGCCCTAAATAGCATACTACAAACACACAACTAAAGAGGTTCGGATATTTCCAATTTTTACGGGACAATGCCTTAGCCGCAGGGGGCAGCGCATAACCTTGAACCACAAAACTGGACAGCAGAAGCGCAGTCCCCAGGCAAAGTACCCCAATTGTTATAAGTTCATTAGTGGACAACACGACGTTTTCTCAAAATCTGACCATCACGATGGTATCATGATAGCAAAGGAAGACCCATGCTGACCTAACCTGTCACTCCAGTTAACTGGGGGGACAATGTCCGCCCTCCTAATGGGAACTAATCGCAAAATAGTATCAACCCTTTGCATCAGTACTGAGCGTGGCTTCAAGGATTCTGACATAACTAGAATATCGATTTCGTAAAACAGGCATTTGATGATAACTGACTATATCCAACCAGACCCTATGCCTATATATTAAGTGCTTTACAGGTTATATGAAAATGCGGCCCCTCGGAAAAATACATTCACCATTCGGTCAATTGCACGAGCATGAGATGTTTTAATACCATGATCGACGAACGACGATATTTATTCGCAACACCAAATTTACCTTTCGTCCATGGGTTGGTAATGTTCTGCAAAGGGCTGGATGAAATATGGTTATAAGAAAGCAGGCGCAGAAAAATACATTACTTAGAAGCCTAGGTATTAGTTTCCTCTATTTTGCCGCGGCTCAATTTGGACTGTCACTTGAGTTAGACTCCCACCAAATAACCCATTACTGGCCAGCGTCGGGCGTTGCTTTAGCTGCGCTACTTTTTTATCAAAAGCGCGCACTCCCCGGGATTGCGTTGGGTATACTTGCCACGTTCAGTGTTTTATTTTTGCAGCAGCCTTTTAAACCAACACTAGCACTCCTATTTGTTACTTCGGTCGCATTTGGCGCTCTAGTAGTGCAACCACTGATAGCGGTAATGTTATTGCGGAGATTTGCATCTCCGATGCCATTTTGGACGCATATTAGTACCTTCTATCGAGGTCTTGGTGTTTTACTGGTAGCTTCAGTTATCCCTGCTGCCGCGGTAGCGGGCGCCCTCTATATGGCCGGCCTATCGAATAGCGATAATATACTCAGCGCCTGGATACTTTGGACAATGGCTAATTTTTTAGGCATGGCCACAATAGCTCCACTTCTGTACCACATAGCGCGATACTTTGACGTAACTCCCGGAAACTCAGATCAGGCACCACTGTACACTATTATTACCTTTAGTCTTGCCTGCCTAGCAACAGTTGTTATGTTTATAGCGACGTCTAACATAGAGGAAACCGGTTATCGGAACATACTAGGTGCCGTAACAAATGGCGCTGGGACAGCAGTAGTTGACTCTTTAAATATGTCGAAGCCATTATGGGCTTCCATAGCAACGCTGATTATTGGCCTCCTTTTTACGCACATTGTTTTTGCGCATGAAAAAAATCGAAAGGACGGCTTACGCACCAAAGCTTTTCATGAGGCTATCGTTGTTAGCGCAAGGCAGCCTTTCGTCCACCTTGACGAAAATGGAATAGTCCTTGAATGGAACAATGCCGCTCATCTGGTATTTGGCTGGACTCTAGATCAGATTCAGGGCCGAAAACTCTCTGAAACTCTCATTCCAAACAGATTTAAGGAAGCACATGAAAATGGCATGGAGCGTTTTCGGAGCACCGGTGAAGGCCTCGTTATAGGTAACATTGTCGAACTTGAGGCTTCATGCGCAGATGGCACTGAATTACCAATTGAATTGCTTATAAACGCGATACAGACTGAAGACGGGTGGCATTTTTTTGCCTTCATTTATGACATTAGCGCGCGCAGGACTAACGAATATGCTTTGCAAGCTGCACACGATAAGTACACTGGGCTGTTCGAAGCCAATCCTGACGCAATTATCACCTATGATCAAAAAGGTAATATTGAGGATGCCAATGCTGCGGCAATAGTTTTATTCGGTTGGTCGCGAGACGAGATCCTTAACATGAACTGCGAGGCAGTTATCGCCGACCAATCTAAGGCGTATTTCCATCAACTGCATAATAACGCCGACGATGCAAACCCCTTAGATTTGTCTTATACGATCCAGCCAGTTTTTGCCAATCGACGGGATGGCTCAGAATTCCCATTTGAAGCGGTCGTCAACACACAGAAAACTGAAACGGGCATACAGTTTGTTAGTGTAATTCGCGACATCACAGACCAGGTAGAAGCGCAGAAAATTAGAGATTCAAATCAGAAACTTGAAACCTTGGGCGAACTAACTGGCGTACTAGCGCATGAATTTAATAACTTGCTTGCCATTATAATTGGCAACCTTGACTTGGCCATTGCTCACGAGACTGGAACAACGCCTAGTGCAACCATGCGAGACAGGCTCAATGCCGCGCATAATGCCGCAATGCGCGGATCCGGAGTGGTGAAGTCACTCCTTGCAGTGGGAACCGATCAGCCAATGCCTAAGGACCGCTTCGACGTTGTTTCAATGATGGAAGAAATTTTGCCTACGCTGCAGGTCGAAGTTGGAAAAAATATTGCATTATCTGTAGAGACAACGAATAAATCATTGTTAGTGAATTCGAACCGCAGTTGGCTTTCGGAAGCAGTCCAAAATATAGCAATCAATGCCCGCGAGGCTGTTACAGGTCACGGTCAAATTAAAATATCGCTAGAAAGCACACACAGTTCATCGATAAATGATAAAAAATTAGCGTTGTCGTCAGGCGAATATGTCGTCGTTAAAGTCTCTGATACCGGTTCAGGAATGAGCCCCAGCGCAGTTCAAAAGTCATTCGAGCCATTCTTCACGACAAAAAAAGCTAGTGGCCACAAAGGCATTGGCTTATCGATGGTGGCGCGAATCGCCAAGCAATTAGGCGGTGCCGCCGCTATAGCTTCGGAGCCGGGAAGAGGCACAATTGTGCATATTTTCTTGCCAAAGGCAGAGTCGTATAGCCCACCTGCGGACGACAGCTATCTAAATTCAGGCGCCCCTCGACAGAATATCCTAGTGGTCGATGATCAAACAGACATTTTAAAATTAGTAGTCTCGTGGCTAGAAAAATCAGGTCATAACGTACAAAGCGCCAGCAATGCTGACGTTGCCTTGAAGATTATTAATTCGACTATACCGTGCATTGATCTATTAATTACCGATATGATTATGCCATCCATGAATGGAGATTCTTTATCGCAGTTTGCGCGCAAACGTAATCCTGATGTCAAAATACTGTATATGACGGGTTTCTTAGATCGATCGCAGAAGCATTCCTTTGATGATATGGACGCCCCTGTTCTTGAAAAACCATTTCGTAAAGACACATTCTTGGCCGCAGTAAACTCAATATTTGATGCTGCCAAAATATAAAATCATCTGAAGGCACCCTGACCATACGGTGATGCCCTTCTCGATGGGTCTTGTATCTCATTGATTGATTGACGTTTTAGTCGCGAGAATCAGTGACACTAACGACTTTCTATAATAAAAAAATACTTGAACAAGTAATCGTAAGTCATTGATTTTATGGGGTGGCCGACGGGTCTTGAACCCGCTACCTCCGGAGTCACAATCCGGTGCTCTACCTGGTGAGCTACGGCCACCATAGTGCGTCGGCGACAGCGTTATAAGCATCTCGCCTGCTGGTACAGGCTCCCTCACTTTAGAGTAGCCTACTTACTATACTGACGCGGCGCGAATGGTATCTTTAGCTGTCCATAAGTGTCAAGTTGCTAGTGCCACTGCGCATGAACCTAGCCCTCAATAATGATGCGGCGACACCGGTGTGCATTGATTTGAATACTTGGGACTGCTTATGATTACCCAATACCAATACCTTTAAGGCAGTGTTCGCTCATGAGCAGGCTCACATCGAATCTATACCTAACGTGTCTAATTGCAGTGCTCGCGGGCTGCCAACCAAACTCGGTTTCCGTGCATGTAAACCACGCGAGAATCAATGATCCACTGGGGAAAAAAATCATTTTTCTGGCAGGCGCAGACAGCCACCTGCCGGGCGCGCATGAGCATAAGGCTGGTTTAGAATTGCTATCTAGCGCTTTGCGGCAGCGCCAGCCTACGTTTGAGACCATCAATATTTACGGCGGCTGGCCCACGGACGAAACAGTCTTTGATGGCGCCGATGCCATCGTCATGTATTGCGACGGCGGCGAATCGCACCTGATTAGCAATCACCTTGGGACCTTCAACCGTTTGTTAACCGAAGGCACCGGTGTTGTTGCTTTGCACTACTGCGTTGAAGTGCCGAAAGACAGCCCCTCTTCTAAATCCATGTTAAATGCCATCGGAGGCTATTTCGAAACCTGGTGGTCAGTCAATCCACACTGGATGGCTGACTATACGGATCTACCCGACCATCCCATTACGCGCCAGGTACAGCCCTTCGGCCTACTCGATGAGTGGTATTTTAATATGCGCTTTCTCGACGGGGGGATTACACCCATCCTGCAGGCTATCGCTCCGGCGTCAACAATGGAGCGGAGGAACGGCCCCCACAGTGGTAACGATGCGACACGTAGAAGCGTAGCGAAAGGCGTCCCGCAAGTCACTGCGTGGGCCTATGAGCGCCCAGCGGGCGGCCGTGGCTTCGGCTATACGGGTGGTCATTTTCACGCTAACTGGGAAAATGTAAACGCACGAGAACTGGTTCTCAACGCTATCGAATGGGTCGCTGTTACGCCCTAATACCGTCGACCCAACTCGCACTAATGTGGCGCTCCCTGTCCAGCGCCAAAAAACTCGCGCGAAAGCCTGGACTGATTGCGCCCAACTCACGCTCTAAGCCAAGCGCCTTGGCTGGATACGAGGAAGCCATACGGACCGCCTCAAACCAGTCCAAATGCGCAAACTTAGCGGCATTATTTACTGCCGATAGCATATCCAGATCGGAGCCTGCCAGAGCGCCGACCGCATCGGTAACACGGCCCTCGCTGGCAACAATCGCTTTACCATCAAGCACAAAAGATGTCTCCGATGAACCCACGGTGGGCATAGCATCGGTCACGAGCAATGCACCACCCCTTTTTTTTGCTGCAACGGCAATACTAAACGCAGCAGGATGCATATGATGACCATCTGCGATAATTCCGAACCAGCTATCATCGTCCTCAAGCGCGGCACCCACCATACCCGGTTCCCTGCTCTGCAATGGCGTCATGGCATTGTAAAGATGCGTAAATCCGCTCAGGCCATGCTGAAGTGCATCGCGTGTTTCGGCATAGGTCGCCCCACTGTGACCCCCACAGACGATAACGCCTCGCTCTACTAACCGACTTATCATTTCTGGCGAAGTCAATTCAGGTGCAAGGGTGACGACGGTAGAGCCACGCTGCAGCGAAGTCAGAATATGAAAGCCGGCTTCGTCGAGCTGGCAAAATTTCCCGGCATCGTGCACACCCTTGCGCTTTGCGCTCAAAAAAGGACCTTCTAGGTGCAGTCCCAAGACACCGGGCACACCGATCTTAATGGCCTGAGCAACCGCAGATACAGCGGTACGCATAACGTCAAAACGAGTGGTAATCAGTGTCGGCAAAAAGCCCGTGGTGCCGTATTGGCGGTGCGCAGCGCCGATGGTGCGAAGGCTCTCGACTGTTGGGGCGGCAGTAAATAAAACACCTCCTCCACCATTAACCTGCAGATCAATGAACCCCGGTATCAGCATACCGCCTTCAAGATCATAAGATTCGTCAATGTCTGCCGGCACCTGCCCCGAGTCAACCAAGGCAACAACATACTCACCCTCAATCAGAACTGCCTTGTGCTCGTGCAAAGACTCGCCGTCAAAAATAGTTCCGTTGACTATCGCCTGTACCTTCAACGCCACCCTCCGCTGCACACTGGCTTTTCACTGCACCATCCCACAGCACAGTTTGTACTGGCAATATTAGCATGTTGCCAAAAGCTGCCGACAGTGGCGTCACCGCGGCGAGAATACATCATATGACCCAATAGTTTATCCGGCTAGATCTCAAAGTTACTTGCGTTTAGTAGCACTGCGGCCATGCGAGCTTTAAAAATCTGCCTTTAAAATGAACGCAAGTAGTGCAAAGGAAAGAATGAGGAACGTAAAAATGGTCGGGGTAGAGAGATTCGAACTCCCGACATCCTGCTCCCAAAGCAGGCGCGCTACCAGACTGCGCTATACCCCGTTGTTGTCCCTATGGCGCTGCCGCCAAGTCTGTGTTTTGAGTGCGAGCATAATACTCATCCATATCCTAAGCGTCAACGGCAAAAATACAACATGGTCTTTCGCTCACCCGCTGTCCCATGTGACAATGCGCGGAACTTTATATATTCATGCACGCTAGGTTAGGTAGGATCCCACACAGCCCTAGCGGCTCCCTATTGCCTTTACACACGGAAGGAAAACATCGAATGCCCGCACTTGTCCTCGACGGAAAATCTCTGGCAGCACAAACCGAGGCTGCCTTATTGGCGCGAGTAGAGCACCTCAAGATTAATTCTGGAGGAAAAACACCGATTCTTGCTACGATTCTGGTGGGTGATGACCCGGCCTCGGCAACCTATGTCAAAATGAAAGGCAGTGCCTGTCGACGAATAGGCATGGAGTCTGTGGCGGTAGAGATGCCAGCATCGACAACTACAGAGCAACTGCTGACCCGAATAGAGGAGCTTAACGCAGACCCAGACGTTCACGGTATCCTACTGCAGCATCCTGCGCCCGCACACATAGATGAAAGGATCTGCTTCGACGCCATAGCGCTGCACAAGGATGTGGACGGCGTGACTTGTCTTGGTTTCGGCAGAATGGCGATGGGAGAAAATGCCTACGGCTGTGCGACGCCACAGGGCATCATGCGCATATTGGAACATTACGGTATTGAAATCGAAGGTCAGCATGCTGTTGTCGTTGGGCGCAGCGCTATTCTTGGCAAGCCGATGGCAATGATGATGCTACAGCAGAATGCGACTGTCACCATCTGTCATTCTCGCACACGAAATCTACCCGAGATTGTCGCTCAGGCGGATATTTTGGTGGGAGCTGTAGGCAAGCCAGAATTCATCAAAGCTAGCTGGGTAAAAGAAGGAGCCGTAGTCGTCGATGCTGGCTATCACCCGGGGGGCATTGGTGATATCGAACTCTCGGCATTAGCGGATAAAGCGTCGGCATTTACCCCTGTTCCCGGCGGCGTGGGGCCAATGACTATTAATACTTTAATTATGCAAAGCGTTATGTCTGCGGAGAAAAGCCTAAGCTAAACATCGCATGATTGACGAATTGCGTGGCTATGCAGTCTATTTCCAGTCCATCAGCATAAACCTTGAACAAGGCTTAATCAGACTTGCGCTTCCACTGCGTCCCTTCGCGAGAATCCTCTAGCACTACGCCCCGAGTGAGCAACGCCTGACGAACCTCATCCGCACGGCTATAATCTTTCGCGAGTTTGGCTTGTCGCCTCTCAATGATTAACGCTTCAATCTCCTGGGCGGAAATCGCATCATCAGACTCGGCCCCCTGCAACCACTGCGACGCATCCTGCTGCAGAATGCCCAACAAATTTCCGGCCGCAAGGATACGTGCTTTTAATCTCCCTCTAGCGCCTGCTTCCGCCTTGTGCAATTGCTTGGCTAGAGCGTGAATCTCGGCAATGGCCACTGGCGTATTAAGGTCGTCGTTGAGTGCATCATAGAACGGCTCATCGGCAAGACAAATATCTATATCAAGCTCTACATCCTGCACTTCACGCAGAGTGCTATAAAGGCTGTCGAGCGTCGTTTGGGCCTGCTCCAAAAGCTCTGCAGAGAAGTTTAAAGAGGTGCGATAATGCGCTGACAATAACGCAAAGCGGAGCACTTCACCACGATAACTTTTCAGCAAATCGCGCACGGTGCGAAAATTGCCCAGCGACTTCGACATTTTCTCACCATCGATATCGACATAGGCATTATGCATCCAGTAACGCACATAATCGCCACCATGGGCGCAGCGACTCTGCGCAATTTCATTTTCATGATGTGGAAAAATCAGGTCGCGCCCGCCACCATGAATATCAATCGTCTCTCCCAAGTGCTCTCGAATCATCGCAGAACATTCGACATGCCAGCCAGGCCGCCCGCGGCCCCAAGGGCTGTCCCAGCCTGGGTCGTCGTCGGCAGCGGGCTTCCAGAGGACAAAATCTCCCGGGTGACGCTTATAATCGGCCACCTCAACCCTAGCGCCAGCCAACATATCATCCAGTCCACGGTTTGACAGCTTTCCATAATCCTCCATCGACTCAACCGCGAACAGCACGTGGGCCTGTGACTCGTAAGCATGACCTTTTTCTATTAAGGTCTTGATAAGCGCTATCATCGCATCGATGTTATGTGTGGCGCGCGGTTCGAGAGACGGCGTCAACGCATTAAGCGCTGCCATGTCCTCACGGTACTTATATGTAAACTCCTCTGTAACCGATTCGATGGAGCGACTGGTTTCGCGAGCGGCAACAATAATCTTATCGTCCACATCAGTGATATTGCGGGCATAGGTCACGGTGCCGTAATGCGTCTGCAGGAGGCGAAATAGAGTGTCGAACACTACGACTGGTCGAGCATTGCCAATATGTACCAAGTTGTAAACTGTGGGGCCACAAACGTAGAGCGTAACGGTGTCTGGCACTAGGGGCTCAAATATCTCCTTCTTTGCTGACATGGTGTTATAAAGCGAGAATTTCATCTGCTAGCCCTCACCGATTGTTCCACGTATCGCGCAGACCTATGGTCCGGTTGAAGACTGGTTTGTCCGAACAGTGGTCATAACGATCTGCCACGAAATAACCCTCCCTCTCAAATTGATAGCGCTGTTCCGGCGAAGCCTCAGCCAATGAAGGCTCAATCCATGCTTCCATAACCACCTCCAACGACTCCGGATTGATATGATCCATAAACGCATTATCTCCTTTGTCAGGAGACTCATGGCTAAACAAGCGCTCATAGAGTCGCACTTGTGCATTTTTCCCGTGCGAGGCTGACACCCACTGAATGACACCCTTAGGCTTTATGCCATCTGCAGGATTTTCGCCAAGCGTATCTGCAATGATGTGAGCATGAACTTCACACACATTACCCCGTGCATCTTTGAGCACTTCATCTGCCTCAATCACATAAGCATTGCGCAGTCGAACACGCTTTCCCAATACCAACCGCTTAAATTTCTTGTTGGCTTCTTCTCTAAAGTCGTCAGCATCAATGTATAACTCGCGCGTGAAAGGCAATAATCTCTCTCCGAGATCATCCCGGCTCGGGTGCGCAGGCGCATGCAAATTCTCAATATTGTCACTAGGATAATCAGTGAGCACCACTTTCAATGGCCTGAGCACACACATGCCACGCATCGCGTTTTCATTGAGGTCTTCTCGAATGGCAAATTCTAGCATGGCTATATCCACCACGCCGTCACTGCGAGTGGTACCTATCATGTCACAAAACTTCCGGATCGCGGCTGGCGTATAACCCCGCCGACGCATACCAGAAACCGTAGGCATGCGCGGGTCGTCCCATCCCATCACAACACCCTCATCGACCAGCTGTTTTAGTTTGCGCTTACTGGTCACGGTGAAACTGGGATTTAGCCTGCCGAATTCATACTGTTTGGGCTCGCTTGGAACAGGAAGATGCTCAATTAACCAATTATAGAGTGGCCGATGATCTTCAAATTCAAGCGTGCAAATAGAGTGCGTGATGCCCTCAATAGCATCCTCTTGCCCGTGGGCGAAATCATATGTTGGATAAATCACCCAATCTGTACCGGTCTGATGATGGGGGGTACTACGAATGCGATACAAAATTGGGTCACGCATATTTATATTGGGTGAACTCATGTCAATCTTCGCACGCAGCACCTTCGCGCCATCATCAAACTCGCCCGCTTTCATCCGCGCGAGAAGGTCAAGATTTTCCGATACACTCCGTTCCCGCGACGGACTATTACGACCAGATTCGGTCAGTGTGCCCCGGTACTCCCTGGCCTCATCTGCTCCAAGGTCACAGACGTATGCGTTGCCCTGCGTCACCAAAACAATTGCCCAGTCATAGAATTGCTGGAAATAGGAGGACGCATACCGCACCTCTCCATTCCATGAATAGCCAAGCCACCGCACGTCCGCTTGAATGGCCTCGATGTACTCCTGACTTTCTTTCTCGGGATTAGTATCATCAAAGCGCAGATTGCAGCGCCCCTCATTCGCCTCAGCTAAGCCGAAGTTAACACTGATTGCTTTGGCGTGACCGATATGTAGGTGGCCATTAGGCTCCGGCGGAAAGCGCGTCACAACTTCTTTAATGCGGCCACTGCTGAGATCGTCACTGACAATAGATTGCAGAAAATTACTACCTGGGATGTATTCCATAATATTACGCACTGAGGTCTGAAAACGAGGCACAGTATAACCAGTCAGGCGCGGAGCTTATAGACAATTCAAAACTGTTTATCGGGCATCAAGCTATTCTGGATATCTTTACCTTTCTAAATGTTTTCTTGCGAGTTAAAAGTCCGTACAATCACGCGTCATATGAAGTCACCCCAAGGAATTAATTATGGTAATCATTCGCACGACGTTCGGCGACATCAAACTAGAACTAAATGCCGAGAAGGCACCGAAAACCGTTGCCAACTTTCTCGGTTATGCGGGGGAAGGACACTATGACGGTACTATTTTTCATCGGGTAATTGATAATTTTATGATTCAGGGTGGGGGATTTGACGCGGACATGCAGCAACGCGCCTGTGGTGACCCCGTTGATAACGAAGCCGATAACGGTTTGAAAAACGACTTCGGCACAGTTGCCATGGCTAGGACAACAGATCCGCATTCAGCAACGGCCCAGTTCTTCATCAATGTTAAAGATAACGACTTCCTTAACCACAGTGGCAAAAGTATGCAGGGTTGGGGCTACACTGTCTTCGGCAAAGTCATCGAAGGATCTGACGTGTTAGATAAGATCCGCGCCGTCGCCACCGGCAGTTGCAATGGCCATCAAGATGTTCCCGTTGATCCCATTATTATTGAGAAAGTGCAGGTCGTCGACGCATAAAAAACGGTTACGGTAGGATCCTAGATTCTCTTTACCAGCGCATCACCTTCATGTGGGTATGCTCTGGAATGCCTGATTTTGACCGCATTCAAGCATGTTTTGTGATCTAGAAAATGCACTTAAAATAGAGTTAAAAACCATATAAATCAATAATTTATGGCTCAGACTTAATAGTATTTAGGAATTACGTTTGCGCTTTGCGGATAGTTCCTTTAGCCCGCATCCCGGGACTCCGCTATGAAAGCGAAAATCGACATCAGGCTCTTCAATCAACCGCCTTTCACATGCCAGCAGAATAGCTAGGCGCATGTCTATTTCGGCTTTTGACGCTACTCCCTGCGCCAGCCTGAGATAGTCAAGGAAATGTCGTGATTCAGACTTTAGCAAGGAGTGATAAAAATCTCCAAGTTCCCCATCCAACTTTGGCGCTAGCACTGCAAAACGCTCACAGGAGCGCGCCTCAATAATTGCACCGATTAGTAAAGTGTCCACCAAGCGATCAGGCTCCTCAGCTCGCGCTTGGTTGCGTAGCGCTCCGGCATAGCGCGACGCTGGCAACGATGGATAACCTAACTCTCTCGCCTTCATAATTGCAATTACCTGCTCGAAGTGGCGCAACTCCTCACGCGCTAGCCGCGACAGCTTATTCAAAAGTGCGTGATGCTCAATAGAGGGATGCACAAGCCTTAAGGCACTGGCGGTTGACCTTTTGTCGTCGTTAAGCCCTCTGCCCCGTGGAATTGCTATGCCCGGGATGCCGTGCGCGTAACGTTTCATCGTCGCAAGGGCAGAATCCGCTGCCTTGCGCTCACAGTTGGCATGATCTGTTAGTAAGTCCTGTAGCCTTTCGGGTTTGATCGCTTCATCCACCCATGCCCTGGGGGTAGCGCAATGAAGGAAGTCAGGATAAATGTGCGTGATATTAGTCATGCGGCAATTGTATCACTGTCTTAGTCTATCTGCAGTCTCAGGCAACGATGACCTATCAACTCCGAAAAGCTTACTGCTGGCCATGAGTCCGCCTGTCGTTACAGTATCAACAGAGTTTGCCTGAGGTTCAATTTAAGCAAGCGCCAAGTGCGAAATTATATAGCGAAGTCGTAAATAATGCGGTCTTTCTGTCTTGCCACTAGAACGATTGGCTAAACCTGTTGTCATAGCAATCTCTCAAAGGGACTTAATTGTGTCGATTCGCTTCTCTAGCAGGCTCGTAATTGTACTTGGTTTACTGTTTCAGTCGCACTCTATTGGGGCCGCGTCCCAACAAGACGGCGCTGGCTCACAAGCCGCACATACTTTCGATAGCACGAATAGTCTACTTGAGGCAGAGATTTCTTCCCCGGCGTTTTCTGACGACTCATCGCTGCCAGCAGTTGCCGTAACAACTAGTCAACCGAATGTAAGCACGCGGGCAGCAAAGGCTAGGGCTAACGTCTACTACGCACAGGGCAACAGCGATCGCGGTGAGACGGCAAAGCGCTCGACCAACGCTAAATTGTGGAACCCCACTAGCGATATGAGTGCAGACAGCCCCAGTGTCAACCTTGCTGAGTATCAAGTTGACCGTATCTACAATATTTATCTGGCTGATGATAACAGCTGGACCCCAGCAAAACCCATGAGTTTAACTGAACCGATAGCAACCTTATCGAACGGCGATCTAGCAAATGCCACCCTCGAGACAAATTCCGGTGGCAAGTCAGAGCAGACCAATTGGAGCATTGGAGGTATTGCAATAGACATGCAAGTTGTCCCGCTTACTGGCGCGGCTTGGCTATTCGGTTCAGCGATGCTGGGATTGTTTGGCGTCGCTAGGCGCAAGACAGCATAGCAAAATCTAACAGTGGTGATCGTCCACTAAGTAGAATTTGACAGGCCGAGGGCAGCCCTATTAAGTGCAATACTATTTGAGGTCAACCCATCCGCGAACCAGAATCGCCCGCGTCTCGGAATAAATCAGGACTGAGCATATACCGCTCATAGTGTGCCTCTGAGAGAATATAAAATTCGTCATCAATCTTGTCGCGCAATGCGCTGAGTGACATTTCGCGATAGCGCAGTGCCACTTCAAAACCGTAGTCGAGCGGGGCTTCAATCTGCCCGGCCCCCGCCTTAAGCAAACTGAACACCCAACAATACTCATCATGATGGGCCACATAGCGTATCTGCTGAACCTCCATCTGCCACTCAAGTAGTGCTTTATCTGTGACCCTCAGCTTATTACTCACGCACTGGGACAGGAAACCCGACAATCGGCCATCGACTGCCTTCTTCTGCGCTGGCGAATAGCCATTCCAGTTAATCACCTCATGGCTAAAACGCTTGCAACCCCGACACACGCTGTCACCAATTCCAGTAGAACAGACGCCGATGCAGGGAGTTTTTACTGGGGGCACAAGCATTTTCGAAGAGCATTCCAATAGGGCTAAGCCACTGATTCTAAGATATCACTCCAGTGAATGCACGATATAACCGCTTGATTCGTTTATCTTATTTACGCTTTACGCTATAATTGATTAATGTCTTGTTTTTCCTCGTAAGCACCCAGTTTCTGCTCTGGGGACACCAGCTATTTAAAGGAGTTCCACTATGCTAGACGCCTATCGCAGCCATGTGGCGGAACGTGCCGCCTTGAATATACCTCCAAAACCTTTGAATGCAGAGCAGGTAGCTGACTTAGTTGAGCTACTCAAAAACCCACCCGCGGGAGAAGAAGAGTATCTGCTAGCCCTAATCAGCAACCGTGTTCCTCCCGGTGTCGATGAAGCCGCCTACGTCAAGGCTGGTTTTTTAGCCGCCCTCATAAACGACGAGACGAGCAGCCCGATAGTTGATAAAAGGGCTGCCATCGAACTGCTGGGAAATATGCATGGCGGCTACAACATTGCAACGCTAGTGAGCCTACTGAATCATCCGGACTTTGGCGCAGCAGCGGCCACTGAGCTCAAGCATACTCTATTGGCATTTGAAGCCTTCCATGACGTCGCTGATTTAGCAACGTCAGGTAACACTAATGCGCAAGCCGTCATGCAGTCATGGGCAAATGCAGAATGGTTTACCAACAGAGCAGAAGTACCGGCCTCAATTAAGGTGTCTGTTTTTAAAGTCACAGGCGAAACCAATACCGATGATCTCTCGCCTGCTCCCGACGCATGGTCCCGTCCTGATATTCCCTTGCATGCACTCGCCATGTATAAGATGACGCGGGAGGGGCTTCACCCGGAAGAGCACGGCGTGACAGGGCCAATGAAGCAAATTCAGGCTCTAAAAGCTAACGAGTTGCCCGTAGCGTTTGTCGGTGATGTTGTTGGCACAGGATCCTCCCGAAAATCAGCAACCAACTCTGTGCTGTGGTACTTTGGCGATGACATTCAGGGCGTGCCCAATAAGAAAGGTGGAGGCATTTGTATCGGCAACAATGTAGCACCTATTTTTTACAACACGATGGAGGATGCCGGAGCTCTAGTATTTGAAGCCCCCGTCCAAAAACTCAGCATGGGTGATGTCATAGAAATTCTCCCCTATGATGGAAAAATACTAAGCGAATCTGGTGAGGTACTTAGCGAATTTAACCTAAAGTCAGACGTATTACTTGATGAGGTGCGCGCCGGCGGACGCATAAATCTCATTATCGGTCGCGGCCTAACAGCGCGCGCGCGCGACGCATTAAACCTGCCCGAGTCGGAACAGTTTCGCAAGCCCAAGCAACCCGGGGATACGGGTAAGGGCTTCACTCTTGCACAAAAAATGGTCGGCAAAGCATGTGGCACTGAAGGTATACGCCCCGGTACCTATTGTGAGCCACGCATGACGACTGTTGGTTCGCAAGACACTACCGGCCCCATGACCCGCGACGAGTTGAAAGATCTAGCATGTCTTGGTTTCTCAGCGGATCTAACCATGCAGTCTTTTTGTCACACAGCTGCCTACCCTAAGCCGGTCGACATCGAAACACAGCACTCCATGCCCGACTTCATTATGACGAGGGGGGGCGTTTCCTTGCGCCCGGGTGACGGCATCATTCATTCATGGCTCAACAGAATGCTACTGCCCGACACGGTAGGTACCGGGGGTGACTCACACACACGTTTCCCCATGGGTATTTCATTTCCCGCTGGATCTGGTCTGGTTGCATTCGCCGCAGCCACTGGAGTGATGCCGCTGGACATGCCCGAATCGGTAATGGTCCGATTTAAAGGTAAAATGCAGCCCGGTATTACACTGCGCGACCTAGTACACGCTATTCCCTACTACGCGATTCAGGAGGGTTTATTAACGGTTGAGAAGGACGGCAAGAAAAATATCTTCTCCGGCCGTATTCTAGAAATTGAAGGGCTCAGCGATCTCACTGTGGAGCAAGCTTTTGAGCTATCGGATGCATCCGCAGAGCGCTCTGCAGCAGGTTGCACCATCGCACTAGACATAGACACTGTATCCCAATATCTAAAGTCCAATATCGCGCTGTTGCGCACCATGATTTCTGAAGGCTACGGCGATAGTAGAACGCTGCAACGCAGAGCGTGCAAGATGGAAGAATGGCTGGAAAATCCAAATCTTATGGAAGCCGATACAGATGCTGCGTACGCAGCTGTTATCAACATCGATCTTGCGGAGATTACCGAGCCTATCGTATGCGCCCCGAACGACCCTGACGATGCACGATTGTTATCTGAGGTTTCAGGTGATTCGGTAGACGAAGTCTTTATCGGCAGTTGCATGACTAACATCGGACATTTTCGTGCTGCTGGTAAGCTACTGCAGCAACACAAGGGCGCAATATCGACGCGCATGTGGATTGTGCCTCCAACGCGCATGGATGAACATCAGCTAATGGAAGAAGGCTATTATAATATTTTCGGCGCGGCCGGCGCGCGCACAGAGATGCCAGGTTGCTCCTTGTGCATGGGAAACCAGGCCCGGGTGGCAGCAAACTCTACTGTGCTGTCGACCTCCACACGCAACTTTCCCAACCGCTTAGGGGACGGCGCCAATGTTTATCTAACATCAGCAGAACTGGCATCAGTCGGGGCAATCCTCGGTAAACTGCCAACCCCCGAGGAATATATGGAATATGCAAGAAATCTCGATTCCATGGCCGATGACATCTATCGATATCTCAGCTTTGACCAGATTGCGAAATTTCAGAAAAGTGCTGAAGACGGCGCCCGCATCGCTGCAGTCGAGATTCAAGAGTTACGTGCCTGACCCACACCGTCTAAGAACGGAGATAGGCAGCAGAAGCTGAAGTTTTGATCGTCTATGACCGCGTATATTTGGCGAACTATGCACCCTGTTTTTTTGGCCTGAAACGGCGAGTGATGCGAGCAAAGTCCTGCAAATTTTGTGCCGCATTACCAGCGGGTGTTTGCGCACCGCCGTAGGCTAATTGATTGTAAAGGTGGGTAATCTGCCAAAGTTGGCTCGCATAGTCTGGTAGCACCTTTGCGGCACGCTGCGCAAACACAGATGGCGTCTCCCCTGGCGCACGCACGAGTCCGATCTTGGCTAGCCGTTTGCACGCAATACGGTAGTGCTTTCCCAAGCGGCTCTCTGGGTGTAGCTCGCGCGTAAAAAACAATGAAATAGCGAAAGGCAGCATCACTAAAGCTAACCCGCCTAGCAATGTGACCGCAAACGCTTTTGCCGTGGTTTCGCCGAAGACGCGGCGCAACAGATCGAACTGTCGCTCGTTATCAAAACCCACAACCCACGTCTGCCACTGATACGTCAACGCGTCGTATCTCAACCGCAGGGCATTTAAGGCGGGTATGCGACGGTAGCGCTGCGGAGACAGAAGCACTGTCGACAAAAAACTTCCCTCAGACTCCACTGCCTCTTCCAGCCCAAACTCAATGCGCTGAGGAGAAACGGCCGCGGTAGGGTCTACTCGCACCCAACCGCGCGACGCAAGCCATACTTCTGCCCAGGCGTGAGCATCAAACTGATGCACAATTACTGTTTTATTAATCGGGTTAATTTCGCCGCCCTGATATCCCGCTACCACTCTAGCCGGCACACCCGCAGCTCGCATCATAAAAACAAAAGCCGAGGCGTAATGCTCACAAAATCCTCGCATAGATTCAAACAGGAATTCATCGATTGCATCTTGGTCAGAAAGTAAATCCGGGCGTAACGTATAGACATAGGGCTCGCGCCTGAACTTGTCGAGAACCAGTCCGACAAAAGCCTCATCGGTGCCAGCCTCCGCCCTCAGTTCGACTGATAGCTTTCTTGTTCTAGCATCGCCTGTTCTTGGCAACCGCGTTTCTGTCTTGCGACGCCAATCGGACAGCACGTCATCCACCACGACATTCGTCCATGAATTAACTGTATACATAAAGTCTGTTTCTATCGGAAACGGTGAAAACAAAAGAAAGTTGGACGTCTGAATAACCGCTTGTGTTTCCGAGCGAGCGTATTTCAACCCGAATAGCCACCTCTGCTGTGTGGGCTCCATAATGATGCTATATCTCAGAGGATCTCCGCTGATCGTGACTTCTTTCGGTCGACGTTGATTTGGGGGCAGATCATAAAAACCAAGAGCGGACCAAGCCCCCTCTTCGATTCGGCTAAACACTAGCCCGCGCCAGTAGAGTGCTGATTTGTCTGGAATGTCGCCATCGAATTTTACCCTAAAGGCCACATCCGCTGACTGGCTGAGACTGGCAACATCGCCAGGCTTCATGAAATCGCTCATACCTGTTTTTGCGGTATGATTTTTCATCGGCACTGTCCACAGCGGGCCGAAACGAGGAAACAAAAAAAACAATATAATCATTAGCGGCATCGCTTGCAGCAACATAGCGCTAGCGACACGAATGGTTCCGAATCTAAACTCCTGTTCACCGGTTCTATGGATTGCAACGAGGGCAGTGGTTAGTAGCGTTACCGAGACAAGCCCCCACAATGTGACCAAAAAATCCTGACTGAACAAAAACTGAGTGATGCAAATAAAATAACCTAAAAATAGTAAAACATAAGCGTCTTTGCGATAAGACAACTCGATTAATTTAAGCGCAAACGCGATCAGTAATAGTGCGACCGTCGGCTCTAGACCGACAAATGTACCGTAGGTCGCATAAACACCAAAAAATCCGCTGAGAACCAAAGTCGCTTTCACCAGCCGAGTTGGACATGACCAGTTCCCCCTATGAACCTGCAGCCTCCAGATAGCCGCGACTGCATAAAGGGCAAGAATCCATATTGGGAGGCGAGCCGCATGCGGCGCCACCAAGACAAACAAGCAGATGATAATCCAGACAAAGGCATTCCGCGGCACCTGCTGTAACATACTCACTGGCTTCGCCGCTCCTCGCCATAAAGTGCAAGTTCTTTAAGAAGCCTATCACGGTGTTTCTCTCCAAGAGCAGGTTCTATGGAACCCGTTGGCAAGCGCAACCCATACTCGTGTCCATGACGATCAAACTCCAACAGCCAATAGCAGAGATGGGATAAACGCTGCTCTGTGTCCAGTCCAGCAAACATGTCCCAGTCCAACCAGACACTGCGGTCCGCGTAAGCAGTGTACTGTTTAGTCAACGGGCCCTGCCGTTTAGCCATTCCCTTCCAGTGCACCTGACGCAATGAGTCACCCTTGCGATAGCTCCTGAAACCGTAGAAATCATCATTACCGTCAACGACCACTGCAGCACCCTCAGGCGTATTTGTCGTCAAGCCAGGCAAGTCCGTCGATGCTCTTGCCCGTGGATAGACTAAAGCGTACAAATCTAGGTCGATTAATGTCCAGCAACGCAATAGGCCCAATGGGTAAGTCGACTCCAGCAGCAAGCGCCCTGGGTTGAACCAACCACGCGAATCCACAGCCATATGAATTTGCACAATAACGCTGTCTTCATCGAGCAGATTTATCAGCGTCCCGCTACTGTTTGGCCATTTCAGATGGAGAGAAAAATAATCACGGCGTTTGCTTCGTTTTATCATTAAATGAAATTTGGACTGCTGCCCAGAAAAAGCAGGTTCGGCACGCAGGGCGCGGATTGTCAGTCCAGCTAAGTTGGCATACGTATGCAGAATTGCGACAATGAAAAGCGTCGCAAGCCAAAACGTCAATGCGTAACTCAAATTGTTTTCGAAATTGATTGCAGCGAGTAGCATTACGAGCAGACAAGTAGCAAAGAAAAAGCCGACCCGTGTTGGGAATATAAAAATACGACGCTGATCTAGGGTAACTTCGCGCGCGGGCGGAATTCGTCGCTTAATCCATCCGCGAAATCTAATGTTAATTTGCGCCTTAATACCCTTGCTATGCCGCTTCGTATCTAATGCGTGATTCTTCACCAAGTCTTGCTTCAGGGTCCAACGACATCTACATTGCGCTGCAACAGATCTACGAGCGCGTGACCATCGCCGGCATAATCACCACTAGGTATAAGGCGATGTCCAGCCACAGCAGGCAACACCAGTTGCACATCCTCTGGCACCACATGTCCACGGTTGTGCATTGCTGCCCATGTCTTGGCACAATCCAGTAATGCCAGTGCTCCGCGCGGCGAGATGCCGACCTCAAACTCAGCTGACTGGCGGGTGTAAGCCACCAGCCGCTGCAAATAATCTAACAAGTTCTCGGAGGCATGTACCTGACTTACTGCTACCCGAATCATTTCTAATTGATCATAGTCTATGCACTGGCGTGGATACTGGATCTCTAAAGCTGCACTGTAACGACGCTCAAGCATTTCTCGCTCTGCGTGCGGCGGCGGATAACCCAACTCCAGTCGCATCAAAAAACGATCCAACTGCGACTCAGGAAGAGGATACGTTCCAGACTGATGAATTGGGTTTTGCGTGGCAATAACGAAAAAAGGTTGCGGCAGAGAACGCGTCTCGCCCTCAACGCTGACCTGCCCTTCCGCCATTGCTTCAAGCAAGGCGCTCTGGGTACGCGGGGTAGTCCTGTTAATTTCATCTGCTAACAACAACTGCGTAAAAATCGGTCCAGGATGAAAATTAAAACTGCCATCAGCGGCATCGAAGACCGATACGCCCAAAATGTCCGCTGGCAGGAGGTCACTCGTAAACTGCACCCGCTTCCAAGATAACCCGAGTACAGCTGCCAATGCATGAGACAACGTTGTTTTGCCCATGCCGGGTAAATCTTCAATCAGTAAGTGGCCTCGGGCAAATAGGCAACATAAAGCCAGCCTGATTTGAGGCTCCTTGCCTAAAAGGGTTCGCCCTATTTCTTCCACTGCGGAATCAATGATCACCTGTATATGCATTGGTAAGCCCCGAAAAAGCGCTATTTTTAGCGAATGCCAGTAAAACCTCGCTGCAAATCCGCTATTAAATCTTCTACGTGCTCTAGACCTACTGCCATGCGTATGAGTCCTTCGTCAATCCCAGCTTCTTTTCTTTGCTGTGAACTCAGCCGTGCGTGAGTAGTTGTCGCTGGATGCACAATCGTCGTTTTAGCATCACCCAGATTGGCCGTAAGCGACATCAAACGAGTTGCGTCAGTGAATTGCCAAGCCTGCTCACGACCACCTTTGACAAGAAATGAAAGCACCCCGCCGTATGCCGACTGCTGACGTTCTGCCAGGGCATGCCCCGGATGATCCTTGAGCCCAGCATAGTAAACTCTTTCCACCGTAGGCTGCTGCTGAAGCCATTCGGCGATCACTAACGCTGATCGACTATGCGCCTCCATGCGCAAGCGCAATGTTTCTAAACCCTTAAGAAAAATCCAGGCATTGAACGGACTCATGGTCGGACCAGCAGTCCGCAAGAATGTCAGCACCTCATCCATATGCTGCTGATGACCGACGACTGCCCCACCCACACAGCGCCCTTGGCCATCTAAGTATTTAGTCGCCGAATGCACGACGATATCGGCGCCCAGCGCCAAAGGTTGCTGTAACGCGGGAGTACAAAAACAATTATCCACCACTAACAGCGCAGCGTTTAAATGCGCGAGTTTGGACAACTCAGCCAAATCAGCGATCTCACATAGCGGATTTGACGGTGTCTCCAAAAAGAACATCACCGTATTCGGCTGCACTGCATCGCGCCAACCTTCAATATCTAGCAATGGCACAAAAGTGACCTCTATGCCAAATTTAGTGAGGTAGTTACTGAACAGACTGATCGTCGTGCCAAACACATCGCGAGAGCACACCACATGATCACCCGATTTAAAAAGGGCCATACATACACTTAGTATGGAGGCCATCCCTGAGGCCGTCGCCACCGCCGCCTCGGCGCCCTCCAATGCCGCAAGTCTTTTCTCAAAAGTTCGCACTGTCGGGTTAGTATAGCGCGAGTAGACATTGCCCGACGCCGCACCAGAAAAACGTTCCGCAGCATCCTCTGAATTGGAGAACACATAACTTGAGGTAACAAATATAGGCTCCGAATGCTCTCCTTCATGCGTTCGGCTGATACCGCTGCGAACACCCTGCGTTTCAAATTGTGCGTCGGCAAGTGGATTAAAATCTTCGTCATCAATCATCAATTTGACCTATACATCGTTATGCAGACCGACCATACCGCCCTCTGCCTGTAATTCCACCCGCCGCTCGTTTTGTGCATCATCGTTACGCAGAAATTCTTGCCTATCGAGATAACTTTGATCAATATCGCCTGTAATATATTCACCGTTGAATACGGAACAGTCAAAGCCATCCACGTGTGGATTGCCATCATGGGAACAACGAATTAAATCATTGAGATCTTGATATACCAGCCAGTCTGCGCCGATTAACGCACAGACTTCCTCAACACTGCGGTTGTGCGCTATCAACTCTGATGCCGAAGGCATGTCTATGCCATACACATTTGGATAGCGCACCGGTGGGGCAGCAGACGCAAAGTAAACGTTCGCGGCACCAGCATCTCTAGCCATCTCTATTATCTGGCGGCAGGTAGTGCCACGCACAATAGAGTCATCAACTAGCATTACATTTTTTCCTGAAAACTCCAGCGGCACGGGGTTGAGTTTTTGTCGTACGGATTTCTTACGCTCACTCTGACCCGGCATAATAAAGGTGCGTCCAATGTAGCGGTTTTTCATTAGACCCTCGCGGAACTTTATATTTAGCTCATAGGCCATGGATTGCGCAGCAATGCGACTGGTATCAGGAATCGGAATAACGACGTCGATATGGAGGTCGGGGCGCAATCGCTTTACTTTTTTAGCAAGCGCTTCGCCCTGCCGCATGCGCGTTTTATAAACCGAAATGCCGTCCATAAGTGAGTCAGGGCGCGCAAAGTAAACATGCTCGAAAATGCAGGGTCGCAAGCTGGCGTTAGGTGCACATTGACGGCGATGCAACTTTCCTTCTCCATCTATAAATACAGCTTCACCCGGGCCGACATCGTCCAAAAAAGTAAAGCCCACTACATCGAGAGCAACGCTCTCGGAGGCGATCATATATTCTTCACCCGCATGCGTTTTACGAGCGCCGATCACCAAGGGTCGAACACCAAAAGGGTCGCGAAAACCAAATATTCCATAGTTCACCAATAATCCTACCGCAGCATAACCTCCACGGCAGCGCCTGTGTACTGATGCCACTGCGGTAAAAATATCGTCCGCACCAGGACTCAGCTTGCCTAAGGTCTGCAACTCATGCGCAAAAATATTAAGCAATACTTCTGAGTCAGAATCAGTATTAAGGTGTCGCAGATCATCCTGAAATAGCTCTTGGGCCAGTTGTTCGGAATTGGTTAAGTTTCCATTGTGAGCAAGGGCAATGCCATAAGGCGAATTGACATAAAAAGGCTGCGCAAGGGCAGTGCCGGAGCTACCAGCCGTTGGATAACGTACATGGCCAATACCCATTTGGCCTCCGAGTCGCTGCATGTGCTGTTGTCGAAAAACATCCCGCACCAACCCCTCGCCCTTACGCTGGCTGAACTTACCGCCAACACAAGTCACAATACCCGCAGCATCTTGCCCACGGTGCTGCAGGACCGTCAGGGCATCATAGATCTCCGGGGCGACATCGGACTTCGCAACTAAACCTACTAGGCCACACATTCAGCAACCACCTCACTTGAAAAAATTCAGCTCGAAGCCTTCAGGGCTTATTCGCTGCTTTATCTAGAAAATAAACCTTGGACCCATACCCCTAGCATATCAACATGCGGCATCAACTGGGATTCATCTAACCACAGTATATTCTGCGGTGGTGCCAGCGCCCTGATAATATAAACCGCTACGAGCACAATAATGATACCGCGAGCAAAACCAAAGACGGTACCCAGTATGCGGTCTAGAAGCGTGAGACCAGTTACTTTTACAATCTGAGCGCTCAACTTACCTATTACTCCTGCTACCATCAGCATGCCCGCAAAAAGCAGTGCATAAGCGGCGACATAGCGACCCGTGACATTGGCAATCCATTGTTCCAAAAGTGTCGCTACTTCCCCAACATACATATTGGCAATCACAAATGCTGCGATCCAACCTGCCAATGACACGGCCTCGCGCACAAAGCCTCGCCACAAGCTCAACAAAATCGACAGGCCTAGCACAACGACAATCGTCCAGTCGACCGCAGTGAGGTTAGTCCAATCCACCACCGTGAATTACCCTGCTGCCATAACGGTCAAGGAATATACCGCGCTACAATCGAACTCACTTCAAACTGGGCATTGATGCTTGCCTGAAGTGTGTCCAATTCAGCCCGCTCAAACTTTGGACCGATAGAAACTCTATACAATTTCTTTCCATTGGAGCGTACTGTGACGATATAAGCCTGGTGTTTCATATCCAGCAAACGCTTACGTAATTCCTCTGCTTTATCGGCACTACTAACAGTGATGACCTGAAGAGTCCACGCCAAAGGCATGCCATCGCTGTCCATGGTCAACGTCTCGCGCGCGCTGGGTTCAGGCTCATAATCAGACGGCACCCTCCCGGGTGTCACCTCTAATGCAGAACCGGAAGCAACAACAACATTGTCGCTAGCTGCAAGGCTAGGCTGCACTGCCACGTCTTCTACTGCGACGACGGTCGCAATGGACTGCGCCTGCGCAGGCTGACGATGCAGCGCGGTTTCATTGTCAGGCTGCAAAAAAACAATGGGCCAAAAAATAACGCCCAGTGCTACCAGAATAAGCGCACCAACCAGACGTTGTTTAAGGATGTCACTCACTTACAGCGCCTCATACTTACTATGATCCTTGTCTAGAAGCGGCAAAATTGTAGCCACTGTGGAAAACGAACCGAAGACAACTACCCTATCACCCTCTTGAACGACACTTTGGGCTCGCCGGAAAGCCTGCCGCAAATTCTTACTGATACTCACCATAGCTTCCCCTCGCTCCTCAAGCAAAGCGGCGATCTCAGCCGCACCAGCGGCCCGCGTGTTGCGCGGCTGGTCACCCAGAAACCAAGCATCGAAGTGTCCAGCCGTCGCGTCTATCATACCCGGTATGTCTTTATCTGACATAGCCGAAAAAATACATATTTTCCTTCCTTTACATGAATTTACATCCAAAAACTCAAGTAACTTAGATATAGAAGCCGGGTTGTGAGCCACATCCAGTACGTAGTCTCGCCCCGCCACTTGCCGTAGCTCGCGACGGCCTACGACAGCCACCTTAGCCAAAGCCGCGGCAACACAGCGATCGTCAAACTCGATGCCCAGCAATAACGACGCCTGCACCGCTGCACCAATGTTCTCAGGCAGCAAAGACCCATTGGTAGGTGCTGACAACGTCCTCACACCACCCCCCGATGTCTGCAATCGGGCTTGCCATTGTTCACCGACAACGGCTACCGAAAAGTCGCGGCCCAAATACAGCGCTGGGCTGGCTGCAACCTCCAAAACACGTGCTAATAATTCAGGCGCAGGCGCAGGGTCTGCAATGACGACTGGGCAACCCCTGCGCAGTATACCAGCCTTCTCAAGCGAAATTTCGCCTCGGGAGTTCCCTAACCACTCCTGATGATCTAAATCGATACTCGTAATAATGGCCACTGAAGCGTCAACGATATTCACCGCATCCAGCCGACCACCCAGACCTACTTCTAAAATAACAACATCCAGTTCTCTAGCCTCAAAAATCAGCAATGCCGCCAATGCGGCAAACTCGAAATACGTTAAGGACAGTGCCCCTCTCGCTTGGTCGATAACGGCAAAAGCGCGGACAATCTCGTCGTCGGAAGCATCGACGCCGGATATTCGAACCCTCTCATTGAAGCGCAGCAAGTGGGGCGACGTAAATGCACCCGTGCGGTATCCAGCTTCACTGATCAGCGCCTCCAATACAGCTACTGTAGAGCCTTTACCATTGGTACCGGCAACTGTAACGACGGGTTTTTTTACTGGCAAAAGTTGTAGCGTATTGGCGACGGTCAACACTCGATCCAAACCAAGATCTACCGCCTTCGGGTGCACTGTCTCTAGGCGGCGCAGCCACTGTGTCAGAGAGACTTTATTCATCCTCCTCCGGCGCGACAATCTCAGCCGCTTCTTCATTATCGGGAGGCTCATCTGATGGCTCAGTCACCACAATAGAGAGCGACTGTCCTGTCAACTTGGATAACAATCTTGCTATGGTGTTACGCATATCGGTGCGGTGCACTATCATATCGATAGCACCATGCTCGAGCAGGAACTCACTGCGCTGAAACCCTTTTGGGAGTTTTTGTCGAATAGTCTGTTCGATAATATTGGGCCCTGCAAACCCAGCGCGGGCATCGGGCTCGGCAATATTGATGTCGCCCAGCAACGCTAACGATGCGGAAACTCCACCATAGATCGGATCCGTCATCACAGAAATATAAGGTACGCCAGCTAGTTTCATCCGCTCAATAACAGCACTTGTCTTAGCCATTTGCATTAGAGAAATCAGAGCTTCTTGCATCCGTGCACCGCCCGAAGCCGAAAAACAGACAAAAGGAATATTCTCTTGCAATGACATGTGGGCAGCACGGGTAAATTTCTCACCCACTGCATATCCCATTGAACCGCCGTGAAACTCAAATTCAAAGGCAACGGCAATCGCAGATAAGCCCTGCAAAGTACCGCGCATCGCCACCAATGCATCCTTTTCGCCCGTCGCTTTTTGCGCCGACATCAGGCGATCTTTGTAGCGCTTTTTGTCTCTAAACTTAAGCCGATCCTCGGATACAATATCCGACAGAATCTCCTCATTGGTGCCGGGATCAAAAAATCGATTCAAGCGTCTGCGCGCTCCAATACGCATGTGATGGCCGCACTTGGGGCAAACATCTTGGTTTCGCTCAACATCGGGGAGGTATAACACTGCGTCACATTTGACACATTTTTTCCACAGTCCTTCGGGCACAGTGCTGGACGCCCTATCACCAACAGAGCTGCGCACACCTGAGGGCAGAATTTTATCTATCCAACTCATTGTGTTTCCCGCCATAGTAGTAGAGAAACGGCTATTATAAACCCGGAGGCGCTCAACTAGGAAGCCGTGCTGTCAATCCCCTTGCGTATTTCGTCCAACAGCCCCGCAACAGCATCTATCGCCTGCCCCGAACTGCCTCCTCTGGAAACAGTCTGAGCCATGACGTCCACTAATGCACTACCGACCACCACACCATCCGCAACCGCCGCCACTGTCTTCGCAGAATCAGCATCCTTAATACCAAACCCTACCGCTAATGGCAGTGTGCTGTGACTGCGAATCGCCGCGAGCCTCTGCGCGACCTCATTCACGTCTAGATGCCCTGCGCCAGTAACACCTTTTAATGACACATAGTAGATGAATCCGCTGGCTCCGGCGGCAATACGCACAATCCGTTCTTCGGGCGTGGTGGGTGCCACTAAAAATATATTATCCATACCAACACGCTGAAGTTCAGCGTTGATTTCCTCCACTTCCTCGGGAGGAATGTCCACTGTCAACAATGCGTCGAGGCCCGCCGCCGATGCGGCATCAGCAAACGCCGCATAGCCCATATGCATCACTGGGTTAGCATAACCCATCAGCAACAGCGGCGTAGTATCATCAAATTTGCGAAACTCTTTTACCAACGCCAACACCTGGCTTAGACACATGCCATTTTCAAGGGCACGCTCATGACCCTGCTGAATCACCGGGCCCTCGGACATAGGATCAGAAAACGGCACACCAAGCTCGATAATATCCGCGCCACTTTTCACCATTCTATGCATGAGCGGCACTGTAACATCGCAACTAGGATCACCCGCAACAATGTAGGGAATCAGAGCGGTTCGGCCCTGCTCTGCCAACTGCTGAAAACGCCCCGCGATGCGACTCACGACGTTTTCCCCCAAAAGGGCCGGTTAAACGACAATGCCATCGATCTTAGCTACCGTAAGAATATCCTTATCCCCACGCCCCGACAGATTGACAATAATAGTTTGCTGGGGCGTCATACTCGCGGCCAAGGTCTCTGCATAGGCTAACGCATGGCTGGTTTCAAGCGCTGGCATAATGCCTTCTATCTCCGTTAGTTTGTGAAATGCGCGCAGAGCTTCATCATCTTTCGCCACCACATAGTTCACCCTGCCTATATCTTTTAGCCAGGAATGCTCCGGACCTACACCGGGATAGTCAAGTCCAGCCGATATTGAATGCGTATCCATTATCTGACCATCACCATCTTGCATCAGATACGTCCGATTACCATGCAAGACCCCGGGAGTGCCCGCCGTAAGGGGCGCCGCATGCTGATTTGTAGATACGCCATGACCACCCGCTTCCACGCCATACATAGCTACCGTTTCGTCTTGCAGGAAAGGATGAAACAGCCCAATCGCATTAGAACCTCCGCCCACACACGCCACCAGTGCATCCGGCAAACGTCCGGTTTGAGCCAGAGATTGGGCGCGCGCTTCCCGTCCAATGACAGACTGAAAATCTCTGACCAGCATCGGGTAAGGATGGGGGCCAGCAACCGTGCCAATAATATAGAAGGTGGTATCGACATTGGTAACCCAGTCACGCATGGCCTCGTTCATAGCATCTTTTAACGTTCGAGACCCCGAACTCACCGAGACGACTTCAGCACCCAAAAGTTTCATACGATAGACGTTTAACGCCTGACGCTGAATATCAGTCTCCCCCATAAAAACAACACAATCCAGACCCAGTCTTGCTGCAATCGTGGCTGTTGCAACACCATGCTGACCAGCACCGGTCTCGGCAATCACCCGCGTTTTACCCATATGTTTAGCTAACAAGGCCTGTCCAACCGTATTATTAACCTTATGGGCTCCGGTATGATTAAGATCCTCGCGTTTGAGGTAGATGCGCGCTCCGCCGATACTGTCGGACCACCGACTAGCCTCATATAATGGCGAGGGTCGGCCTACATAGTGTTGCAAGTCATTGTCGATTTCCTGTTGGAACTGTTCATCGACTGCTAACGTGCGGTAAACGACCTCTAGGTCAGCTAATGCTGCCATCAGTGTCTCGGCGACAAATTTACCCCCGTACTGTCCAAAACGCCCTTGCGCATCCGGGACTGTATCGTACAGATTCTCACTCGTATTACTCGTCATTAGGTTTTTCTTCCATCTGTTGATCCGCGACACGCACCGCCGCGACAAATTGTTTTATCTTTTCAGCGTCTTTAATGCCAGGAGACGTTTCTACACCCCCACTCACGTCTACTGCCGCAGGGTGCAGTGCCTTGATACCATCACTTACGTTGCTCTGATTTAGTCCCCCCGCCAGCACTATAGGTGAAGGGAGAGATATTTGGGCAAGGCGCCAGTCAAATGCTTTACCTGTCCCTCCAACCGCGCTTGCCTGCCAGGTATCCAATAAGACAGCACGTGCTTTGCTATATAACCGGCACTGCTCACTGATATCAAGACCGGGCTTCACTCTCAACGCCTTGATCCAAGGCCTCCCAAATTGCTGGCAAAATGTTGGTGACTCGTTGCCGTGAAACTGAATCATGTGAACAGGTAGGTTGCTTAAGATACGTTCGATACCGGCAATTGGTTCATCGACAAACAGAGCGACTATACTCATAAAGGGGGGAACGGCAGCTACAATATCAGTTGCCTGATCTAGGGTGACGGCTCGAGAACTGCGTGGGTAAAAAACAAGACCAATCGCATCAGCACCGCAGGCCGCAGACATCTGTGCATCCTGCGCCCGTGTAACTCCGCAAATTTTAATTCGAGTAACGCCCATATTCCTCAGTAACCGGCAAATACAAGGGCTATATGATAGCAGATCACGCCCATTGCTGTCTCCACACAGCGGACTAACTTTACAGTTTCGCCTCAATTAACGCAGGGCCATAAGGCGTTTTAGGCAATCTGCAATGAGCGGAATATTCGACATCTGCCAGATACAGCCCGCTTGCAGGAGCGGTCTCCACGCCAAGACTGCGATCTCGACCGGCCATAAGATGGACTATCCATTCTAGAGATTTACGACCATCACCGACGGCCAGCAACGCTCCCGCGACATTTCTTACCATATGGTGCAAAAACGCATTAGCCACTATTTCAATAATCACTAGATCACCACGCCTTTGCACCTCGATAAACTGCACATTGCGCATAGGGCTTGCAGACTGACAAGAGGCGGCCCGAAACGCACTAAAATCGCGCTCACCTAAAAGCGTCTGCGCGGCCTTATCCATCAGCAGTTGGTCAAGTTGACAACGATGCCAGGTAACCTGCTTCAATAACAGGGCTGAGCGGATTGGCGTATTAGCGATCACATAGCGATAGCAGCGGGATTCTGCCGAAAAACGTGCGTGAAAATCTTTGGTGACGGGAACAGCCCAGTGGATGCGAATGTCTCGCGGTAAATTTGCGTTGCCGCCAATCACCCAAGCCTTACAACTTCGCGTCGCAGGCGCATCAAAGTGAATGATTTGGGAAACGGCATGGACACCCGCGTCAGTGCGCCCAGCGCAGTGCACTCGCACCGGATGCGCTGCAATTTTTGACAGGGCCAGTTCGACTTTTTCCTGCACGGTAACGACACCCTCATGGGGCTGTAACTGCCAGCCGCTATAGGCACTCCCGTCGTATTCGATGCGACATGCAATTCGAGTTTCAGCGGCAATTAGATCAGTAGAAAACAGACTATTCGCCAATGCGCTTCAATAAAACGCCAGCCTCTAATTTCAGTTCGTCAGTACCTTCAACGATGACCTCTAACAACATCTGACGCGCAGCCTCGTCGTCACCCATATCTATATAAGCCCGTGCGAGATCGAGTTTTGTCGACAGACCGTAGCCATCGGCCGCAATAACTAACTCTTCATTGTCCAAGCCCGCAGCACCGGGACTGGAAAAATCAATAGGAAGATTCAAATCATCGGTTCCATCACTGGGCATGGTCTGTCCTTCTATCTGAAGTTCAGGGTTTGTCGGACTCGAATCATCATCTGGCGCCTCAATCTCCAGCAATTTAAGTTTGTATAGAGCATTGCCAGGATCGCTGGCGATGGCGTTATTCAGCAGATCAATTGCTTGAACTTCACGGCCGTATAGGAGGTAAATATCGACATCGGCCAGCACATTGGCGGCCTCTCCATCCGAGGCATGAGCGTCCTCAGCGATAACAACATCGTTATTTGCCGACTCCTCGTCATCAAGGCCCTGATCCTTTAACGGCGAGTCTAAATACATATCTTTGTCGGACCTAAGTTCAGCTGCATGGGCGATTGCTTGACCCTCCGCGTTGCGTCGGCGGACCACAACAAATGCAATCACCCCCAAAATAACAACACCCAGCATGTAAAATAGACTCTTCAGCCACCCATCACTTACATCAGTGTCGGGAGCTATAGCAGGCACTGCTTTGACAGCGTCAACAGACGCGATAGTTGGAGATGCTATTATACTAGAAGCAACCTCCTCGACATTTTCTTTCACCGCCTCACGCGGCGCAGCAACATCAGTCCCGGGCGTCGCTATCGATACCGTTTCGGCTTCGAGCAGTATGTCGTCTGAAGAATCGGCTAAAGGCTCTGATTTGGTCTCTACGACAGCGCCAGCCGCTACCAGAGCACTTTGAAGCGCAGCGATCTGGTCATCCTTAAGGCTGATAATACGCTGCAGAGTCTCCAACTGCCGCTCAGTATCTAAAAGACGCTGCTGCATCTCATCGGCCAATGATGGCGACTCTTGTGTGTCGCTCGGAATCGCAGTGGCAACAGAAACTGATGGCAGAGCCGCCCTAGGTGCCTCGGATTGCAAAGAAGTCGCGTTAATGCCGACAGTTGCAGACGTCGCGTCGGCTTTAGCATCTGTAGAAATCGTTAGTAAGGGTCCGCCCTTCGCCTTAGGCATTACGTCCCTTCCTTCACGCCAAGCCGCGTTCTGCTCGCGCACCGCAGCCAATGCCGAATTTGCATCCACCGAACTAATGTCGGACTCGCCCGGAAGGTCGAGGATGTATCCAGCTTTCACAGCGTTGATGTTACCCTTGATAAAGGCATCTGAGTTTAGCCGTTGGATATCTAGCATGGTCTGCTGGATCGAGGCTCCTCGGGGTTTTGCTAGGCTCGCGATGCGCCAGAGCGTATCCTCTTGGGTAATCATGTAACGACTGCCGGGCACCGGCGATAAAACCGTTGCTGCATTATAGTCGCGCTGAGGCATAGCGCCCGGGTCGAGGTCGCTGCTACGGATCTCTAATGAGGTGCCGCTGGAGATGACCTGATTGCTTTGTCTTGTCACTGCTGGAATTGTTTCTGTCTCATCCACACGTTGGAGGGCAGAAACGACCACGGCTTCGACCTCAGAGAATGGCGGCGGGTCCATCAACAGCGTATATTCGCGCAGCAGTTGTCCTGAAGGCCAGCGCGCTTCTATAATAAATTCTAAGTAAGGCTCTAGAACAGGTTCGGCTGAGGATAAAATAATACTGGCTGCTCCATTCTCTTGAACGGATACGTCAAAGGTAATACTGCTGAGGAAGTAGGGCCGGTCTAGACCGAATCTATCAAAGTCGTCACGGCTGGCCAGCCGAACTATGACTTCGTCTGAATGCAATCCACCCATATCGAGCAATTCAACAGAAGCGCTCAAAGGTTCGTTGAGAAAAGACTGAAGTTGCAACTCACCGAGGCCGAGTGCCAACCCGGAAGGCGCGTGAAGGCCTCCCAGCAAGAACATCACAGCAGCTAATTTACGAGCCATACCAGCGCCTTATGATTATCCCGCGGATTAAAAAGCCCGTCGTCCTGCCGCTGGGCCACAGGGGCTGACTACCTATGCCGCAGAGCCGGAAACACCGGATTTCAACACCCATACGCTATTGCACCTGCAGCGCTCACGAATACTGAAAAAAACCGCCATTAGTCGTTGAGTATCAGTGAATTACCTGCATTAATCAAGGTAGATGGAACTCAAGCTCTCGGCAATTTGTACACTATTTAGCGCTGCGCCCTTTCGAACATTGTCCGCCACTATCCACATGTTGAGCCCTTTAGGATGAGAGAGATCCTCTCGAATCCTCCCCACAAAAACACCGTCCATCCCGGCGGACTCTGTCACCGCTGTTGGATAGCTGCCGTCGACTCGATCATCGATAACGGTAACCCCCGGCGCATTTTCGAACACCGATTTGGCCTGCTGCGCAGTGATCTTGTCTACCGTCTCGATATGCACTGCTTCAGAGTGACCAAAAAACACCGGCACCCTGACGCAAGTAGGGTTAACCTGAATAGTGGGGTCATCGAATATTCTGCGGGTCTCCCACACCATTTTCATTTCCTCTCGAGTGTAGCCGTTCTCTTGAAACGTATCGATCTGCGGCAGCACATTGAACGCAATCTGTTTAGGGTAGACCGCCTGCGCAACCTCTTGCCCATTGAGGAGACTAGCCGTCTGACTCGCTAGCTCTTGAATCGCTTCCTTACCGGTGCCAGAAACGGCCTGATAAGTCGCGACATTAATACGCTCGATTCCAACCGCATCATATATAGGTTTTAGAGCGACCAACATCTGGATAGTCGAGCAATTGGGATTGGCAACTATATTGCGTGCGCTATAGCCGGCCAGCGCTTCAACATTGACCTCGGGAATAATCAGAGGCACGTCATCATCTCGCCGAAACTGAGAGGTATTATCGATAACAACGCAGCCCGCTGCTGCCGCGATCGGAGCAAATTTCTCGGAAATACTCGCGCCTGCAGAAAACAGTCCGATCTGGACCCGGCTAAAATCGAATTCTGCCAAGTCGGCCACTATGACCGACTTCCCATTAAACATAATACTTTTTCCCACAGACCGAGCACTGGCCAGCAGGTAAAGCTTTCGTACCGGAAAAGCGCGCTCTTCCAGAATACTAATCATGGCCTCACCGACTGCCCCAGTGGCACCCACTACGGCGACGTCGTACTCACGACTCATTTCCGATCTCCCTTAGATTCGTTTTCAACCTCTGCATAACTTTTAGCTACTTAATAGCGCCGAACAACCAAGGCGATTTTTCGCGCCAGTTCTGCTCATAAGCTCGGATCGCGTCGGCACTATCGAGAGTCAAAGCGATATCATCCAAGCCGTTGAATAAGCAATGCTTACGAAATTCATCCACTTCGAAACTGATGGTTTCCCCAAGAGAGGTTTTTATTGTCTGCGCCGCCAAATCTACCACCATGGAATAACCTTCGTTTGCATACATCTCTTCAAACAAACGATCGACCACCGCAGCGTCTAACTCAACCGGCAGGATGCCATTTTTAAAACAGTTGTTAAAAAAGATGTCGGCAAAACTTGGCGCAATAATGCAGTGAAACCCAAAATCCTCAAGCGCCCAAGGTGCATGCTCTCTGCTCGAGCCGCAGCCAAAGTTTTCTCTGGCAAGCAGTACCCTTGCGTCTTTGTAACGCGCCTGATTCAATTCAAAATCCGGGTTGATTGGTCGGTTAGTGCAATCCTGACCGGGCTCTCCCTGATCCAGATACCGTATCTCGTCAAATAGATAAGGCCCAAAACCACTGCGCTTGATAGACTTCAGGAACTGCTTTGGAATGATTAGATCCGTATCCACATTAGCACGATCCATCGGAGCAACGAGACCGTGCAAAACAGTAAAACTCTTCATGATTTGGCACTCCTACCAGTTGCGAACATCAACAAAATGTCCAGCTACAGCAGCGGCTGCTGCCATCGCGGGACTCACCAGATGAGTACGGCCACCAAAGCCTTGGCGACCCTCAAAATTTCGATTCGAGGTAGACGCACAGTGCTCGCCCGCATCGAGCTTGTCGGAGTTCATCGCAAGGCACATCGAACATCCGGGCTCACGCCATTCCATTCCTGCCGCAGTGAAAATTTTGTCCAACCCTTCCTCCTCAGCCTGAACCTTAATCTGGCCTGATCCCGGCACAACCAGCGCACGTTTTACGGTAGATGCGACCTGCTTACCCTCAACCACCATAGCAGCGGCACGTAAATCCTCTATCCGTGAGTTGGTGCATGAGCCGATAAAAACTGTGTCTAACTGGATATCAGTAATCGCCATGCCCGGCTTAAGCCCCATATATTGGAGGGCACGAGCAGTCGCTTCACGATCGCCTGCATTGTCCATCGAAGCAGGATCCGGAATGATGCCGCTTACCGGCAATACCATCTCAGGCGACGTCCCCCATGTAACTTGAGGCACAATATCCTCGCCGCGCAGTTCTACCACTCGATCAAAATGGGCATCGTCGTCACTGTGCAACTCTCCCCACGCAGCAGCAGCTTGATCCCACTGCTCACCTGTGGGCGCATATGGCTTACCTTTCACATACTCGATCGTGACATCGTCTACGCCGATCAATCCTACTCGGGCACCTGCCTCAATAGCCATATTACAAATTGTCATACGCCCTTCCATGCTGAGCGCCCGCACTACTTCACCGCCGAATTCAATAGCGTGATTAGTGCCCCCGGCTGTGCCTATCTCACCAATGATCGCGAGCACAACATCTTTAGCCGTAACGCCCGCTTGCAACTGTCCATCCACTCGCACCAGCATATTTTTCATTTTTTTCTGCAGCAAACACTGCGTTGCCATTACGTGCTCCACCTCAGATGTGCCAATGCCTTGCGCGAGAGCACCCAGCGCACCATGAGTTGACGTATGCGAATCTCCACACACAATGGTCATACCGGGCAGCGTAACACCCTGCTCTGGGCCGACCACGTGAACAATGCCCTGGCGCACATCGTTAACTTGAAATTCCAAAATATCAAAGTCGCGGCAGTTATCATCCAGCGTTTGAACTTGCAGTCTAGAGACGGGGTCTATAATCCCGGCGACGCCACCACTGCGTTCATGTCGTTCCGTGGGAACGTTATGGTCGGGAACGGCAAAATTAGCATCAACCCGCCAAGGCTGACGACCCGCAATCCGCAGCCCCTCAAAAGCCTGAGGAGAAGTAACCTCGTGAATGAGCTGCCGGTCAATGTAAATGAGACCGCAATCATCATCCCGCTCCTCCACCAAGTGGCTATGCCATAATTTTTCATAAAGCGTCTGTCCGCTCATCGCAAACCTCCCTACTCAATTGGGCAAAACAGTATAAATCGAGGCGGGATTATGTACTTGATTTTTACATAACTCAAATTTATTATTTTTATGACATGGATTCCGTAAAGGAATATTAAGAATGGACACCCAAAACCTCAGAGCATTTTTGCTAGTGGCCGAAAGCGGCTCTTTCTCTAGTGCAGCGAAAAAATTACACCTTACGCAGCCGGCTGTAAGTAAGCGCATCGCACAACTAGAAGCGCAATTAAACGTCACCTTATTTGACCGCATTGGCAGAAGGATCCGCACCACTGAGGCGGGCGAGGCATTGCTGCCACACGCGCGCACAGTGCACCTCGAGTTGCAAGCGGCACACCAGTCGGTGAGGGATCTGGACGGAGAAGTGCGGGGCCGACTGCGCCTCGCAACCAGTCACCACATCGGTTTGCATCGACTACCTTCATTACTCAGTTTTTTCAGTAAAGCCTTTCCGGCGGTGCAACTGGACATCGATTTTATGGATTCTGAACAGGCCTATGAACTCACACTGCAGGGAGAGATAGAACTGGCTGTGGTGACGCTGGCCCCCTGTGCAATCACCAATCTTGTCACGCGGACAATCTGGCGCGACCCCCTGGATTTTATGGTTCAGCAGGGCACGAAGCTAACGCTTAAGAAAGCCATCGGATTGGAAGAATTGAGTCTACACCCTGCGATTCTCCCGGGACTAAACACCTACACAGGACAAATTATAAAAGGTCTGTTCGAGCAACGCAGTCTTCCTATGGAGGTTGCTATAACGACCAACTATCTGGAGACCATCAGGATGATGGCATCAGTGGGACTTGGCTGGACCGTCTTACCGCGCACTATGCGCGACCCATCTCTGGCAACGTTGCCGGTTAACGATGCGTCTATTGAGAGAACACTTGGAGCAGTGCACCATGAAGGTCGCAGCCTGTCACGGGCGGCGCGCGCGTTTATCGATGCACTCGAGTCATTCGAAGGCAGTCGCTGACAACGCCTTTCTTTCAACTGCTGCTTGGCATAAAGCTCAGCTAGACAGCGCAATTGTTCCACACATTCATTTACAATGGCATTATTTACCGGGCTCTTATAAGCCCGCATGACTGACCTGTGATCAACCTGCAACCAGACCTGCAAGCGGTCCGTTAAACTCGACAAATATTGCCTATTCCTGGACCAGTAAATGGGCACCGGTCCCATCTCTTAACAATCCGCTGTGGTCCGGGAAATAGACGGTGGCACTAAAACGTGCGATCTCTTCCTCGCCACTATAAATACCGCCACTACAAAAGCCAAAGCGCCGCTTCACGCTGACATGCTGAGCCTCTGCCTGCAGCCAATTGCCCTGACGTGCAGAAGCTATAAAATTAATACTGAGATTAATTGTAGGACTTCCTGACATGACACCGTGTGCCAGATTAGCGCCTGTGGCTGCAGTTATATCAGCAAGCGTCATCAGCACGCCACCGTGACAAATACCCATACTATTAATGTGCTGCGGGCCGACAATAAGACCAAAGATCGCGCCGTCCTCTACAACTTTGCGATAAACCGGCTGCAGAGTATCGGTGAATCCCAATCCTTGCGGCAAAAGATCAAAGCCTAGCGGCACGCTCTGTACTTCTGTCTCTGTCACTCGCTCTCCTGTTCTAAAAAATTCCCATCGATAGACCTGCTGCAAATGCCTGGCCCAAGTCGCTACTCACACGTGCATGTGCTGGACAAAATTTTCCGCGCAAGATAACAGGCGCTGTTGCCGCTGAAAAGGGGTAACCCGATAGGATTCGTTCGGCCTGCCGTTGCGCGCCACGTCCATCATTGCCGGCACTTATGAGCAAGGCATAGGGTACGACCAATCCCCTTGCTATCGTGGGATAAAGCGTACGGTCCAAAAAATCTTTCATCGTGCCGCACAGTGCCCCAGAGTTTTCAGCCATAACCAGTAACACCCCATTCGTTTGCTCGAGGTCCACTGTCCCAGCATCCCACGCACGCATTGCGGTAGCCTCTATTTCAACTTCACGCCGCGCACCTCGCCATGCTGCACTCGCTAGATGCGCACAAGTGCCGCTCTGGCTGTGATAGACGATTAACAGGGATTTCATAATACGACACTTTGCAGAATTAACAGTGCGATTTGAACACAGCCCTAATCCTGTGTCATGCGGCAATGTCCAAAGCCAGGGTAGCTAGCGGATCTTGCGACACCATCAGCGGCTAGGATTAACGGCATACTGCGCGGTATTGCCAGAGTTATCCACAAGATATTCTGTGGATAACATTGGGGACAGAGATAATTCCATGCTCCATACAAGCTCTTTACGGCATTTAGAATCGAGTCATAGAGGCGCCGCTGAGGACAATATTTTATCAATTAAATCATGAATTTACGTTTTTTTTGTAGCGTCGAAAACGCTTGGAGGCTGAATTACACCGAAGTAAATCCATTTTGTGGATATCGTGGGGCAGAAAAACGGGTCCACTGCGACTGCCAAACGGGTCTATTTGTGGCTTATTAACCAACAGCAATGCATTTTGCGTTTACGCTGGTAGTCTGGCGGGAGGGTTTGTACCGTAATATCTTCACACAGAAACTCATCCTTTAACGCTAGGTCAAAGACAAAACCACGTCGGTTGTTGGAGAAATATAGTGCTCCCTCGTCGCGTAATATACCCATCGCGAGCCGCACAAGTTGCGCGTGGTCTCGCTGCACATCGAAGCTCTCCAACATCGCCTTTGAATTGGAAAACGACGGCGGATCAAGCAAGATCAAATCATAATGACCGCGCGAACGGGTGAGCCAAGATTGGCAATCTTCCCTAATCACCGTATTGCGGCCCCCTTCAAGTTTGTTCGCAGCTAAATTTTTACCCAACCAGGCGAGATAGGTTTTAGACAGGTCGATGCTAGTAGTAGATTGCGCTCCGCCAAGGGCAGCGTGTACCGTTGCGCTGCCGGTATAACAAAAAAGATTCAGAAAATCCTTTCCCGCGGCCTCTTGCGCAATCCGTAATCGCAACGGCCGATGATCGAGAAACAAACCGGTATCGAGGTAATCGTTGAGATTCACCAGCAGCTTTGCCTGCCCCTCTGTGACCATGAGCAATTCACCTTGGCTATCCTGCTTCATGTACTGTTCACTTCCACGCTGGCGACTACGCTGCTTATAAACAACTTTTTCAGCAGCAACGCCAAGGGCTCCCGGCAGCGCAGCGCGAATGTCATCTAAGCGACGCTCAGCAGCTTCCACCGATACATTTTTAGGCGCCTGATACTCAGCGACGTGAACATGGTCACCATAAATATCCACTGCAACAGCATACTCCGGCATATCTGCATCGTAGACACGATAGCAGTCAACCTGCTCGCGCTTCACCCAAGAAGAAAGTCGCTTGCGGTTTTTAATAACGCGATTAGCGAACATCATCGCTCCCTCGCTTAAGAGTGGGACTCTCTCTTCAGCCTTGCGTTGATTTCTTCCCATATCGCGCAATTCATTAACGCTAAGGTCAAACAACAACAGACTGGCGGGCATAGCCCCATTATACAGTGCATAGCGTTTGTGACTGCGCAAACCGATCGCTCTGCCCAGTTCGAGGTCTGACGTCAGTACGGCAGCATACCAACCTGAAAATTCGCCAAACATAGCCTCGCCCAATTGTCGGTAAAGCCCGACAAGTTGTTCTTTTTCGCCGATGCGCTCGCCATAAGGCGGATTACAAACCAGCAAGCCAATAGGCAATGGTCGATGACTGGGCTTGGTCAATTCCGAAAGCGGCTTACAACTCACACGAACCACTTTTTCCAGTCCAACCCTTGCGATGTTTTCCTGCGCACGACGAATCACCGCAGGATCCCAATCATAGCCACGAAATTCTGGTAACTGTGCGGCCCTGCCCCGCTCCGCCCGACTTCTTGCGTCGCTAACAATAGCCGCCCATTGCGGAGCATCATGCGTCAGAAGATGCTCAAAACCAAAAGCTTTGCGTCCCAGACCCGGGGCGATATCAGCAGACATCATAGCGCCCTCGAGCAACAAGGTTGCTGAGCCGCACATAGGATCGATAAGTGCACCGCCGCGTGCTGCAATGCCGGGCCAATCGGCCCGCAATAATACTGCTGCCGCAAGATTTTCTTTCAGCGGCGCAACACCGGATTGTAGTCGATAGCCGCGCTGGTGGAGACTGCCCCCGGAGAGATCAACTGACAGATGAGCGCGATCTCGCACCAAGCGCACATTCAGCCGGACATCAGGATTGCTGCGATCTACTGAAGGCCGCGATTGGCCAGCGTCCGTAAACCAGTCAACAATGGCATCCTTGCTACGCTGGGCGCCAAACTGCGTGTTGCGAATATTGCGATTTTCTCCAGAGAAATCAATTGCAATGGTCTTGCTGGGGTCGAAAAACTCCCCCCACTTAATCTCTTTCATGGCCTGATAAAAGGTATCGCCGTCCTTAGCATCCAGATTCGCCAGCGGCCAAAGAATGCGGTTAGCGAGGCGTGACCATAGGCAGGCTCGGTATGCCAACGCGCGGGGCCCGGTAAAATAGACGCCCGCCACTGTCTCTCGCGTATCGTCAGTTCCCAGAGAGCTCAATTCAACTGCCAAAAGTGCCTCCAACCCTTTGGGGCAGGTGGCGAACCAAGAATGACTATTAATATTACTCACGACTACTCAATCAATCTGTTATCAACTGGTGGCTAACGATTTAATTATGAAGATGCCTGACACCGTAATGAGCTCGCATGCCTCTTGAGCTGCGACACGCGCAGCATAGCAGAAGTTAGGACGCAGGGACTAAGCCTGTCTCCAACCTAAAGATACGCTGCAAAATATTGCGCCATTCGGAATACTGAGAGTCCAATGTGCCGCTTAGCTCAAAGACCGCGCCGCTCACGTCCATTACCGTAGGCGCAACCTCATTGTTGAAGCCTAGTGCTAATCCAACCAGATCCTGCTCGTGAATCTTGGACCATTTGTAGGTGTTGTAGCTGCGCTCGAGCGCAGCAAAAGACCCCCGACGGCCTTGCGGGCCCCTGCTAGCCACGCGCTGCTCATACTCGCTCTGATAAATCGCCTGCTCTGCACCGTACTGACGCCATAAGTTGTAGGTGGACGCCATCTCTTCACTGAGCCGCTCATACTGTTCATCGACCGTATCGATAAACAGGTATTCTTGGTTCCTAATTCGGATGACTCGAGCCATCATCGGATCATCCTCTGCCGGAAAACGCGCTAGCATATACTCTCCTTCTGGCGTTTGCGTTAAATATGGTCCGAAAACCGTTGGCGCCAATTGAACCGCATATCGCATGAGGGCAATGTCTCGTATCGTCGCCAACTGCTTTGCGCTCTTTTGCCGGAGCACCGCGGCAAGGTCATCGGCGATTTGCTGGTAGAGTTCCAGATAGGGGTCTCCTGGCACGCTTACAGGGTAATCCGTAGACTTTGTCGAGCCAGAATACATCTGGTTCAACCATTCCACACCGCTGGCATCGCGGGCATTGATTCGCAGTTGGAGGCGCAGACCATCAGACTGCAGTATGGTGCCAGTGACTAACAGCTCTGACGAATCGAGTACCTCCGGCAGCACCCTTACAACGCCCCAATCGCCTGACTCAATAAACACCTGCCGCAATACGACCGGCATGTATTTGGCCTCAGCCTCACGAATGTCTGGAAAAATACCCCGTTTACTGTGGGTCGATTGATCCACTGGAATACCCGGATCAAACACCACCAGACCGACATCAACAAGCGACTGCTCGTTGTAGCCATTGTCCGCGGCCATTAATGGGGAAGCGCACCACCCGATGGCAATGACAGCCAAGATCGAGCGCCGCCATGCCTGAAACAGGACTAGCGCGATTTGGTCGTACATACCCTGCCTCGAGTCAGCGTTTCTTGACATTCAAATCCACTCTCGCCGCGCTCGAATCGGTTATAAACCCGGTTAAGTGAAAACGGAAAGGACACCTGGCTAGACACCACTGTGGTCGCAACAAGCAGTTTTTGTCCGGCAGCCCCCATTGTTATTATATGCTGAATACTCAGTCCCTCCGGTAGTCGCAATTCAAACACCAACTGATGTCCATTCCAGCCACAAAGTTCAGTCCCGAAAGGTGTCTCGACCATATGCATCTCACCCGGATAAAACTCACAAGTCCAAGAAAAGTCTTCCTCGCGCTCCACGCTGATTTTGTACCTATCCTGATCAATCTCCAGCAGAGGCGACTGTGTAATGAGATCAGTAATTCGTACCAATCCCAGAACGGAGGAACTGCTATTTGGCCCAGCACTATTCCTCATCACCTCGCCACCTGACGGTCGCCGGCGTCCCTCGCTCTGGGCGCGCCGCTGTGCCTGTCGCGTTAGGTCGCGTGCCAGCACATCCAGTTTTTCCTGAGCGCTATCACTGAGACTGTAATCCATTTCCCAAGAGCCACTAAAATTAACCGCCTTTAGATTCTCGCGCTGCAATGGACGTTTTTTTTCCACCGAGGTGCTGGCGCAGCCAGCTATTAATAGCGCCAACATCACAAAAAGTGCGACCGCAATAGGAAATGATATAAGAAATCTAAACATGTCTACGCAGAGTGTAACCCAAGGCATTCCATCTGAGCGAGTGCCCCATAAATAATGCCTCAAAGAGTTAGAGGTCGGTGCCAACTCAGCCACATGGAGTGGTACCCGATACGCGCCGATTCAGCCGGCTTTGAGTTCCGCAATAATAGATGCCCACATAGTATCCGGCGCGCCATAGGGCGCGTAGATAGCTAGTCGGTCAGCCTCGCTGCCATACTTCTCGCGTAACTTGCCAGCAATTTCTTCGGGTTTGCCTATGGTCGCAAAGGCCTCAAGAAATGTCTGATCAATGTAGGAACCCAGTTCATCCCAGCGGCCTTCCTTCGATAAACGATTGAGTTCCGGCTGTAAATCACCATAACCAACCGCCTCCATAGGCGGCCTATAGGCGGGTGTGGACGCATAAAATCCCAGTAGCCCCTTGACACTTTCCGTGGCGACCGCGCGCGCTTCTTCCGTCTCCCCCGTAATAACGATGGCGTTAATCTGCAACGTGAAGTCGCTGCGCTCACGACCAGATTTGGCCAGCCCTTTATGCACTGCCGGCAGCGCATGATCGGTGAGAAACGGCATGCTGTTGAACGGATGGACAATTAAGCCATCGGCCACCTCACCCGCCACCTGCGTCATCAACGGACCCAATGCACCCAAGAGTACGGGTGGAGGTTTACACTCTAAAGCCCCTGGATTGAACATTGGCGTCATCAACGTATGCCGATAATACTTGCCGTGGAAATCAAGTTTGCTGCCGTTCTGCCAGCAGTCAAAAATCGCTTTCAACGCTTGGATATATTCGCGCATTCGCGCAGCGGGCGGGCTAAACTCGACCCCGAATCGCTTTTCAATATGCGGCTTTATCTGCGAACCTATGCCCAATAGAAATTTCCCTCTGCTGAATTTTTGCAAATCCCAAGCTTGGTAAGCGAGATGCATCGGATTCCGCGGAAAAGCGACCGCAATGCCCGTAGCTATATCAAGTTCTGGCGCATGTTCTGCCGCCATTACTAGCGGGTAAAACGGGTCCCAACTGCCCTCTAACGTGTAGACACCGTCATAGCCAATCTCTGACAAGCGTCGTGCCTCGGTCGCAGCGTCACCCAGTTGTGCGTAGAACGGACCATCAATTTTCATTATCAATTTACTCGCAAATAATTTGTTTATATGTTGCTAGGGTCGCAAAGTACACTACTGCTGAGAGTCGACCAAACGTCACCTGCAATCGGATACAGCAATATAGCAGCGGTTCAGCATACTGAACAACTGGGGTTCAGAAGTGGGATAAACTTCAGTTCTGAGATTTTAATCATCGGTTAATGAGGCAACACTGTGATGCCATCGAGCATGAAAATCGGTATCTGCTTACCCTATATGAAAGCAGGCCTGAACCGCGAAGACTACCTAGCCTGGTTTAAGGCAATTGATGATGGCCCATTTCACGCCCTGTCCTGCGGTGAACGAGTCCATGGGCCCACCTTTGACATGCGAGTAGTGCTGGCGGCATCGGCGATGGCTACCACCCGAGTAGAGATAACACCAACGCTCTATGTCTTACCCATGCACAATGCCACCCGGGTTGCGAAGGAACTGGCCACACTCGATATATTATCAGGCGGTAGGGTAAGAAATATCTCTGTCGGCTATGGCGGGCGGACAAAAGACTACCTGGCCGTGGGCGCTAAATTCCATGGACGCTATGGCAGAATGGATCGTCAGGTAGAAGAAATGCGTGCTGTTTGGCGTGGCGATGAGATTGTAGAAGGCGGCGGCATGATAGGGCCGACCCCAACTTGGGCCGACAGCCCTCGCATGTTGGCTGGCGCAATGGGCCCCAAGAGCATTGCGCGCGTTGCAAAATGGGCTGATGGTCTCTACGCATGGTCTGGCAATGGCGAGGAAACAGAATTAAGCCGTACTTTTGCCATGGCCGATGCTGCATGGGAGCGTGAAGGTCGAGAACAAATACCCTATCGAATGGGTGGCTTTTGGTACACGCTAGCCGAAAATGGCCAGCAAAAGTTGTACGACTACGTCTATGAATACCTGTCGATCTCGGGACCGGAGATCGCCACCATGATGGCCGAATCAGTGCACCGCAGCTCCGCTGACAGCATACTAACTGCGCTTGATAATGCTGAAGCCGCCGGTTGCGAGGAGCTGTTTATGGTGCCGGCCACTGCAGACCTTTGTGAAATTGACCTTCTCTGTGAACTGCTGGCGAAGCGCTAATACAGCGCTGCCATCGATATTCGGCAATAACTCTGCAAGCGAGCATCATTTGACTAACGGTCTAGTGTCGCGCCAGCCAATGACACGATCGCCGATTCAACGAACCCATCACACCCATATCACGCGGATAAATACACACAATTTCTCTCGCTAACTTAAGCTCAGCAGCAAAACCTGCTACCGTCTGCATCTACCTTTTTTATGGGGCATACCAGCAATGAGCAGCAGTTTTTTTCCGCCACAACGCACCCTAATGGGCCCGGGTCCATCAGATGTGTCCTCGCGCGTACTCGGGGCATTAGCACGGCCTACGATTGGCCACCTTGACCCGCTGTTTGTACAACTGATGGACGAGGTAAAAGCGCTGCTGCAGTTTGCTTTTCAGACCAATAACGCTTTGACTTTGCCTGTGTCTGCACCGGGGTCTGCCGGCATGGAGGCGTGCTTTGTTAATCTAGTCTCCCCGGGAGACAAAGTCATCGTCTGCCAGAACGGCGTATTCGGCGGACGTATGAAAGAGAATATCGAGCGCTGTGGTGGCACCGCAGTCCTAGTGGAGGATAGCTGGGGAGAGCCCGTCGACGTAAGTAAGGTGGAAGCCGCCTTCGACGATCATCCCGACGCAGCTATCCTAGCTTTTGTCCATGCTGAAACATCTACCGGCGTGTTTAGCGACGCCGCAGCGCTATGCGCTCTCGCCGCGCGTCATGGCGCGCTGTCTATCGTTGATGCTGTCACCTCCTTAGCCGGCATAGAAGTATTAGTCGATGAATGGGGCGTCGACGCAATGTACTCAGGCACGCAGAAATGTCTCTCATGCGTGCCGGGACTATCGCCCGTCACCTTTAGCAGCAGAGCCGAGGAACGTATTAAGCATCGAAAACACAAAGTACAGAGTTGGTTTCTCGATATGCAGTTGGTAATGGGTTACTGGGGCGGTGACAATAAACGCGCCTATCATCATACTGCGCCCGTTAACAACCTCTACGCGCTGCATGAGGCATTACTTATCGTCAAGGAAGAGGGTCTTGCCGAAACACAGTCTCGTCACCTTACTAACCATCGAGCCCTTGTTGCAGGCCTTGAAGCGATGGGACTCTCTATGGCGGTCGCAGCCAATTGTCGTCTGCCGCAGCTCAATTCAGTTGTGATTCCAGAAGGCGTTAATGATGCCGCGCTGCGTGCAGCCCTGCTCAACGAATTCGATCTCGAAATCGGCGCAGGTCTGGGAGGGCTAGCAGGCAAAACTTGGCGCATTGGGCTTATGGGCTTTGCCAGCAATGAACGTAATGTGATGTTTTGCCTCAGCGCAATGGAAACCGTTCTACAGCGGCAGGAGGCTCCTATCAAGACTGGCAAAGCAATTCAGGCAGCACGCTTGGTCTTTGACGACGCCTAAAAGGGCGAAGGATTATGGCGCGCTTAGCATCCGCCAAAGCTGCACTGTTTTTTTCCTATCTGCATCTCGATGCGTTTGATAGATAACGTGCTGATTGTCTTTCGCTTGCGGATCCAACTCAATACTCCATAGGGGCTCTACCTCATTGGGTAGCATGGAATAGCGTATATCGATTACCCGATTACTGAATTCAGGTGAACGGGCGATATACCCATTGCTGAACCAGCGAAAGCGCTCGATATCCTGTGCTTGCTGAGAACCCTGACGCAACCAAGGCATATCTCGAGGTATATCGAGCTTTTCCACCGATGCACCATGGTAAACCCGCGGCGCGATACTGGCCCGAACAGCATCCACATAAAAACGATCATCGGTCTCATAGACTGTCTTCCAGACCAGAATATTGGCAAAACTGGGTTTGGCTTCGAGTCGCAGCGGTATATGTCCACGCTGGGATGCCAAGGCGTAGCCCATGCTCACCGCCTCATTGCGCTGCCATAGCCCGAGCGCCATATAACCAAAGGCCCATACCAGAGCTAGGCGTGCAAAAAGTGGCGTGAGTCGTCTGGCCGACAGCAGCACGCCAATCAATATTGGAATAGTGAACAGTGGATCAATAATGGAAATTGTATTCCAGGCAATCCGCACATCGCTAAAAGGCCAAAACAGCATGGTGCCATAAGTCGTACAGGCATCCAGTAAAGCGTGAGTCGCGTATCCCAGTGTACAAAACAACCAAGTCTGACGAAACGACAAGCCGCGCCGACGCCCAATAAGGAAGTGTAAGACCACCGCGCAGATCAGACCGCCGAAAGGCACGAAAATCAGCGAATGAGTAAACTGTCGATGATACTCAAGAAATAGTAAAGGATCTGTTGAGGACCGAATTAGCACATCTAGATCTGCCGACAGCGCAGAAAGAAATCCGAGTAACCCAGCACTGGCGGCGTAACGACCCGAGACGCTTGCTTGCGGTAACGTTGCGCCTAAAACTCCTTGCGTTAATGGATCCATCAGACCACTCGATAAGATATATTTGGAATAGCAGTATGCGTATAATTTTTATTGGTATTCACTAGTTGACGCATCAATTTCCAGCCGTTAAAAACAAGGCGGCGCACGCTTGAGGGAGTCTGCCCCTCGGCACCAATGATGCTGTTATTAAAGTTTTTCTCACGCATGCGGGTAAACTCTCAGACGTTGAAACATACTGATTTTAATGTAGCCTAGGCTATTACTAACTTCCACCTTTAGTCCTTTCGCTACTCGATATCGAAGGAATAATAAAGGTCTACTGAGTTTTCGAGGCTGCTGACTATCTCCAACCAGATTCTAGAGCGAAAATAAAATCGAGCGGTGAGGACATTTATAGGTTCGTAAAAACCCACACCGTAGGAGAGATATATTCTGTCCCCAATATAACCACTTAGCGTCGCTGCGGTATCATTCTCTGTACCTTCGGCACCGAAAGCAATGTTGTTAACGCCCGGGATATTATTTAACTCTGAGACCAAGGCAGAGCGATTCATCACGCCGCTGGCCAAGGAAAACGCCAAGGCAGCGCCATCACTATCGGCCCCAGCATCCATTGCCCTCCCTCTAAGTAAATATGACATGGCATTGGGCTGAGACATCACTGGATCCGAATAGATATCTAGTTCAAGGTCTTCCCCTAACAATCCTTGCACGTGCACGCCCACCATAATGTTCCCGGCAGTAATATCGCGTTCAGCCCGCAAATCAAGCGAGGGATTTGAGCGCGGCCCAGAGAAATTCAGTGTGCCGCGTCTGATCTTCAAATGACTCTGAAAGGCGGACATCTCTCCACCAATAGTACGCAAATTCCCAAACAGTTCCAGCGGATGCCCTGCTCGCTGTCTTGCGTTGAGGTCTCCGCCCAGCGTGGTTTGCACTAGATTACTGTAGACTTTGAGTTTATCGTTTATATGTATTTTCAAATTCATGCTCGTCTCAAAAGGCAGACTTTGCTGCAATGCTTTGCCTGCATAATCGACCTCTATGACTGACGATGAAACCGAAACACTGTCTTCAGGCATCTCCTCGATACGGATAGAACCTTTGTGGACTGTGACCTCGCCCGCGATAGCAAGAAGATCATTAGTCAGGCGTAACTGAAGACTCTCTGACATCTCTAACTCAGTAGACGGTGGATACAAAATAGTGCTTTTGTATCCGTCGACAGACAGAAGCATACTCAGTTTAGGCCGTACTTTTAACTCACCAGAGAGCGCTATTTCGCCGCCACCAAGCAGAGCGTTTCCACGCACCTCTGCCCTGTCGCCAAGCAACCCGAGGGTCAGATTCAAACTGTCAAGCACGGTAGGATTATTCGCCATAACCAAGCGTCCATTTGACAGCGTCAGACGTCCGTCACCCCTTGGTTGATCTATGGTACCTGACAGAGAAATCTCACCTGCCAACTCTCCAGAGAGAGCAGAGAGTGATGGAATTAATGGTGTAAAAGTATTTAATTGAAGATCATCAAAACGGACTGAGCCCGCCATTGCAGCAGATCTGCCGGCTGGCAATTGCAAGTTTAAGCTGGCAATTTCACGTGCTGCGTGCTGTAGGCCCGCGTCCAGCCGCAGGCCCTCGCTATCGTAGGAAAAACTCGCATCGCCCGCCTCCCACTCAACAGCAGCACTTTGCGCTTTGCCCAGCTCGCGCGTGATATTAAAATTCCGAGTATGGGCCTGACCGTCGGCAACAATGACACCGTCGCGGTCCCAACTGGTCTGAACCATAAATTTCATCGCACCTTGAATTTTCAGGTCTGGAGACAGCAAAGCCGAAAAGAGCTTTATATCGCCTGACATATCGATCCGACCTCGACCGCGTGTTCCGAGTAACCAGCTGTCAGAACACAGATTAGCGTACTGATTACGCCAGCAGTGCGCCTGTAAAGACAGTTGCTCCGTAGCGCCCGACCATATCAGTTGCACGGGGTCAGCCAGCCGCCATAAACCAACATCGGTTTGCAATTGCGTGGGGCTCACAATACCGTGCCAAATGCCGTCCGTTCGACTGCCCGTTACCACTATATCGCCTTCAAAATCTCCACCGCCGGAAACGGATATTGTCTGTTGCTCGCTATCTCCTTGTGCCAATATTGACAGGGAACTCTGCGCAAAATTCCCGAGTACAACATCATCGAGCGCCATGTTCACGGTGAACGTCTGCTCAGGGTCTCGCCAATATTCTGCAGCGACGGCTCCAGTGTCGAGGGCTAATTCGCGCCAGGTAATATTTTGTGCAGCTGCAGACAGCTGAAAGCGTTGTGCATCAGCTGAGATCAATAGCTCTGCCTGCAGCTGTCCCCGACTACCGGCCTGCCAGCGGCCAATATCATCGACAAGCAGCTTGACCTGACCTCTACCCTGCGACTCACTCCCTGCGCGTAACGACAATTTAGCACCATTGAGATCGGCATCCAATTCGCTGCTAAGGAGCTGCATTTTGCTATTGATGCTGGCGAATCCACTGATGTGAGCGGGCAAGCCATTGATCAAGCCCTGTATCCGCGTGTCTTGAATGCTGACCTCCCATAAAGGAGCCCGAACGCTTCCTGCCAGGCGCACGGCGCCCTTTACCCGCCCTCTCAACGCTTCCATGGCAGGGGGCAAATCGATCCCAAGAGACTGCAAGGTTATTGAATACTTAATTGCATCCGCCAATTCGATTTCGCCGCTAGCATGTAGTGCGTTGTTGCCCGATCCATCAATTATCGACAGTTGGTCTATCACCACCCTCCCCGACTCATGGCCACCCTGTACCGAAAACGCGAGAGATTCATAGCCCTTTCCTGTTGCCGCTGCCTGCAGGTCAAAGACTTGACTGGACAAAGTGCCACTGCCTGACATCACAATAGGGAACTTCAACTCGGCATCAGCGAACGCACCGGGCACGCCATCTAAGTCAGCAAGACTCAAATTCACACTCGATGTCGCAGTGAGCGAGGCGCTGAAAGGTAAATCCCTGCGGAGCACGTTAAGATTTGCATCGACCACGGTACTAATTCTTCCCGCAGAGGTGAGTCGCAACCCCAGTGATGCTAAGTCTCCCTGCGCCATCAGTGTGAGTCTCTGGCCGAGAAGATCTGACCGATAAGATGGCTGTGCAAGTTCAATATTCGCACTAGCATGCATCGGCCAGTCAGCTTCAAACGTCAACTTCCCCTGCAGTGCCAACTCACCAAGATCAGAGCTATTGATATCCAGTCGAGTCATGTCCAAACCACGATGAAGCCAGCGTCCAGCGAGCACAACGCTATCCTGTCGATATCGGGCACCATAAAAATCCCAAACAGGCGCAAGCAATTTTAACTCGTCCACTAACAACTCAAACGGGAGATCAATTTGGGGCAGCACAGTGGGGTCGGATTCGACGGCTTCTTGATCAGCGATTTTTTCTAACACTAACTGCGGATTTAGAATGACACCACTAAACACCTTAATAGCTGAATCACTGACATGCACTCGCGCCTGTGTTGCCGCCTGTCGCCACTCACCGCCGGACCAATGCACAAGCAGAGCCAAAAGATCGAGACTTTCTATTTCTATTGCTGCGGGAAACACTAATAACTCAACAGCACCGCTATCCTTGTTGTCATATTTTTTTTGCGAAACTGGCTCTGAATCTTCCAAAAGCGCAATATCCAAATTTCCGATCTGCACCTCGCGAAAGCAAACTACAAAACGCAACAGGCAAGCAGAGTCAACTTCTGTCACCAAATCTGCCAGTTCAACCTGCATCGCGCCTGTTTTGAAACGGAGTCGATCAAGGTGTAGACGCCCGCTCAACGTACCAGTGCCGTAATCGATTTCTACTGAAGAGAGCCGCTGCAAAATTGTTAGCGCGTTTTTACTGCCCAGTTCCGTAGTAACCGCCAACAGCAACGCTGCCATCAGAAGGAGCACACACAGCAGCAGCGATCGCAGCAGCGCCTTCAAAATTCAGCACCTATAGCAAAGATCAACCGCCAGCTAGGATCATCTTCGCTGACACTGTTGGCCAATTCAACTCGGACGGGACCAACTGGCGTGATGTAGTGAATACCAAAACCAGCGCCAACCTTGACATCAAACTCCCCTTTGTCAAAAGCATCTCCTCCGTCAACAAACAGTGCTCCACGCCAGCTGTCTGTAAAATAATACTGATACTCAAGACTCCCTATTACTAATCGATCACCGCCTATGATTAGAGTCTCTGTTGCGCCATTCGGTTCCACCACTGTGACTTCATCGCCGAGCGATTGATAGGCATAACCTCGGATGCTCTGGCTACCACCTGCAAAAAAAGCGAGCGACGGCGCAAGGTCTTTCCTGTCACCACTCGCTATTTTTACGCGCCCTAGGTCAAGCCGTGTTACCAAGCGATTGCGCGGCACGGGTGTCACAACATATCTCAATGCTGCGGTGAAACGCAGCAGATCTAAATCGGAGCCCAACTGCTCAGAAGCGGCCTCCAACGTATACAGCTGACTGAACCCTCCTTCAGGATCTACGATAGAGCCACGATGCGTTCTGCGGGAAATAGATCCGCCAATCAGCAAATAATCGTTTGAAGCGCTATAGCCTGCAATATTCCAAGACTCGTTGAGTTCACGCATCGAATATCCATATATCCAGTTGCGCGATTTGATTTCTCGCTTTGCCCCCACCTCATTCTGTCGACTGTCAATATCACCAAATTCATTCTCCTCGACTCTCGCCCATAGCTGAACAACATCGTTGAGAGGGTCGGTAACGGGTATGGAGTACGTAAACCGACCACTTGGATTGATGGGAGAATATTCAAGCCGCGTCTGCTGACTGTGGCCATAGCGATTAATTCTTGGTGTACGCCACGTTACAGAAACACGCTCCTTTATGTCGGTGCTATAACCCACCCCAAGATCGAAACTATGTCGCTTTGCGCGCTGCAAGTTAACCGCAATGGGGACCCTATCACCAAGGGCGTATTCAGTCTGCGGCAAAACGATAACACTGGAAAAATAGTTTGTTCTTTGTAACCGTGACTGCAGTTCTTGCAGTCTAACCTGATCGAAATAGTCGCCCGGTGCAAACGTTAACATGGCATTAAACAGATCATTATCGATTACCGTATTATCGACAATAATTTCACCAAATCGAAGACGGGGACCGCTTTTGTACCAGAGCAGGACATCTGCAGTCGCGGCTTCAACTTGAACTTCTATCCTACTGACTATAATTTCCCCACGCAGGTAACCGCGTCGTTGCCCGAGTGATAGCAAGCTTTCCCTAAATTTTTCAAATCGTCCATGATGAAGCACATCCCCTGAGGAAAAACCAATATCGGAAGTCAGCAGCGTAAAGTGATCGTCGTTAGCAGCGGCGCCCAGAATTTGAATATCGATGTTACGGACCCGGACAGGCTTTCCAGCATCGACTACTATGTTTAATCGCCATTTTGGCTCTGTACGCTTTAGATTAAGCTCTATCTCGGGCTGATAATAACCTAAAGCCTGGAGAGCTCTTTCCACCTTGTCTCTGGCAGACACTACAAAATTGAGCCGACTCTGATCTGAGTCCGGTGCAGCCCCCAAGTATGCCAACACGTTTTTCTTTTGCTCGCCCTCAAGGCCGACGACAGAAAATTTTAAGGTTGTAGCTGCGCCAGCTGCTGAGCACATGAGCAAGAAGGTTAATAGGGTGCACCCAAGCGCTGTAAACCTCACGGGAACATATCGGCCTAGGACACGAACTCTGCAGGCCTAGCGCTTCCCCAATAGTTATACCCCGCAAATCTTGGCGTACCGGGAAGATAGTCCGCCTCAATATCAGACACCGCAAAGCCGCCTGAGGTTAGCAAATGCGGAATATCACGATTTAAATTGCAACCACCAGCAAGCCGCTTCCACAATGGATTAATTCGATTTTGCCATCGACAGACCTTCTCATCCGGTGCTCTGCCGTGTTCGCAAAAAATAAGATTTCCACCCGTCCGGAGAACCCTCTTCATGCCGCGCAAGGCGGCGACAGGCTCAGGGATCGTGCACAGCGAAAAGGTAACGACCACGGTATCGACAGAGTCGTCGTCAAGGGGGATTTGCTCTGAAGGCAGGCCGATAAACTCAACTGGAAATGCAAGCTGCGACGCGCGCTCTCCGGCCAATTCCCACGATTTTTCCGACGGATCTAGACCAATGACTCGTTTCACTTTGTTCGCGTCATAATACGGCAAATTGAGGCCTGTCCCGATGCCAATTTCCAGTACTATGCCTGACGCATGAGGCACTACTTTCTCACGCTGCTTCATAATCGGCTTGGTTGCGCAAGCGCAGTTAACAAACCGGGGCACTACATGTCTGTCATAAAATCCCATTTTACTATCTCTCAATAACATGATGATTGGCTGGATCTTGAGCTAAAGCTCTTTGCCTCAAAATCATTGCCATTTTTACCAGTCAGGAAACTTCTGCCACTCTCTCGATAATGGTCGCGTTAGCGGTTCCGCCGCCCTCACAGATTGCAAGTAAGCCATAGCGCTTACCACTGCGATGCAATTCATGCACTAGAGTTGTCATGAGTTTTGCGCCAGTTCCCCCGAGAGGATGGCCTAAAGCCTGGGCGCCACCGTTAACATTGAGCTTACTAATATCTGCGCCTAAAGCCTTAACCCAAGCCAAGGGCACCGAACCAAAAGCTTCATTCACTTCAAACAAGTCAATATCGTCCAGACTTAAATTAGCCTTCTCGAGTACCGCTTTTGTTGCCGGAATAGGGCCTTCCAACATGATAACCGGGTCCGAACCAATGACGCTCATCGCAACAATACGCGCGAGCGGCTTAAGGCCAAGCCGATTGCAAGTGGCGCCGTTAGCAATCATCACAGCTGCTGCACCATCACAAATCTGCGAGGCATTCGCCGCACTTAGTAGCCCATTTTCTTGGAGGGGCTGCAAACCCGAAATTGCGTCCAGAGTGGCGTCCATACGAATACCTTCATCCTGCTCATGCAGTGCAGTAGTTCCGTCTTCTAATTCAATCTCAATGGGAACTATTTCGTCATTGAATCGCCCCCCCAAGACAGCCTGCTTTGCCTTTACATGACTGTCGAATGCAAACGCATTCAACTCGCCCTGTGTCAGCTTATACTTATGCGCCAGCATTTCTGCGCCAGCGAATTGGTTAAACTGCACACCCGGATAGCGTTCCGATATTTTCTTACCATAAGGGAGTCCGTGTTCGGCCTTATAGCCGTCAATAATATTTGCACCGATGGGCACTTGGCTCATGCTCTCTACTCCGCCGGCGATAACCAAGTCTTGGGTGCCCGACAATACACCCTGAGCCGCAAAATGCATCGCCTGCTGCCCCGAGCCACACTGTCGATCTACGGTCGTTCCCGGCACCACCTCGCCTAATACCGAGGAGAGGCAAATATTGCGTGCGATATTGCTGGATTGCGCGCCTACCTGAGAAACACAACCAAAAATCAGGTCATCCACAGCAGGCACAGCAACTCCGGTTTTCGCTACTAAAGCGTCTACTACCTCTGCTCCAAGGTCTATTGGATGTATCTTTGACAATCGACCGTTTTTCTTGCCCCCGGCACTGCGTACCGCCCCTACGATATAGGCATCTGTCACCTTTCACACTCCGTTTTATCTAGCGTAATGTAGACTCATCAGCAGATGGCGATCAGCTTGCACCCTGTGCCGCCTTAAGTTCCTTCACGTGGAGAACGCCGAACAAGAAAACACTCAGAAGGTTTCCTCCAAGAGACCCTTTCGCCGTCTTGCAAAGATTGAAAAAGACAGCTGTCTCGATTAGATGAACCACTGCAAGTATGAAAAGCACGCGCCCAGCCCAAATGCCAGCAGAGCTATCGCCCTGCGCTATCGCCAACACCGCCAAAACGACGTATAACGCTATCATTACCATTTTTCCTAAAGACATAGTTCATCCTCGCTGTTAGTTTTAATACGCTTGTGGATCGAGGCGGTGCATCTCCGATTCAATCCATCGCTCTACTTCGTCCATCAATTCTCCTGGTTCTCGTCCCTCGGCACAGACAGGTGTTCCAATCGACACATCAATTGTCCCTGGAATGAAGGAAAAAGAACGTCGCGGCCAGCACCGCGCTGATGTGACCGCAATGGGAACGATATACGCTCCGGTAGCAACTGCCAACCGGGTCGCTCCCGCTTTATAATTACCTTTCTTACCCCGCTCACCCCGAGTACCCTCTGGAAACATAATGATCCACTTGCCACGATCCATCAACAGTTCGCCCTGAGCCCTGACTTTCGCCCACGCATCAATACGCTGCTTTCGATCGATATGAATCATACCTAGCCGACCCATGACCCAGCCAAAAATGGGAACGCGTAGCAACTCTTTTTTAAACACGTACGCAAGCGGGTGAGAGGTAAAGCTGGCGAAGAAGAAGGTCTCCCAAGTGGACTGATGTTTAGGGCAGAGAATAACGCGCCGCATATCCTCAGCTGCCGGCAAATTTGACTCACCCTGTACGCGATAGTTAACGCGTCCAACAATACGCGCCGCAGCAATAACGCCGCGCAGCCAGGGCGCCGCAAACCACCACCACAGCCGGATATCACTGAGAAAGAGCGAACAAAAGACCAGCGTAAGCCCGACTGGGATAACAGTAATAACAATCCAAGTGAAGACAAGTACCGATCGAATGGCATTCATTGTCGGAGAACCACAATTAAACGGACCTGCATTAAAACAGATTGTTGCCCCCGACGAAAACCCGGCGCCCCCTTTTTCCGCACCGTAGGGTTAAATTTGTCTCGGAGTCGATCGCCATAGCTGCCAAGCAACATTGGTTTCGGCACCAACTGACTCAGGAGACGGATAGATGGCTCACGCCAAACAGAGGCTGTACCTGGCGTCACGCAGGTCTGATCCGGACGTGATTGCAGCCAATACGGACAGTCTGTGCCTAGAATTTTCCCGGACAAGGCAAGAACCGACAGGCTTCACTTCATCGCGAAAATGCAGGTCTGGCCAGCGTTGACACGAGCGACCCCGCATAAAGCCGTCGATCTTCGCAACAGCGCCAGCCGATGACGCATCAAAATTCATTATCTAAACCAGTTCGAAATCGTTGTGCCGAGAACCCTGTCATTCTCAAAAGACACCAGTATACTGGCGGGTAACAAAACCTAGTCTCGCTGGTATTCGGGTCATTGAAAAAATTAATAACGAAAGCAGACATCAGGGACGCACTGTTCAAGGAGACCGAGCGCTTCCTCAAAGGCGGCGGTGCCGTCAACGAAATCGCACAGGGCATTTCGGGCAAAAACCCGCAAGATCCTGCCGTATTCCTGAACCGCACGCTATTCGCTGAACCCAAAGCTCCGCGGACTCCGGTGCCAGAGGTAGTTGCGGCTATTGAGGCACGCCGCCTGCAAAAAATGCGCCATAAGTCACGATATAAAAGTCGTACACCACCCCCACAGCGCAAAATAATCTACGATGACTTCGGTGAACCGGTGCGCCGTGTCTGGCAAGAGGACTAGCGTTTTTCGGGCCCAGCAACGTCATGGCAGTCCTGATCTCAAGGCACCCTTATTACAAAAACACGCTCTGATCAAATCCTGCGATCCATGCGAAACACTTGCATCAACGCAATGCACTGGCTATTTTGTCATTCCAAATAAAAAGGAGCCCACACGTGACTACCGACATCATCCCGTTCACAGTAGATATAGCCCCTCCCGTGTTAGAAGACTTAAAACGACGACTTCAAAACACGCGCTGGCCCGACAAGGAGACGTGCGAAGACTGGAGTCAAGGCATTCCATTGGACTATGCGCAGGAACTTTCGCAGTATTGGATGACAGAGTATGACTGGCGACGCTTTGAGAAGAAACTCAACAGTTGGCCGCAGTTTATGACCAATATTGAGGGCAATGACATTCACTTTATTCACCACAGGAGCCCACACGATAATGCCCTGCCCCTAATCATCTCTCATGGATGGCCGGGTTCAATCGCCGAGTTTCACAAAATAATTGATGCTCTGGCAAATCCCACGGAGCATGGTGGAAAAGCAGAAGACGCCTTTCATGTAGTGGCCCCATGCTTACCAGGCTATGGATTTTCGGGCAAACCCACTAGCACAGGGACATCTGTAGAAAAAATTGGCCAAATGTGGGGGCAACTGATGGCCCGCCTGGGTTATGCTCGCTATGTGGCGCAAGGTGGTGACTGGGGCAGCATGGTCACCCAAAGCATGGGCATGACAGAAACTGAGCATTGCGCCGCGATTCATATCAACATGCCGATCGTAGCACCAGACCCCGACACAATGGACAACCTTACTGCACAAGAGCAGGCCGCGCTGGTCGACATGGGCACCTATATGGATCAAGGCTCCGGCTATTCCAAGCAACAATCAACGTGCCCCCAGACGCTGGGTTATGGTCTGGCTGATTCTCCCATTGGGCAGATGGCTTGGGTAGTAGAGAAATTCTATATGTGGACCGACTGCGACAAGGATGGCCTGAAACATCCAGAAAATATCCTGACAAAGGATGAACTACTGGATAATGTCATGCTGTACTGGCTAAACAATAGCGCCGCTAGTTCAGGGCGTCTCTACTGGGAGAGTTTCGAAAACGCTAATATGGATCCGATCAGCATCCCTGTTGGGTGTTCTATCTTTCCCAAGGAGATTTTTCGCAGTAGCCGTCGCTGGGCAGAGAAACGATTTTCGAATCTCATTCACTGGAACGAATTAGAACGCGGTGGACATTTCGCTGCATTGGAGCAGCCAGAGCTTTTCTTGCAGGAGATCCGCAACTGCTTCAGTACACAGCGCCAGTAAGGCTAATATACATCGCGTTCTTCGCTGGTAAGCAGGCTATTACTGAATGGACGCGACACAGGGGTCACAGGTTCAGATCTCGGTGCCGCCTGTTGCTGCTCAGTATTTCTCAATGAGGCGCTGGCAACACCCTCGACTTTTGCGTCCTCGCTATCCGTTGTCGATTGCACAGAGGGCGTTAAGGCACTGTCCATATCGATCAGGAAATCAGCGCTCGCGGTCAACTCGGCACGGTCGTTGTCGATGAAATTATATTTTCGACCACCAGAGTGCGGTGTTTCACCGTCTGGAAGAAACCCCGGAGCATGAGGCCTACTGCTGCCGATAAACTCTAAATTATGCAGAGCCGCATCAGTATCCTCCAGAGATACAGGTGCCTTTACGGTGCGGGCCCAACTTAGCGGGGCAAGGTCAGGCGTGAAGCCAGATTTAGCATCATCACCGGCATTACTGGGCGCAGTCTTTTCGGCCACATCAGCGACAGTGTCACTGTGAGACGTATTTGTCACAACTGATGCAGATCGATTGATCGCTTGCGAGCTTACGTCAGCCTGAGCCGCCATCGCAGTATCGTAGGACGGATAGATGGTTGCATTCGCGCTCGCAACCGCCTGCTGAGGCATTTCAACTGTTTCTTCAATTGGCTGCTCATCAACCTCAGGATTGTCTACTTTTTGCTGTTCGCGCCTAGCCCTCTGTTTGAACATCTCGCTAGCGCATACCGACCAACGACCAAAGTGTGACGAATCTGCTGGGTCAGGCATGCGATGCTTGCGGAAACTCTCCATCGCCTGCACGAATCGCCGCTGCACGGTCCGATAATAATAAATGTAATCTTCGGTCAGCATTGGGACCACATCTGCGCCCTCACGAATAATCAACATCTGCGGAGGTAACTGACCCTGCAACACATGCAAAAGCTCGGCCACGCAAGACAATCTAAAGCCGGAATTCAGGTTGCTCTCTGCCTGAGTGTCGCAAGGAATATACAAGAACGCACCAAGATCAGAATAACCACTCGTTCGCATGAGAAAATCAGGTGTCGCGGACAACGTTTCGACACTCAGTTGCCCATTAACGATAAAGTCTGCACCAGCACGCATCGCGTCTAGGGTGGCGCTGTGACGATCAGGTTCCTGCACCTCAGCGTCGATCACAATGACGCTCCTGCCCTCTACGCCCAGTGTTGCAATAAGACTCTCTGATGACAACGCAATCTCTTCCGATGGCGCAGTGGATAAGTCAGGCGGAATGCCGTGGCGCGGGTTTTCTAGCGTCAGACGCTCCATCCAAGCTGCGAAGGGCGATTCCTTGAAAAGGACGATATCATCCGGGGTGTATGTGACTGTGTTGTTCGTACTATGTCGATACATTCAACTACGACCTGCTGTCCTTAAATATCGTAAAAAGCACCAGCAAAAATCTCGCTGCGCGGTAGATGTATTTATAGCCGAATGACAAGCATCTGTCCATGTAATCAGCGATTAAGGGTACTTATGCACAGCTATGATGGATAATTCGAACGCGTTTAGCTCAACATCCTAGACGGGATACCCAAGCGCCACGTATGTCAGAGGCGCTTAACCGAATCTGCTAATATTTTTGATAGACAGTGGCGCCCCCAATTATGGTACGTTCGACATCAAGCTCGCGCATAGCCATGGCGTCATCTAGAGGGTTGCCCGACAGCATAATAATATCCGCATATTTTCCCGGCTCCAGCGAGCCTCTGTTATCCTCCTGAAATATTTGCCAGGCCGCATCAATTGTCACCGCGCGCAATGCATCCATCACCCCGATTCTCTGCTCCGGCCCTAGCACATCACCGTCATATGTCATGCGGTGCACCTGGCTCCAAACTGCCTGCAACGGCAACATCGGTGTCACGGGTGTATCTAAATGCGAACTGAATCGAACACCATAATCCAACGCCCAACCGGAGGGGCTCATCACTGCGGCCCGCTCTGGCCCCATAAAAATATCCCGATGGCGATCACCCCAGTACCAAGTGTGAGCAGTAAAAAAGCTCGGCGT